>NZ_JAUSZL010000002.1:7626372-7931427 GCF_030817535.1 Streptomyces sp. V3I8 | reverse complement strand
CGCTCAGGACGCCAAGGAAGTCCTCGCGGGCGCCACGCTGAAGGCTTCGGCGGCCGCTGAGCCGGGGGAGCAGACGTGCGCGACCGGTCGCGACAGGATCAGCTGGTGCGGCTCCTACGTCCCGTTGGACGAGGGGAAGGCCAAGTCCTCGAACACGCTCAGGAGCGCCGCCGCGGCGGCTGCGGGCCCCGTCGGATGGTGCTCGAACGTCAACGGCGCGGCCATGCAGACCAGAACGCAAGGATGTCTGCGCGGCCTGCTTCCGCTGACCGCGACACGCGACGGCGTCCCCGTCGGGAACGCGACGATGAAGGTCATCCAGGAGATCAACCTCAGCCCCAAGTCCAACGAGTTCACCACGTGGACCGAGCTGTCTCTGGTCAACATGACGGGGCTCACCTCCACCACGCTCGCATCGTTCGCGGAGGACTGCTGGCCGACCGGCGACTGCACCGAAAGCACCGGCCCCTGGATCGGCAGCACCACCTGGACCCCCGGTGACACACACGTCGCCACCCGGACCAACACCTACACCTGGAACAAGACCACCGGAGGCGAATCGAAGCTGGACTTCACCTGGGACACCACCTGGTCCACGCCCAGCGCCGGAGTTCAGGCCGTCCCGAAGTGGAGCAACAGGGCCTTCGATGTCCGCTGCGACAACAAGGTGGGCGGCAACACCGGATGCGTGTTCCCCAACTACAGCCCGACGCTTCAGATGAATACAAAGAAGTACCCGGCCGCTGCCGCGTACTACTGGGTGCTCATGGAGAAGCTGGCCTCCCACCCTGGTAGCGAGCAGCACAACAAGCCGCTGCACCGCCTGGCGGATGAGACGAAGGCAAAGGAAAACCGGGACAAGATGTGCATGCTCGCGGTCGCGGAGTGGAACCCACACCCGAACGCGGACGGCACCAGCTGCGACGAGTACCCGTTCGCAAAATCCCGTGAGAGCGGCGGGATGACGCTGTCCTCGGGCAAGTACTGCGCGCAGTTCTACGCGGACAAGCAATCCGACGGCAGCTGGATGCTAGAGCTCGACAACAACTACCCGTATCCGACATGGAACGAGATCTGCGGCCGCGCCGCGGTCCCGGCTAGGCAGAACACGGATGCCGGTGGCGACCTCGGGCGGTTCACCTCCGAGATGCGCCTGCTCGACAATGACGCGTACTTCGTCCAGACCGGGTTCGAGTACTGCGACATCAAGTCGGTCTGCAACATCACCTGACAGCGGGACTTAAAGCGAAGCGTCCTGCCGGATCATGGTGATCCGGCAGGACGCTTCGTTTCGTGGGTCAGCCCGTGACCCACTCCAGCATGCGCCCTTCATGGACCGACGGGCGACGACGCGCGGTCGGCAGCCGCAGCGATCCCTCCACCGCGTTGCACAGGTCAGTCAGCATCAGAGTCATGGACGGCCAGAGCGGCAGGTACTCGGGATCGCCGAACGAGATCTCGCCGACTTCTCCGTAGTGGCCCGTACGGTGATCGACGAACAGCAGATCACCAGTGAGGGACTGAGCGAAGGGAACCCACTGGGTGTGTGCGGTGCGCCCGACCACTTCTTCCTCGTAACCCTCCTCGACCGCTTCGTGCGCCATGGCGGAAAGGTTCTGATGCCATTCCAGGATTCCTTCGGTATCCAGAAGGCTGTACCCGAGAAGAAAGGCACCGGGCGTCATGCTGGACCTGCGCGGTGTGACACCATTGTGTTCCGAGAGAAGCGACTTCAGTTCACCGTGGAGCGGGAAACCAACTCCGCTCTCCAGCCTGGATATATCAACGGCTGAGGCTCCTGGGCGGAGCGTAGAATAATCGCCCGGCGCGTTCCGTCGAAGCCACTCTTCAAATCGGCTCCAAAGTTCCTGCATGTTGTGTATCCCGTCCATTGTGGTTCCCCGCGCGGGACAGCCGAGCTGTCAGTTCCTCCTGTCACCGTAGCAATCCGGCCGGCCGACGGTGGCTCGGGTGTGCCCATCCAGGGCTTCGGCGTAGTCGCTGAGCGTCCAGTTCATGACTGTCTGCCAGGTTGATCGGCCCGGAGAGCGGGACAGGCACGGCCGCCAAGATCATGGAGTTCTCGACGCCCCGTGACCTGCCTGGAAGACCGTGCCTGCCGAAGCATCATCGCTGATCCCGCCTGCCCTTGACCAACTCCGCGAGCATCCCGAGGGCGCGCCGGACGAAGTGCCCGGGCAGCTGGAGCGCCTCGCTCAGGTGCCCGATCCGCGCGATCCCCGCGGAGTGCGCCACGCTCTGGTCGTCGTCCTTGCCCTGACCGCCTGCGCGGTGCCGGCGGGGGCGACATCACTGCCGGCGGTCGGCGAGTGGATCACCGATGCTCCGCCCCACGTGCTGGAACACGTCGGCGTGCGACTCGACCCCCTGTTCCCCAAACGGTCCCTGCCTGCGGAAACGACGGTTCGGCGATTACTGGCCCGGATCGACGGCGACGCACTGGACCTGGCGGTGGGCCGCTGGCTCGCCGACCGCCGCAACCGAGCCGAGGGCCGGCTGCGTGGCCTGGCGGTCGATGGGAAGAGCCTTCGCGGAGCCGCCAAGCGCGTCCGGCTCACGACTGGCGAGTATGAGGGGCACGATGCGCTCGCGGATCTTCCGGGCGGACGGCGGGCGGCCGTGGAGGAGCAGGTTCGGGATGATCAGCGCTGGTCCGCCTGAGGGGCCACCAAGCCAAGGGACAAGATCGTGAGACAGAAATGCCCTGTCCCTCGAATGAGATGACGGATGAAGTGCAGGTCACCACACTGGAACAGGACATTCCGATTGCGGACCTACAACCCTGCTCGGCAGCCTTTACTCGGCGGGCCTGCTCGTGGGAGCCGGGCTGGGAGGCGTGGTCACCGCGGCATGGGGCACCTCGGCCACTCTCCTCATCGACGGTGTGTCCTTCGCCGTCTCCGCGCTGCTCATCACGAGGATCAAGCGCCCGTTCTCCAAGGCAATGACGACCGGCCGTATCCGGGTACTGGCCGACACCGCCGAACTCTGGACCTTTGTACGGACCACCCCGGTGGTGGCCGCCTTTCTCTGGCTGACTGCAGGACTGCGTCTGTGCTACGGCATGGTCGGCCTGCTGCCGGTCTATGCTCTCGACCGTTTTCACGTCGGTGATGCCGGCGTAGGCGTCCTGTATCTGACACAAGGGCTCGGCGCTGTCCTCGGCCCCTTCCTCGGCAGACGGCTCATTGCCGGGTCGGTGCGCCGACGGTTGCACGTGGCCGGAGCCGCCCTGGCGCTCTTCGGCCTCGGATACCTGGCCCTGGCCCACGCCACAAGCCTCGGCCCGGGCATGGCCGCAGCCCTGATCGGCCACATCGGTGTCGGCGGCTGTGCGATTCTCGCCGTCAACGGTCTCCAGGTGACGACTCCGGACCACATTCGCGGGCGGGTCATGGTGCTCGTCTTCGGCCTTTCCTCCGCTTTCCAGGGCGTGTCGTCCCTGACCGTGGCTCCCCTCGCGGTCGCCATCGGTATGCCCGACACCACCAGCCTCCTTGCACTGTTCGCCATCGTTTATGCGGCCATCTGGTCGATCGGTGTATCACGCAGGTGGAAAGTCCGAAAGATCGTCAAACCGGACGCGGTCCACGAGCAGGCTGACGACCCCATCCCCTGACACTGTCAAGCACACATGCACCTGCGCCTTTCCGTTCAGCACAAGCCGTGACAGCGAGCCAAAATCGATCCTCCGTTCGTACCGCCCAGGGGGGAGTGTCCAATAAACGGCGGATCCCGGGGTGTGGCGTCGTACGGTCCGGTGCTCGTCCAGGCGGCGCACCGGACGACGTGTCATGAGAAGTCGCCCTGGGGGAAGGTACTGAGCCGGCCGGCGAGTTCGGTGCGGGAGCGAACGGAGAGTTTGGCGAAGATCCGGCTGAGGTGGTACTCCACCGTCTTGGGCGACAGGAACAACGCGGCGGCCACTTCAGGAGTGGTGTGGCCTTTGCTGACGAGGACTGCCACCTGGGTCTCGCGCTCGGTGAGCGGGGCCGTGGCACGACCGTGGCGGGCGGGGGTTCTGGCTCCGGCTGCTCGAAGCTCCTCCTCGGCGGCGGTGGTCCACGGGGCGGCCCGGAGCCGCTCGAACACCTGCCGGGCGGCGAGGAGCGGGCGACGGGCGGCACCGCGCCTGCGTGTCCTGAGCAACAGTCGCCCGTACGCGAGATCGGTGCGCGCCTTGGCGAAGGGGTCCGGCAAGCGCTCGTGGTGCGCTGTCGCCCTTCGCAGCGCATCCTCGTCGGCCCGCACCAACCCCTGGCATCGTTCACTGACCGTCTGTCCCCACACGGAGGGCGCTTGCCGTACCTGCCGCAGCAGTTCGGCCGAAGCCGCCTGCGCGGCGGAGGGGTCACCGGCAGCGAGCGCCGCTTCCACGAGGTCGGGCTGGTGCTGTAGCACTGTGGGTTCCGCCAGCCCTGATCGCAGCACGCGCTGCTGCAGATCGGTCAGGCGTGCGGCGGCCTCAGCTGCTTTACCGGTACCCAGTTCGAGCAGGCCGAGTGCGGCTTCGATGTAAGGGCTGACGAGTTCCGCGCCCGTGCCGTCGAGTAGCACGCGAAATCGGTGGGCGTGCTCGACGCACTGCGCGGATTGCCCTCGGGCGGCCTCGATCCGGGCCAGTACGGAAAGGGCGTATGCCTGGAGTACGGGCTGCTTGGTCTCCTCGGCGAGCATGTCTCCCTCACTCGCCAGGGCGCAGGCCTCGTCCCAGTAACCGGTACGCATCTGCGTTTCGGCCAGAACGGTCAGAAACGGGGCGAGCCGCTCGCAAGCGCCGAACTTGCGTGCGCGCCGAACCGCCCGCTCCAGCAGGGTTCGCGCCGCCGGAAACCGCTCGAGCCACATGAGGTCCATGGCGGAGAAGCTCGTCACCTCGATGCCGATGGAGAGCGGATCCATCCCGGTGAGGAACCCCTCGCAGGAACGGAGCACCGCGGCGGCGTCGCCGCGCTCGCCGGCGAGCATCATCGTATGGGCCCGCAGGACGACCGCGGAGCGGCCGAGGTCGCCGTTCCGGTGGTGTCCGGCCGCGGCGCACGCCCGGTCCGCCGTCGCACGGGCCTGGAGGACGGCGCCGCCCATACACGCGGCTCCGGTGGCGGCCACCAGCAGAGGCACGGCCGCGGCCGGGTCCAGCCCCTCCGCCGCGTCCGCCAGTTCGTCGTGCACCTCCCGCGGTTGGCGGCGCAGGAGCAGGACCTGACTGCGCAGTCCCAACGCGCCGTTGAACACGGCGACATCATCCGTGGCGTCCGACGCCGCCCCGGCCAGTCTCAACGCCTCGTCCCCTCGGCCGACGAGCTGGGCCACCTCGGCGGCGGCCAGGAGGCAGCGCCCCTGAGCGGTCGGCGAGGACGTGAGTTCAGCGGCACGCTCGTAGGCGCGGAGCGCGGCCGGTAGGGCGCCACGGGCGCGGGCGCGGGCGGCGGTCTCCGTCAGAGCGGTTGCCGCCGCCGCGTCGGGGCCGTCCGCTGCGGCGGCGAGATGCCAGCTGCGCTGGTCACGGTCGACTGGGCCGTCGCGTTCGGAGAGCGCGCCGGCCAGGACGCGGTGCGCTTCGCGCCGCAGCTGGGGAGTCGCCCCGTGGTAGGCGGCCGCCCGCAACAGCGGATGCGCGAACCGGAAGGCGTTCCCGGCCAAGCTGACCATCCCCGCGGATTCGAGTGTCCGCAGGATCGCGGCGTCGAGGGCGAGGGCGTCGAGTGCCCGGATGAGAACGTCGGCCTCCTCGGTGAAGCCGGCCGCCGCGACGGTCACCGCCCGGCGACCCGGTTCGGGCAGCGCCGCCAGTCGGGAGGCGTAGGCGGCAGTGAGTCGCGGGCCCACCGGCAGGGGGCTCTCCGGTTCCTGTGTGACCCATCGGGAAGCACGCAGAGCCGGCGCCGCCTCCAGCAGGGCCAGTGGGTTGCCGGCGGTCTCCCGGTACAGCTTCCCGATCGTCTCGGGGTCGACGGCCGCGTGAACGGACCGCTTCACCAGCGCGGCCGCGTCAGCGGGCGTCAGACCGGTGAGTCTCAGCGTCGGAAGGTTCGCGTTCGCCTCGGTGAAGGCGCACCGCTCGGCGTCCCGTGCGGTGACCAGCACGGCAACGCCCTCGGCCTGCATACGCCGGAAGGCGAAGAGCAGCGCCTGGGCGCTCGTCTCGTCCATCCAGTGCGCGTCGTCCACCGCGACCAGCACGGGTGCCGCCGCCGCGGCATCGGTGAGCAGCGTCACCACGGCGGCTCCCAGGATCAGCCGGTCCGGCGCCTCCCCGTCCTCCAGTGACAGGGCGACACGCAGAGCGCGCGCCTGAACCTCCGGCAGGCCACCCACCAGACCCTGTACGGGGCGGATGAGTTCACTGAGGCCGGCGAAGGCGAGTTCCGCCTCCATCTCGATTCCCGTCGCCCTGAGAACCCGCATTCCCACAGTCACGGCCTCGGTCACCGCCTCTTCCAGGAGCGCGGTTTTGCCGATCCCGGGTTCGCCGCGCAGTACGAGGAGCCCGCTGCGGCCTTGCCGCGCGTCGGAGAGAAGCAGCAGTAACCGGTCTTTCTCCTCACCACGTGACAGCAGCCCGTGCTGTTCACGGCCAGGCGTCATGGAAACCCCCTGGAAAAGCGACGGTCGACGGTGCTGACGCGCGAGCACCTGTCTCCATTGTGGGCGCTCGACGGCGGCTGCGGCGGATACTAGGGAATTTACCGATATCCCTCGGTCGGCTCATCGCGCCAGAGTTGTCCTTCTCCAGCCCGCCCGGGCCGGAAAGAGAGAAGGGGATCGCGATGAACAACCTGTACACGGGGCAGATGGCCCCGCCCCCGCCGCCCGTGCCGACGGTCACCGGCCAGCTGATCAACGACGTCCGTCCATTCGGGAATGCCAGCGGCACCGTCGCGGGGGCCGCCCAGCTGGCGTGGTTCGTGGGCCGGGGCGTCTGGCGAGCGATCGGCAAGTGACAGGGGACGCCGTGCTGCGGTGGGCCTGAGGGCACCGGCCTGGGACGCCCCCGCCCCGGGCCGGTGCCCACCGTTCATGACGCCCGCCCCGGCAGCCACCGTCCGCTGCCCGGCAACGACCGGGAACGACCGAGGAGGCACCATGTTGTCCGACAATCCGATCGCCGGGCCGGAAGCAGACCGATACGGTTTCGGCACCCACGCCAAAATCCTCTGCGACGCGATATCCGCGGCCGACGACCTGCCACTCACCATCGGCGTCTTCGGCCCCTGGGGAATGGGGAAGTCGAGTTTCATGAAGGTGTGCGAGGGATTGCTCAAGGCACACGACGTCAGGACGGTCTGGTTTAACCCGTGGAAGTACGACCAGAAGGACGAGATCTGGCACGCCCTCATCCAGACCGTGCTGGCTGAGATCGCCCATGAGCTTGAGAAGCGACGGCAGTCCGGCGAGGAGACGCTGCGGGACCGGCTGACGCCAGCCCTGGACACCGTCAGGAAACTCAGCCGGGCGGCGGCCTGGCTGCTCGCCCGCCGAGCCGCCGGCCCTCTCACGGCAGGACTGCTGGCCCCCGAGGACATCGATGCCGTGCAGACCGCTCTCACCGCACCCGGAATGGACACATACCTGCACGTCAACCGCTTCGAGCAGGACTTCAGGGACGTCGTCGACACATACACCGACGGCGGCCGACTCGTCCTGTTCATCGACGACCTGGACCGCTGCACCCCGGACGCCGCGATCACCGTGCTCGACTCCCTGAAGCTCTTCCTGGGAGATGGGTCCTGTGTCTTCGTCCTGGCCATGGACCACCAGATCGTCGCCGAGGCGGCCGCCAAACGTTTCGACAACGAGCACACGGACGGCGTACGCGGGCGACAGTATCTGGAGAAGCTGATCCACTTCCCGTTCCATCTGCCCGGAGTTCCCTTCGAAGCTCTGCACCGGAATCTGCACGACCGGGTCACCGCGCTCGCGTTGACGGGGTCGCGGGAACTGTGGGAGCTCATCGAGGTCGCTTTCGCGGCCAATCCGCGACGGGTGCGCCGCTTCGTCAACGGCCTGAACCACGCGGCCCTGACCCTGCACCAGCACAGCGACGCCCCGGGGCGCGAACGGCTGCTGCACGCGGGCACGCTGCTCGCCTTCCAGATCAAGCACCCGGACTTCTTCACCGCCCTGCAGAACGATCCGGGCGTCTGGGCGCGGTTCGACGAGGCCGAGTTCGCCAAGTCCGAACTCGGCGGCGGGGACGCGGAGCTCGCCAGGAACAACCCCGGTGCACGGCGGCTGATCGCCGCCGTGTCCTCGCGGCGCACGGGTTTCGACTTCCCCCCGCCGCCGACACCCGCCGTGATCAGGCTGCTGACCGAAGTACTGACGGTGAGCGGCGGAGCGGCCCCTGACGAGGTGATGACGCGTGGAGAGTGACATGGAACCCGACGTACGGTACGCCGTCGGCCTGGACATCGGTGACGGGGAGAGCTCCCTGTGCTGGCTGGAGACCCGTGGTCGCGGTGAAGCACGCGTGTACGACAGGGGGACCGAGGGCGCTGCGATCCTGACGGCCCTGGGCCGCGAACGCCTGGATCAGGGGGATTACCGGCACCTCATCGGTGAGGCGGCCGTACTGACGCGGAACGTCCTGCACTTCAGCGTCAACTTCAAGAACCGCCCCGACCCGGACACCCTGAATCCCCCCGACGCCGTGCGGTTCGCCCGGATCCTCCTCACCGAGTTCTTCTCCGAGCACCCGGAGGTCCGGAGGGACTGCGTGGTGTACGTGGGCCATCCCACGGGCTGGGACGCCGTGTCCGTGGCGGCGTACCGCCGGCATCTCTCGTCGACGAATCTGCCCGTACGCCTCGTAGCCGAGTCTCAGTCCGCCCTGGTCCACGTCCGGGACCGAAGGAGCGAACAGCGCGACACACGCGGTCTCGACCGGGTACTGGTCGTCGACATCGGATCGTCCACGACCGACTTCACGTTCGTCGAAGACCTGATCCCGCGCAATCTTCCGCTGGGCTCCGACCTGGGCTGCCGAGTGATCGACGACAGACTGGCCAGGATGGTGCGGCAGGCGTTCGCGGGAGACAAGGCGTTCACGGAGGCTCTCGATCAGGACGGCGCGGAGGAGACGTTGCGCCTGCTGTGTCGCTGGGCCAAGGAGGCGCAGTTCACGAGGGACGATGTGCGCCTCCAGCATCTCCAGGCTGGGTGCGACACCCGCTTCGTCCCCTTCATGAACCCGTCCTTCGGCTGGCTCAGAGGAGTGGACATCCCGCTGCGTGTGGTCCGTGCCCCTGGTGGCTGGGCGGAGCGCTTCTCGGACGTCCTGACAGGGGTGCGCGACGCGCTCGGCTCGGCGGAACCCGAGCTGGTCGTGCTCACCGGCGGCGGTTCGCGCATGTCCGTGGTACGCGAACTGTGCCTGAAAGCGTTCCCGAACGCGTCCGTCGAGCATGACGAGGCACCGTCCCTCGCCGTGACCCGAGGACTTGCCGGCGTCGGACGTCACCGGGTCAACGTGGCCCGGTTCCGGCACGACATCCTGGCGCTCAAGGACCGGCCGGAGTTCGAGGACAGGATTCGTACGGGCCTGCTCGACGCGTTCGACCAGGCCAGGAGCATCCTGCTGACCCGCCTGCTGGAAAAAGCCGAGGCGGGGCCCGTTGACGACCAGGACGAACAGGACATCGACGCGCTCATCCACCGGCTGACCGGGATGGACGAGGTCCTGGCCCGCCTGCAGATACGGCTCAACGCCGAGCTGACCCCCATGGCACTGGGCATCTGCCGCTCGTACGACATCCGGGACGACCAGTTCACCCTGGACATCGTCCTGCCCGGGGTCATCGGTACCGCCATCGGCGCACGGATCCGCCCCAAGTGGCGGACGCTGCGCGCCGCTCAGGGCGTGCTCGAAGCCTACGCGAGCCTGGGAAGCGTCGGCTTCTACGCGCTGCGGTTCGCGACGGCGGGCGCGAAGTGGTCCAGGAAGATCGGCGTCGCGGGAGCCGCGGTCGCCATCGGGCTGGGGCTCCCTCACGCCGCACTGACCGGCGCCCGCACGCTCATCCGCACGACGCTGGAGAAGGCGGAACTCGACCCCGCCGAGGTGACCGGCGTCGTCGCCCAGGTGGCCGACCGGATCACCGCGCAGATGGATCGCCGCGCCCAGGAGGTGGAGCGCTTCGTCTCCGCCACGGCCCTGCCCTGACCGGGCGGTCGCGGGGTGGTCCGGCTTGGTCACCGTCGGGACGGTGACCGGGCCGTGCCGGTCCTCGCGGCAGCCGCCCGGCCGCAGCGGCCGCGCCTGCTGGTCGCCGCCCGTGCGGAGGGCTCGGCCGGACGAACCCGGCCGAGCCCCCGACGGCGCCACTCCCAGGGAAGGTGAACCATGTTTTCCTCCGAGGTCCCGAAGAAGGTCTCCAGGACGTCGTCACACTCTCCGCTCCCTACCTCGACCGCCGCAGCATGTCACTTCCCGCCGTCAAGGCCGCCTACCATGCGTACCTTGCCGTCCAGCAACCCAAGGTTCCGTCGAAGACCGTGGAGCACACCGAATTCGTCCGCGACGGATCACGGCGGACGGAGTTGAGCGGCTGGTTCCGCAGTCCTGACGCACCGGACACGGCGCTGGTGCCGGAGGACTCTTCGGCAGCGGAAGAAGCCTTGGACCGGGTCGAGGAGGGATTCCGCGTCCTGTGCGGGAGCGAGCCGGAACTCGCCCCGCTGTTCGATCTCGTGGTCAACCAGGTATTCGTCATGACGCCCCCGCAGGAGCCGGGCAGCGGTTCCTCCTTCGACGGGGTTGGGCTCGTCTACATCAACCCCCTGCCGGAGTGGAGCACGCAGGACGTCATCGAATGCCTGGTCCACGAGTTCGCCCACACCCTCCTCTACCTGGACGCCCTACGGCACACGCACCACCCTGGCTATCGCCTGCTCGACATGCCGGAAAACGAGGCGGAGACCGCCATCACCGGGCGACGCCGGTCGATCTTCTTTGCGTTCCAGAGCTTCCTCATCGCCGCCGAGATCCTCACTGTGCGACACCGGCATCCCGAAATCTGCCCCGGCGTAGGTATCCACGGGTCCACTCCAGAGATCCTGGCCACCGCGAAGAGGACGTACGACCGTTGCATGACACATCCGAACCTCGACGCTCTCGCAACACCTCGACTCAAGGCCCTTCTCAGCGACGCTCGCGCCCGCATGCAGGAGATCGAACAGAGCATGTAGCTGAAGACCGGGCGCTGTTCGCTCACACTCATAGCGCCAGCTTCACGTGAAGCTGGTGGGGAACGGTCTTCAGTGCCTCTTGTCGCCGCACGTCAGCCCCGCTCGTGAACACCCCGGGCCAGGAGCGCGGAGACGGCTCCTGGTATCAGTGCGGCGTGACCTTGCCTGCCGGCTGATCACTTCGCCTGGGAGAGCGAGACCGCGTCGGGGCCGGCGGGGAAGCGCAGCTGGCCGGTCGTGTCATGCACGGCTCGCCACACCGTCTCGGCGACGTCGCTCTCCTTGGTGAACAGGTCCTGCGCCGTGAAGTCGCCCATGGCCTTCTGCGCCCATGGCACGTAGGGCGCCGGGATCAGTTCGTCCAGCGGCGCCCCGTTCGCCGCCTTGGCCGCGTTGGCCGCGAAGTTCGTCGTCAGGCAGGCGCCCGGCTGGACCGTCTTCGCCTGGACGCCGAAGGGCGCGAGTTCGAGCGCGAGGGACGCGGTGAACCCTTCGACGGCCATCTTGCTCGCCTTGTAGACGGCTGTGAGCGGCATGTGGCCCAGCACCACGCTGGAGGTCACGTTGACCACCACCCCGGAGCCGCGCTCACGGAACTGGGGCAGCACCGCTTGTGTCACCGCCATCACGCCGAACGTGTTGGTTTCGAAGACTTCCCGTACCCGGGCCATGGGGGTGCCCTCGAACACGCCGATCGACGGGACGCCCGCGTTGTTGACCAGGACGTCGACGGGCCCCGCAGTCTCCAACGCGGCAGCGATGGTGTCGGGCCTGGTCACGTCGAGCCCGACGACACGGAGCCGGTCGGACTCGGGCAGGACGTCCGTACGCGGCGTACGCATCGTCGCGACGACGTTCCACCCCTGCGAGTGGAAGTAGAGGGCGGTCGCCCGCCCGTACCCGGATGAGGTACCAGTGATCAGAACCGTCTTCATGGTGTGCCCCTTTGCGATGTGGTGGGATCCATACGGGTGGACAGGCATTTTCCTGCTCCACGGGAGAACCGGTGATCCCATTAAATCGCTCTGACCTGCGGAGATAGTAGAACTATCCTCGCTACTCCTTGCACGATCCTCCGGTAAGGCCCACCCGGCTCAGGGCAGGAGACCTGCCGGCGCACGCACGGCCTGACGCAGGCGGGCGGCGTCCTGGCTGGGGGACGCGCCGAACTGGCGGCGGTACTCCCGGCTGAACTGCGACGGGTTGTCGTAGCCGACGCGGTGGCCGACTCCGGTGACGTCTCCGGGGTGGGTGGCGAGCAGCAGCCGGGCCTCCTGGAGCCGGATCTGCTTCTGGAACTGGATGGGGCTCATCGCGGTCACCGCTTGGAAGTTGCGGTAGAAGGCGGAGACGCCCATGCCGGACTGCCGCGCCACGTCCTCGACCCGGAAGGGCTGCGCGTAGTGCTCGCGGATCCAGCGCACGGCCCGGGAGATGTGGCTGAGGCTGCTGTCGGCCAGGCCGAGCTGGCGAACCGTCGCACCCTGCTCGCCGGTGATCAGACGCCACAGGATCTCGCGCTTGATCAGCGGGGCCAGTACGGCCCGGTCGCGTGGCTCGTCGAGCAGGCGCAACAGCCGGACCACCGCGTCCAGCAGCGCGGCCGGAGCGTCACTGACGCCGATCCCCGACGGCGCGCCCCCACTGTTCCGGGGGGCGTCTCCGGGCCCGGCCTCAAGCAGCAGCTCGGCAACGGCGGACGGTTCCAGGACGAGACCGAACCCCAGCGCCGGCTGCTTGGGGTCGGCCTGGGTGAACTGCCCTGTGACAGGCAGATCGACGGATGCGACCAGGTACTGCCCGGGCCCGTACTCGAACACCCTCTCACCCAGGGCGAGGCGTTTGGCCCCCTGCGCGATGACCGCCAGGAGTGTGCCGGACATCGAAGGCGCCGGCGGATCAGGGCGGTCGACCTTCGAGATGAGGACACCGTCGACAGCGGTGGTCCAGTCGGGCCGCGCATGGCGGGCCAGCAAGGTGCGGAGTTCTTCGAGGTACATGCGTCCATTGCAGCACCATTCCGCGCTGCGGTTCCCGAAGTCGCGAGGATCGTGCAAGTGCGAGCGAGTATCAGTCTAACGTTTCCGCAGTTCAACCCACTTGAATGGAATCACCGCACTCCACCACCGAAGAGGAAGAGAAGGAATTCATGATTGCCGACTACGGCTTCAGCGCCACCCTGACCGCCAGGCCCGGTATGGGCGACCAGCTCGTCGACCTGCTGCTGACCGGACTGAACGAGGGCAGCCCCGGCGCGAGCGAATACTGCCTCGTCTACGTCGTCTCCCGCTCCGCGTCCGACCCCGACGTCGTCCATGTCGCCGAAGGCTGGACCAGCGAGGAGGACCACCACCGCGTCTTCGCCGGCAAGACCGCCCAGGCCATCGTGGCGCAGATCGACCCGCTGCTCGCCAAGGACTCCGAGTACACCGACTACGTTCCGGTCCGCGGCAAATCCGCCCTCTGACACGCCGAACACCCCACACCCCAGCCTCTGCCGCCTCGGTGTCCACCGAGGTGACCCCCGTCCTCGCCCGACCGTCCCGCCACCACCCACGAGAGGCAACGACCATGACCACAGCACGCCCCTCCCTCGACCCCGAACTGCATGAACTCCTGGCCGACATGCCGCTGATGTCCCAGCTCAGCCCGGAAGTGCTGGCGCAGGTACGCCCCTTCTCCTCGATGCCCGTCGAACCTCTCCTCGAAGGTCGCGCCATCGACCGGCGCGAGGTCACCGTTGCGAGTCCGGACGGCACCCCGATCCCCTTGTCCGTCTTCAGCCCCGCGAACAGCGATCGCACCGCTGCCGCACCCTGCGTCTACTGGATGCACGGCGGCGGGATGGTCATGGGCGACCGCTTCTCACAGATCGACATCCCGCTGGAGTGGCTCGACGAGTTCGGCGCCGTCGTGGTCTCCGTCGACTACCGGCTCGCGCCCGAGTCCACCGGCTCCGTCCCGGTCGACGACTGCTACCAGGGACTGCTCTGGATCGCCGACCACGCTGTCGAACTGGGCATCGACCCCGCCCGGATCATCGTCGCAGGCGCCAGCGCGGGCGGCGGCCTCGCCGCCGGCGTCACCCTGCTGGCCCGCGACCTCGGCACCCCGACGATCGCCGCCCAAGTCCTGATCGGCCCCATGCTCGACCACCGCAACACCACCACCTCCAGTCACCAGTACTCGAACGAACCCGGCGTCTGGACCCGCGAGATGAACGAATTCGGATGGCGCTGCCTCCTCGGCGACCTCACCGACGACGAGGTACCCGCATACGTCTCACCCGCCCTGGCCGACGACCTCGCGGGCCTGCCGACCACCTACATCGACACCGGCTCCGCCGAAGTCTTCCGCGACGAGGACACCGACTACGCCACCCGCATCTGGGCGGCCGGCGGCCAGGCCGAACTCCACGTCTGGGCAGGCGGCTTCCACGGATTCGACGCCCTGTACCCGCAGGCACACATCTCGGCCACAGCCCGCCGGACCCGCACCGACTGGCTCGCCCGGCTCCTGCCCACGAACCCCGCCGCATAGGTGAAGCCGACGAGTTTCGGTCGTACGCTTCAGCCTTGGCCGAGACCTCAGCGTCTGCTGTCTCCGGGCGCGAGCAGGCTGGTGACCTCGGCGATCGCCTCCGCCGAGGGGTGGAAGTAACGCCGTACGTTCTCCGGCTTCTTGTGCCGGGACTTCGCCATCAGCATGGGCAGGCCGGCCCCGGCCTCGCCGAGGTGGGTGAGACCAGAATGGCGGTATTCGTGCAGGTCCCAGCCTGTGCCCGGCACCCCGCCGACTGCGGTGTGGGCGTCGAGCAGGGCGCGGGCCCGGCCGTACGACAGCCGGACCAGCCCGGTGTCCGGGCGGACACACGTCACGCGGCGCGAGGACCTTGCTGGGACCCGGCTTGCGGTGGGTGGCCACAGCGTCTTCTCCCGCAGGTGGACTTCGCGCCGGGCGATCAGCCGGTCCACGGCCATCTTCGAGTGGGCCCGGGTCTCCGAGTCCGGCGGAGGCATCCGCTTCACCCAGGCCGGGACAGCCGAGCCGTCGTATCCGCGCTCGACACACCACCCCAGTCATGACAGCACCACCGCCCGCCGGGCGTTCCACGTGTTGACCGCCGCCTCGCCCCACAGTTGTTCGAGGGCGCCGCCGATCTCGTCGTCCGCGACGGTGGCGAGCGGGCGGGCATCACCGAGGTGCTCGGCGGTCTTGCCGACGCCGATTCCGTACGACCGGAGCGTGTTCGCGTTGTCGAGCAAGTCAAGGAACACGTCGGCCGCCGCGCAGACGGTCAACGCCTTCTCGACGGGCCGCCGTACGACAGCGGGCACCGCTTCCCCCTTGCCACAAATAACGGGACCGCTTCATGCACAGCCCCGAGAACGTCACCGCAGGTCGTGATCAGCGATCCCGCAGGTAATAGGGCGTTATCTGCGGGACGACTTCAGACAGGTCCGGCCGCCGAAGGCCCGTCAGCCGCCCACCAGGGCCGCTCGATGCTTAGCGCCGGTTTTCGTTCCGATGTTCCTCAACCCCCGACTTGCGGGACGCACGCAGGGTCGGGGATTCGCGCGAAGAGGCCGGGGTGGACTCAGGAAGCGCGCTGGCCACCGGCCGGAGGACCTCATAGGGCATCCTGGCCGGCGGCATCTGCTCGGTGGACGGGTTGCTTGAGCAGGCGCCCCGGCCGTCGTGCCGTCCCCGTCGGCCACCGCGCGGCGGGTACGGACCACCGTGGCGACGTTGCCCCGGTGGAAAGCGAGCGCCGCCCGGTCGGCCTCGCTCACTGGAGTGCGATGCGCAGCACTGGACCTGCACCTGCGCCGGACGACTGTGCTTTGCGACCGCGTCCAAGCGCACAGCAGCGCCGGTGCGAGTCAGCCTTGTGGTGGGTACCAGTAGGTCAATTGCTCTCAGCAGGCTGTTGCTGCTGGACGGACCACATCGGCGCCACCTATCAGGAGCGGTGCCCTGACCGCTCCGGGACTTTGCCTCGGAGCGTTAAGAGCGGGGCCTATACCCCGGTGCAGAAAGTGATGGAGAAAGATGCGGATTGTCGTCATCGGCGGGAGCGGGCACATTGGCACGTTCCTCGTCCCCAGGCTGGTACGGGCCGGCCACGAAGTGACCAGCATCAGCCGTGGCACCCGTGCCGCATACGCCGATGCTCCCGAATGGCAGCAGGTGCGCCAGATCATCGCTGACCGCGAGCAGGAGGACGACGAAGGCACTTTCGGCGACAGGCTGGCCAGGCTGGGCCCGGACGTCGTGGTCGACCTGATCTGCTTCACCCTGGAAGCGGCAACCGCGCTGGTGGGGCGCCTGCGTGGCCAGGTCGAACACCTGCTGCACTGCGGTTCGATCTGGCGCCACGGTCCCAGCACCAAGCTGCCGATCTCCGAGACCACGGGCACCTCCCCCGTAGGGGAGTACGGAATCCACAAGGACCGGATCGCACGGATGCTGAAGGAGGAGACCGCTTCCGGAGGCTTGATGACCACATCGTTGCACCCCGGGCACATCGTTGGTCCCGGCTGGCACCCAGTCGGTCCACTGGGTAACTTCGACCCCGCCGTCTGGACCACGCTCTCGGCCGGGAAGCCGCTGCGGATTCCCGGCATCGGTATCGAGCTCATGCACCACGTGCACGCTGACGATGTCGCGCAGGCCTTTGAACGAGCAATCGAACACCGAGACACGGCAGCGGGAGAAGACTTCAACATCGTTGCCCCCAGCGCACTGAACGTCCGCGGCTACGCGCACCTGGCGGCCGGCTGGTTCGGACAGACCGCATCACTGGAACCGGTGACCTGGGAACAGTACCGCCGGACCACGACCCCAGAGCATGCCGAAGCGAGCTGGGAACACCTGTACCGCAGCCACTGCGTCACCATCGAGAAAGCCAGGACCCTCATCGGGTACGCACCGCGCTACGAACCGGAGGCTGCCGTGCTCGAGTCCGTCCGATGGCTGATCGAACACGAGGAGTTGCAGGTAGCCCATCCGCTCACCGTTTGATGGGAACGATGCCCTCCGGTTCCTGGAATACCTCTATCGGCACGGAGCGCACCGCACGTGTGGCCTCCGCGTTCAGTCCCTGCGTCAGATCGTGGTGCAGAACTACCACCGCGATACGCAAGGCCGCCTGACCGAGACCTGCGTCCCTGACAGCCTCAACGTGATCACGGACATGGCCCACCGCGGCCACCATCCACGACAGCAAGGTCCTGCCCGGCATCCATACCCGCCTGCACCGCCGCGGGCTGCTGCCCGGCGAACACCTGGTCGACAGCGGCTACACCTCCCTGCCCCACCTGGAACAGGCCGTCCGCGAACAGCAGGTCACCGTCACCGGATCACTGCCGACCAACCCCACCCACCAACACCGAAAGAGCGAAGGCTTCGGTCGGGACAACTTCCACATCGACTTCGACCGCCAGCAGGTGACCTGTCGGGGCCTGGTTCGGGTGAGTTGTTCGGTGTGGAGGCATGGAAGAAGGGCCTCTTGGTAACTCGCGGATGTCGAGTCCAGCGAGGAGCAAGAGGCCCGCTGCAGGACACCGTCGCGCGGATACCGCGCGAAACCGACCTGGCCTCTGCCTCCCCTGTCCCACCACCGCAGCGCAAGCCGTCTCAGGGAGACTCGATGAACCCTCTGGTGTTGATGTCCGACCCGCGGGTCGCCGCGATCCCGGTGCGCGAGTGCGGGGAGCCGCTCGTCGACGTGCGGGACCACAACTTCCGTGTCGATCCCCGCAAACAGGATCCGCTGGGCGCGTTCGCCCACGTCCGCCAGGGCGTCCTCGCCCGGCTGGAGCACGCCCGTTCGCTCCTGCCCGCGGGCACCGACCTGCTGTTCATCGAGGGCTATCGGCCGCTGACTCTCCAGCAGCGCTACTTCACCGACTATCGGGACAAGTTGGCAGCTGCTCAGCCCGGATGGACAGTTGAGCAGCTGCATCAAGCCGCCAGCCGGTACGTGTCGCCTCCGGAGATCGCGCCTCACTCCGCGGGCGCGGCGGTGGACGTGACCCTCGTCGACCAGGACGGTCACGAACTCGACCTCGGCGCCCTCGTCAACGCCTCCCCGGAGGAGAGTGACGGGAACTGCTTCACGCACGCCCCGAACGTCAACGATCAAGCGCGTCGCCATCGCACGCTGCTGCTCAACGCCATGGAGAACGCGGGCTTTACGAACTATGGGACCGAGTTCTGGCACTTCTCGGCAGCGGACCGGTACGACGCGCTGATGCGGCAGGACCCGCACGCGCGCTACGGACCGATCGAACTGCCCTGACGCACCGGCAGCTTCGTCCGCTTCCTCACCCCCATGCCGAGCTGGCGGGACGCTACGCCGCAGTGTGAGGGCCGGCCCCGTCCGTCCTTTCATGCCTGGGGCACAAAGACGAGCGGGAGTCGGGCGGCGCCCCCGGACGCCACGGCTGGTATGCACATACAGGACACCCATGGGCCTCGATCGAACGGACGGTCTTCCGCGATGCAAGCAGCTCTGCCTCACGCAGCTGGCGTGAGCGTAGGGACACGCTCGGCCCGACGGATGCGCTCCCCATGCCGGAGAAGGCCCTCCGCTCCCCGGGGCACCGGCGCGCCCCCGGTCCCTCAGACGGTCGCTCCGGCCGCCCGCACGATGATCTTGCCCTGGTTCTCGCCCCGTAGCATCCCCAGGAACCCGGTGACGATGCCCTCGAAGCCGTCTACCACGGTCTCATCGAGCGTGACACGTCCACTCTGCAGATGCGGCACGACGAACTCGTACAACTCCTCCTGCACCTCACGGTAGTTGCGGACCAAGAAGCCCTCCATGCGCAGGCTCTTCTCGACGATGTCGGGAAGGTTGCGCAGGGCGTAGGGCGTGCCGGTGCTGTTGTACTGGGCGATCGTGCCTATGCGCACGATCCGTCCGTACTCACGCAGCGAGGAGATCGCCGCTTCGAGGTGTTCGCCGCCGACATTGTCCATGTAGAGGTCGATCCCGTCGGGTGCCGCCTCGGCGAGCAGCTGGGCCGCCGGGCCCAAGCGGTAGTCGAAGGCCTCGTCGTAGCCGACGTGTTCGGTCAGGTAGGCCGCCTTCTCCGCTCCGCCCGCACTGCCGATCAGCCGGCCCGCGCCCATCAGCCGGGCGAATCGCCCGGTGGCTGTGCCCACACCGCCGGCCGCCGCCGAAACGAATACGTCCTGTCCCTCGCGGAGTTCGGCGATACGGGTGAGACCGACGTAGGCGGTCAGGCCGGTGCCGCCGAGGATGCTCAAGTGCGCGGAGAGCGGTACGCCGTCGAAGCGGGGGACAGCCCGTGCCTCTTCGGGGGTGACGACGGTGTGGGTGCGCCAGCCCAGCCTGTGGAAGACGATCTCGCCCTCGTGGAGCGCCGGATCACGGGAGTGCACCACCCGGCCGAGAGTGCGGCCCTCCAAAGGAGCGTTCAGCGCGAAGTCACCGTCCATCATTTCGCGGTGGTAGGGGTCCACCGACCAGTACAGGTTCTCCACCAGCGCTGTTCCCGGACCGGGTTCCGGCATCGCGGACTCGACGAAGGCGAAGTGGTCGGGTGTGGGGAAGCCATAGGGGCGGGCGGTCTGGTGCACGGTAAGTACGGTCTCGGTCATGACGGTGACCGTAGGCAGGAATGCGAAGGCCGGGCAGAGGGTTGCGCTCATGGAACGGCCCCATCCATGAAGGGCTCTCATAGAAGCAGGTGGGCCCCATGACAGCCTCAGCCGCCACAGCCTGCCCGCCCACTGCGGCTGCCGGCGCCGACCTCGCCCCGCACGAGCTGCGCATCCTCGTGGCCGTCGACCGCGAGCGCGGGTTCTCGGCGGCGGCCGAAGTCCTCGGAGTGACCCAGTCCGCAGTCTCGCACTCCATACGCGGGACGGAACGCAAGGTCGGAGCGGTCCTTTTCGAGCGGGGCCGCAAGGGCGCGACGCCCACCGCGGCCGGTACCGCCGCTGCCGCCCACGCCCGCCGGGTCCTGCGGCTCCTGGACACCCTGGCCGCAGAAGCCCGCGGCGCCGAGCGGGGCACGGTCACCGGCCCGCTGCGCATCGCAGCCTTCCGTAGCGCCGCCCTCTACCTGCTGCCGCCCGTCCTGGAGCGTCTCACCGCCCGCCACCCCGGCATCGAACCCCAGGTTCGTATCGTCCGCGAGCTGGGCTCGGGCACCGCCGGTGAGGTTGCCGAGGGGCGCGCGGACGTGGGCATCGCAACGATCGGCGCCACCTCGCCCATGCCCGCTGCGTTCATCGGCGACGTACTCATCGAGGAGCCCTACTCGCTGGTGCACCCGGCCGGCCACCCCGCCCCGCGCTCCCTGCCCCTGGTGGACTGGCACGAGAACTGCGGCTCCTACACCCGTCAGTGGTGGGCCCGGCAGGACTGGATTCCGAAGGCGACCGTCCTGGCCGAGGACGACGGCGCGGTGCTCTCCATGGTGAGCAGGGGTCTCGGTATGGCGATCATGCCCGCGCTCTCACTGAGCGAGGCACCGGGAGGCATCGAGATCACCGATCTCGGACCCGGGCGCCCCACGCGTTCCCTGGGTTATGTCACCGCTCCGGAACTGGCCTCCAGCGTCTCCGTCCGCGCTCTGATCCGCGAGCTCAGAGCGGCCCGCCAGTGAACGTGCCAGGGGTGAGCAGGAGCGGAGCAGACAGTGCAGTTTGGTGCACCACCGCACCCGCATCAGCCTCCGGGGCGGCATCGAATGAGTCCCGCACCCGACGAACGTGACCGTAAGGGTCGGGACCTCTTAAATGACTGACGCGCAGTGAGCTCGCCTACCGGAGAAGTACGCAACTGGAGAGGCGTCCACACCATGTTGCAGATGTGGGCTGCCGATGGCACCCGGGAGCGCGTCTTCATCGCGCTGATGGATCGGTCCGACCAAGCCGACGCCGTGCTCGCGGGCAACGTGCTGACGTTGTCATGGATCTCGGGCACAGCCAAAGACCGGGTGGTACCCGCCTACGTCGCCGCCCACAGGAAACAAGATTCCCGGCAGCGCCAGGTACTCGGAGGCGCTGCGGTGCGACGGACGGCGATCGCCAGCCGCCCCCTCCTCCCGGCTGGCTGTCTTCCGGGTTGCGGAGGTCCTCCTGCGGGTCCGGTGCCTTGCCGACCGGCTCCTTCACGATGTGGCCTGCAGGTACCGGTCGACGATCGGTTTGAGGTGGTCGACGTGCGGGCCGGGGAGGTTCTCCAGGTCGGCCGGGCACTCAAGGAGCGCGATCTCATCCAGTTCGGGCTCCTGGACCGCTGTCGCGGCTGAGCCGAGCAGCACCGCGAAGCGCTCATGGATGAACGCTGCGGGGCGGGGCGGGGCGGGGCCACGAAGTGCACACCGATGTTGCCGGTCGTGCCGCGGGTGACGGTCCACAGCGTCAGGTCCTGCGGGGATGTGGTGATGCCGGTTTCCTCGGTTATGGCTGCACCTTTCCGTGTCTCAACGACAGGATTGCTATGCCTCCAGAAGGCATGTCTCACGAGACGCGAGGACGACTTGCCCCAGCACGAAGCACCCGAAGCCGTGGCCGCACTGCACCGCACCAAGAGTCAGCTGGCGACAGTTCCAACATTGGGCATCGACGCCATCGGCGTACTCCAGCGTGCCAGCGTCACCGACGGCTCCGTTACTGCTGTGAACATCGCCGCCGAGGGCGGAGTGTCACGAGCTTCCTACTACCGCTCGCCGGTTGCCCCCGCGATCAAGGAGATCCTCTCTGCCCCCGACATCAAGCGTCCCAAGGTCGACGAGCTCAAGGCCGAGGTCGCCCGACTGCGCAAGAAGGAACGCGCACTCCGCCAGGAGCATGCCGCCGAGGTGCGGGAGTTGAAGGACACCACGGCGACCTACGCCAACCAGATCCAGATCCTGTCCTTGCGCAATGCCGAACTGGAAAGGGACGCCGGCAAGCTCAGGTCACAGCTCTCCTCCAGCGACGGAGTAGTCTGCGCACTGCGTCCGACCTGACATCCCCGACTTACCCCGGACCACCCTCCGGGCCGGGGCCTCCTCCGGTCTCGGGACTGGTGAGCTCGCATGTTGAGGTGTCGCGTATTCCAGCTCAGAGCGCCTCGATCGGTCACTTTGGGTCATGCGGGCGGTGTCCAGGGTCCGGCCCTGAGTGAGTATGTTCGTCCGACGGCGCGTTCGAAGCGCTTCGGGAGGGGAGAGTGCCGGTGGACATCGTCGCGATTATGGAAGCACTGGCTGAACAGGGCGTAACGGTGCTGTTCAAGGCCGACGCTGAGCGGATGGTAGAGAGAGGTAAACCTTGGACCTTCGTCGCCAGTGGAGCGCCGTTGCGCGAGGACGTCCTTGTGCGAACCGATGCCACGTCTGTGGAGCAATGCCTCGCAATGTGCTTGCCCCGCCTACGTGAGCTGGGCTTTTCGTTCCCTGAGTGAGAGAAGGCGTGACCGAACCGCCGCCCTGGATGTCAGCGCCGACTGCTTACATGAGCCCATGGACACCGTGCACACGACCGCCGCCCTCCTCCCGGACCCCGCCGAGCTCCGCGCGCACCTGCGCGCGCTGGCCGTGCTGGCCGTGCTGGACCAGGCGATCTGCCGCGACCCGCGGTTCTCCCGCTACTCCTTCTCCACCACCTGGGGGCCTGGGACGGAGGCGGCCCTAATGGACAACGGCTCGGGTGACGACTTCTCCGTCCTCTTCACCCCGGCCGGTGTGCTCGTCCGCGGCTTCGACCACGAGTCGGAGATGAGTCCGTACGCCACGGACGACGAACAGGTCTGGTCTGGTGTCATCGACGAGGTGCCCGCCGCGCTGCGCCCGCTCCTGGACGACCCGGCCTTCGTCGACGAGGGCCTCGGCGCCCCGCGGGTCACCGCCTGCCTGTGGTGGGAGACCGGCGGCAGCGCCTGGCACACCGGCTCGGGCATCGAGTTCCCCTCAGGCAGCCCGGACCCGGACGGCTCCGGGCACCTCTTCCGCCTCCTCACCGACCGCTCCCCCGAGGCCGTCCAGGCGCACTTCGAGGAGGACTACGGGCGGCCCGTCCCCCTCGACACCGTCCGCCACGTCCTCGCGGGCCACCCCCTGACCCCCGAAGCCGCCCACGGCCTCAACCCGGCCGCCCTCTCCGACGAGGCCCTGCTCCGCCGGATCGCCGCCGACCCCGAGGTCGAGGCGTACCTCGCCTGCGACGGCGAGTTCGACCTCACGCGGACCGACCCTATCGAGTCGATCGCCCTGCCGGCCGGTCTCCCGGTGGAGCCCGTGGCCGGCTGCAACGCGGGAGGCACCCACTACCTCTGCGGCCCGGCCGGCTCCGACCGCGTCCGCCCTGTCCTCTACACCGATTCCGAGGGCCAGGCTTCCCTCATCGCGGAGTCCCTCGCCGAGGCCCTGACCCTGGGCCATCGTCCTCCCCTCCTGGCACGACGCCCTGGCCGGCTTCCGTCCCCCCGCGCTCAACGCCGACTACCTTGAGGACAACCCGGACCACCCCGAGGTCCGCGACCGCCTCCTCGCCGCCCTCCGCCTCCCCCCGGCCACCGAGCCCGAGGTCCTGGCCCGCCTCCTCACCACGGCCGCCCGCACCGTCCCGGACGGCTTCCTCCCTTCGGTCGAGGGCGAGGAGGACGCGGCCTTCGAACCGATGCTCCGTCTGCCGGCCGATTAGGACAGCCCCGCCGCGCGCCGCCTTCCGGAACCGACGCACCGCTACGGCGAAGCTATGACGCACTGCCCGACTGGATGCGCCCGCCCCGCGCGGAGGGCTGTTCGCGGAGGACGTGGACCGCCTCCCCGAGGTTCGGCCCGGCGCATGCCGGATCTTCGGCAGGAGACTTTGGGGTGATCGACCTCAAGGATGCCCGGGGGCGTCCTCCTGTGGTCAGCGCCTGACCCAAGACGTTGCCAACATCTACACCACAGATGAGACACTTTCCCGTGGGACACAGAAGTTGCTCACATAACTTCGGCGAGTTCGCGGGCGGCGTTGTGGCGCAGCGCCGCGGCATCGAGCGGATCGGTGCCCTCGGGGTGCTCGACGGATCCGCCCGGCAGCTGCCAGCTGCCAGCGGCCGGGCGCGGCGGTCAGCGGCGCCATGCGCGCGGCCAGCAGGGCCCCGTCGGCGGTGGGCTGCAGGACGTCGACGAACAAGGGCGGCAGCGGATGGGCGCCCGGCACCCAGCGCAGGGCGTGGTGCCGGTAGGTCACCCGGGTCCAGCGCAGGACCAGCGTGTCGGGTCCGGAGCGGTCGACGCCGGCGCACGCGATGACCGGTCCGTCGAACAGACCTGGATTGGCCTGGGCTTTCTCTTCCCAGACGCGGTCGCGTGCCTGCTCGTGTTCCGGCGAGAGGGACGGCAGGGGCTCTTCGGCCAGGTGGAGCTCGCGGGCATTAAGACGTCATCTCATTTGGCCAGCCTTCGGTAGCAGATGAGGGTGCAGGCGATGCTGGTGAAGGCTAGGAAATGGTCAGCTCTGCGTTCGTAGCGGCGGTGCAGTCGGCGGCATCCGGCGAGCCAGGACATCGTGCGTTCTATGGTCCAGCGGTGTCGGCCCAGATGGGTAGAGGACTCGATACCTCTGCGGGCGATGCGGTGTCGGATGCCCCGGCTGGACAGCCATCGTCGCAGGTGGTTGTAGTCATACCCCTTGTCCGCATGGAGTTTTCGGGGTCTGCGCCGCCGGGGGCCGCGGCGTGAGCGGATTGGCGGGATGCCCTTCACGAGCGGGATCAGTGCCTGGCTGTCGTGCGTGTTGGCGCCCGAGATACCGATGGACAGGGGCAGGCCGGTCCGCTCCGTGATCAAGTGGATCTTTGACCCGTACTTGCCCCGGTCCACAGGATTCGGACCTGTCAGCTCCCCCTTTTCAGGGCCCGCATGTTGACCGAGTCGATCGCGCAACGGGACCAGTCCAGTTCCCCGCGGGATCCGAGTTCATCGAGGACCAGGCGGTGGAGTCTGGCCCACACCCGGGCCTTGGTCCACTCGGTGAACCGCCGGTGGGCCGTCGCGCCCGACGGCCCGAACGAGGCGGTCGGCACCTGCTGCCACGTGCAACCCGAGGTCGCCACGAAGACGATCGCAGCCAGGACTTCACGGTCGCCGTGCCGACGCCGGCCGCCACCCTGCGGCCGCGACGGCGCCTTTGGAACCACTCGCTGGAACAGCTCCCACAGCTCGTCCGGCACCAGCCGCTCAACAATCTTCGACACCCCACAAGTCTAGCTAGCCAAATGAGATGATCTCTGACACATAAGGGTTCGTCGATGCCGAGCTGCGCGGCAGGATGCTCACCAGCCTCCGCGACACGACGAAATCCGGCACCGGCCGTTGATACCGCGCCCTGCCAAGCAGGTTTCCTATAGGAGATTGCCAGAAAGCCTGAGGAACGAGGGCGCCGTGCAGATGGTCGCACTGCCACGCGGGATCGGTTCTTTGCGAAGCCCAGTCAGTGTTCGGGCGCGCCGACAGTTCCTGGAGACGTCAGGCCAGGAGCCGGCTGGCGGCTTTGACCAACTGATCGCTGGCGCCAATCGCGGTTTGCCGGAGAGTCGCGAGTTCGTCGGCATCCATGGCCTGGCGGATGCCGAAGGCCGCTCTTGCGGCGGCGGTGGCAACCTCTGCGAGATCGGGGGCAAGTACCGAAACGGACACCAGCGGGGCAGTGACGGCCGACCTGGTGCCGTGTGACTGGCTACGGGCAGCAGCAAGGGCATCGGCATCTGCTCCGGCCAGGCGCAAGTCTTCACGGCGCCACATGGCACGGCGGTGGTCGCCGATCGCAGCAACCAATGCGGTGACTGCTGCGAGCTGGGCGTCTCGACGCCGGTCCTCGCGCTCCGCGTTGCGGGTGGCGCGGGTCGCACGGGTTTGGAGGGCGCTGGTGACGATTCCGCCGAGTAGTGTTCCGGCCACTGCAATGATGCTTGCCCACATGGCTACTTCCTCGGCGAGGCACAGCAGTCGGGGTGGTCCGTCGTGTTCTGTAAGGCCTGGGCGTAGAGCGTGGCAGTGATGATGTCGGTGGTCACCAGCTAATCCTCCCGTAACCATCGGTCGTCCGGGAGAGCAACAGAGCATGACGGCGCTGACCGCTGTCAATGCCGACCGCGCACACCTCCTGGACATTCCACACATGCTGAGCATTCCGCTCCTTGGTACGCAGCCAGAAGTGTGCCACCAACTGACCCATCAGGTCGGCTTACTGGTTCCAACAAAAGCTGTTGATCATATGACTGTCGGCTTGTCTGCTCATCGGTCTGCTTATGGCGAAGCGTGAGTCGCGGCCGTGGATCGTGTCGGATGAACTGTGGTCGTTCATCGAGCCGTTGCTGCCCGTGTCGGCGCCGAAACCGGTCCAGGGCAGACCTCGGGTGTCGGACCGGCAGGCCCTGTGCCGGATCCTCTTCGTCCTGCACACCGGTATCCAGTGGGAGTACCTGCCTCAGGAACCGGGCTTCGGTTCGGGGATGACCTGCTGGCGCCGGCTGGCCGCCTGGAACGAGGCCGGCGTCTGGGGCCGACTCCATGTCGTACTGCCGGAGCGGCCGCGCTCGAAGGACAAGCCGGACTGGTCGCGGACGGTGATCGACTCCTCGCATGTACGGACTGCCCACAGGGGCCCAAAAGCGGGCCCAGCCCGGTCGACCGCGCACGGCCGGGCAACAAGCACCACCTCATCGTCGACGGGCAGGGCATCCCGCTCGCGGTGTCGCTGACCGGCGGCAACCGCAACGACGTCACACAACTGCTGCCGCTACTCGACAAGATCCCAGCGGTCACAGGCCGGATCGGCAGACCGCGCCCGCGCCCGGACACTCTGCTGGCCGACCGCGGCTACGACCACGACACGTACCGTCGCCTGCTCTGGCAGCGCGGGATCCGACCCGTAATCGCCAAGCGGGGGGGCGAACCCCGCGGTACCGGCCCGGGCATCTTCCGCTACGTCGTCGAGCGCACCATCACCTGACTCCACGGCTTCCGCCGCCTGCGCATCCGCTGGGAACGACGCGACGATATCCACGAAGCCTTCCCCGGATCCGCCCCCCTCCCCTCTGTTGTGTGACCCTCTGAGGCTTGCCCGTTCCACCCTGCCACGGAAACCAGGTTCTGATGAGGTCGCGTCCGAGGGGCCGGACACGCGCGGAGCCCGGCTCCTCACGGGGCCGGGCTCGGGGGCGGAACAGGGAGGAAGGGCCGGTCAGCGGTCATGCTCCACGGGGCCGTCGCCCATGTCCAGGCTGTCGTCGCCGACCGTCTGCCCGACGGTGGTGAGGGTGTTCCCGAGGTCGAGGTCGTCGAGGGCACCGGTGTCCAGGGAGTGGGACGGGGTGATGGCCGCCACGACGAAGCCGGTGGCGAGGGAGGCGATGGCCAGCATGCTGCGCTTCTTCATGCCGGTTCAACTGCCGGCCCGCCCAGGAGTCACGGCCGGGCCTGCGGCAGCTTGCGCAGCGGCGACCACGATGACCGCAATGGCCGCACCGATCGCGATGACCGCGATGACCGCGATGAGTTCTCGCCTCCCCCTCCATGGCTCCATGGCTCCATGGCTCCATGACGCGATACGGCGTAAATCGATGCAGAAGCGTACGTGCCACAGAGCCTGACGGGATGCCGGACACCCACTACCGCACCTCTTCCACCACACTGCGACAGGACCTACCGTGAACGCGCATGGCATGGATGACGCGGACATGCAAAGACGCGGACGTCCACCTTTCGCGAGTACGGAGGAACGTAACGATGCGTCACCTTCCCACCCGCACCACTCGCCGGAGAGCGGCCGGAGCGCTCGTCGCGGGGCTTCTCGCCGCCCTGGTACCTGCCTGGCCGCTACCCGCGGCCGGCGCGGAAGCACCGGCCGCGGTGCCGGCCGTACCGACGGCGGCCGCCGCACCGGCCCCGGCCGACGGCCTCGCCCTCACCCCGCCCATGGGCTTCAACAACTGGAACTCCACGCACTGCCGTGCGGAGTTCGACGAGGAGATGGTCAGGGGGATCGCGGACCTCTTCGTCGACAAGGGGCTCAAGGACGCCGGGTACGAGTACGTCAACCTCGACGACTGCTGGGCGCTGCCCGCCCGTGACGCGAACGGCCAACTGGTGCCGGACCCGGCCCGCTTCCCGGACGGGATCGAGGCGGTCGCGGACTACGTGCACGCCAGGGGACTCAAGCTCGGCATCTACACCAGCGCCGGCACGAAGACGTGCAACGACGCGGGCTTCCCCGGCGCGCTCGGCCACGAGTACAGCGACGCGCGGCAGTTCGCGGACTGGGGTGTCGACTACCTGAAGTACGACAACTGCAACAACCAGGGCGTGGACGCGCAGCTGCGCTACACGACGATGCGTGACGCGCTGGAGGCCGCCTCCGCGACGACCGGCCGCCCGATCGTGTACAGCATCTGCGAGTGGGGCGAGAACAAGCCCTGGGAGTGGGCGGCGGACGTCGGCCAGCTGTGGCGCACCACGGGGGACATCAGCGACGACTGGGGCTCGATGCTCTCGATCATGAAGCAGAACCTGCCGCTCGCGCGGTACGCCGGTCCCGGGCACTGGAACGACCCCGACATGCTGGAGGTCGGCAACGGCGGGATGACGGACACGGAGTACCGCACGCACTTCTCGATGTGGTCGGTCATGGCCGCGCCGCTGCTCATCGGCTCGGACCTGCGGACCGCGTCCGACGAGACCTTCGACATCCTCGGCAACGAGGAGGTCGTCGCGGTCGACCAGGACCCGCTCGGCAAGCAGGGCACCGTGCTCTCCTCCGAGGAGGGCCGCTGGGTCGTGGCCAAGGAGATGGCGGACGGCAGCCGCGCGGTCGCCCTCTTCAACGAGACCAGCAGCCCCCGGCGCATCGCCACGAGCGCGAAGGCCCTCGGACTGCCGGAGGCGGACGGCTACACGCTGCGCGACCTGTGGCGGCACAAGAGCTACCACACGGCGGGCACGGTCTCGGCGACCGTCCCCGCCCACGGCACGGTCCTCGTCCGCGTCTCGGCCGACGACCGCTGGGCCGGGAACCCGCCCGCCGTCGAACTCGGCCTGGACGGCGGCACGCTGCTCGAGGCGGGCCGCCCGAGCGCGTTGACGACGTCGGTCACCGACCTGGGCCGTACACCCGCGAAGCACGTCTCCGTCTCCCTGACCGGACCCGGGGGCTGGACCGTGCGGGCCACGTCACCGACCGGGGCGAACACCCTCCCGACCGGCAGGGCGTTGCGCACCGGGTGGACGGTGACCGCGCCCGCGGGTACACCCCCGGGGGCGTACGGCCTGACGCTGAGGGCGGAGTACCGCTCCGTGAGCGGGGCGCGGGCCGAGAACGTGCTGCCGCTGACCGCGACCGTCGCGGTGGCCCCGCCCGCCGGCACCTCGGCGCTCGGCGACCTCCCTCGGCTGTCCGCGACCAACGGCTGGGGTCCCGTCGAACGCAACACCAGCAACGGCGAGGCCGCCGCGGGCGACGGCGCGCCCCTCACGGTCGGCGGAGTCGTGTACGCCACCGGGCTGGGCGTCCACGCCCACAGCGCCGTCGAGTTCTACACGGGCGGGGCCTGCGGGACCGTCACGGCGCAGGTCGGTGTCGACGACGAGGAGGGCGCCGACGGGTCCGTCGTCTTCGAGATCTGGGCCGACGGCACGAAGGCCGCCTCCAGCGGCGTCCTGACCAACGCCGACGCGGCCCGGGCCCTTTCGGCCGACGTCGGCGGGGCCCAGGTGGTGCGCCTCGTCGTCACGGACGCCGGCGACGGCATCACCTCGGACCACGGCGACTGGGCGGACGCCCGACTCACCTGCTGACACCACCTCCCCGCGCCCCTGACGACACCGCCGGGGGCGCGGGAAGCGGCACCGCCAAAGGCGCGGGAAACAAGCGTCAAGGGCGCGGGGAACGACACCACCAGGAACCCGGGAAGCGGCACCGCCGAGGGGCGCGGGGAACAGCGCGACAAGCCCCCATCGACCCGCACGCGCCGCCGCCACCGCACCTTCACACCTTCGCACTTCAGGGGCGCGGGGAACCGCGCGACAAACCCCCACCGACCCGCACATCACAACAACCGGACCGAATCCTCCCGCACCTCAAGGCAGACGGTCGGCGGCTCAGCCGCCGACCGCCGCGCTCAGCCGCCGACCACCGCCGCGCTCGACCGCCGGCTGAGCGCCGCCGCCGCGGCGCCCACCAGCCCGGCGTCCGTGCCCATCTGGGCCGGGGTCACCGTGAGCCGCTGCACGAACGACAGCGTGGCGTAGTCGCGCAGAGCCGCCCGCAGGGGCGCGAACAGCACCTCGCCGGCCTTGCCCACACCCCCGCCGATCACCGCGATGTCGATCTCCACCAGGGTCGCGGTCGCCGCGATGCCCGCCGCCAGGGCCTGCGCGGCACGCTCGAAGGAGGCCGTCGCGACCGGGTCGCCAGCCCGGGCCGCCGCCGCCACGGCCGCCGCGGACGTGTCGCCCTCGGACCCCGGCCGCCAGCCGCCCTCGATGGCGCGGCGCGCGATGTTCGGACCGCTGGCGATGCGCTCGACGCAGCCGCGGGACCCGCACGGACACAGGTCGCCGTCGAGGTCCACGCTGATGTGACCGATGTGCCCGGCGTTGCCCGTCGGCCCGGGGCACAGCTTCCCGCCGAGGACCAGGCCGCCGCCGACCCCCGTGGAGACGACCATGCAGAGCGCGTTGTCGTGGCCGCGGGCCGCTCCCTGCCAGTGCTCGGCCGCCGTGATCGCCACGCCGTCGCCGATCAGCTCAACGGGCAGGCCGTCCGTCACCGCGCGGACCCGTTCGACGAGCGGGTAGTCGCGCCAGCCGGGTACGTTCACCGGGCTCACGGTGCCCGCCGAGGCGTCCACGGGGCCGGCGCTGCCGATGCCGACCGCCGCGACCCCGCTCCACAGCGGTGCGGCGGTCAGCTCGCCGAGCACGGCCTCCACGGCCCGCATGACGGTGTCGCCGTGCTCCTGCGCGGGCGTGGGCCGCTGGGCGCGCAGCAGGATCCGGCCCTGGCCGTCCACCAGCGCTCCGGCGATCTTGGTGCCGCCGATGTCGAGCGCGGCCACGAGGTCGGTGTGCATCAGAGTCAAATCTCCCGATCGGATCCCGGTCGGTCCGGTTGGACCATGAGGAAAGGGCAGGCCGGTCGCGCGGTGGGCCGGATCCCGTCGTCGGACTCCCGTCGGCCGGCCCCGGGGGCGGACGACGGGAACCTGACCACAGGACCCAGGGCGGCCGGAGAATGCGGTGGACAGTCTCTCTCGCATCTGACAACGTTGTCCAGGCTCTATGCTCGACGCCACATCCCGATCCGGCGGCCCACCGGGCCCGTCAGGACCGGCGCAGCCCCACGGACCAGCGGCCGACCACCGGCCCGACGGACTACAGGACAGGACAGCGCATCGTGGCCGAGACCGCCCGCCGAACCGAGAGCCGCTACGGCAACCGTCCGACCATGAAGGACGTCGCCGCGCGTGCCGGGGTCGGCCTGAAGACGGTATCGCGCGTGGTCAACAGTGAACCGGGCGTCACCCCCGACACCGAGCGCCGGGTGCAGGAGGCCATCGACGCGCTGGGCTTCCGGCGCAACGACAGCGCGCGGGTACTGCGCAAGGGCAGCACTGCCAGCATCGGTCTCGTCCTGGAGGACCTGGCGGACCCGTTCTACGGCCCGCTGAGCCGGGCGGTGGAGGAGGTGGCCCGCGCGCACGGCGCCCTGCTCATCAACGGCTCCAGCGCCGAGGACCCGGAGCGCGAGCAGGAACTGGTCCTCGCGCTGTGCGCCCGCCGGGTGGACGGGCTGGTCGTCATCCCGGCCGGTGACGACCACCGCTATCTGGAGCCCGAGATAAAGGCGGGCGTCGCCACGGTGTTCGTGGACCGCCCCGCGGGGCAGATCGACGCGGACGTCGTGCTCTCCGACAGCTTCGGCGGTGCGCGCGACGGTGTCGCCCACCTCATCGCGCACGGCCATCGCCGCATCGGGTTCATCGGCGACATGCCCCGCATCCACACCGCCGCCGAGCGGCTGCGCGGTTACCGTGCCGCCATGGAGGACGCCGGTATCCCGGTCGAGCCCGCCTGGATGTCCCTGGGCGTCACCGGCCCGGAGCGGGTCCGCCGGGCCGCCGAGACCATGCTGTCCGGCCCCTCCCCCGTGACCGCGGTCTTCGCCGGCAACAACCGCGTGACGGTCACGGTCGTCCGCGTCATCACCGAGCGCGCCCGGCCGGTCGCCCTGGTCGGTTTCGACGACTTCGAGCTCGCCGACCTGCTGCAGCCCGGGGTGACCGTGGTCGCCCAGAACGCGGCCCAGCTCGGCCGCACCGCGGCCGACCGTCTCTTCCGCCAGCTCGACGGCTCCCTCGTCTCGCCCGAGCGCATCGAGCTGCCGACACGTCTGATCACCCGTGGCTCGGGCGAACTGCCGCCCGCCGTCTGACGGATGACGCCCGGCGACGCCCCCTCCGGTCCCACCCTCGAAGAGCTCGGCCTGGCCGTGGCGCCGCGCGACGATCCCCTGGCCTACCCGGGCGCCTGGCCCGCGGGGTCGGGGATCCTCGACGGGGACCGGCTGCTGCCGCCGACCCGCCTCGTCTTCCCGGGCCGGGTCCCGGTCCTCGCGGTCGGCTCCAACGCCTCCCCCGCCCAGCTCCGGCACAAGATGCGGCAGTACGAGCTGTCGGCCCCGCTCCCTCTGGTGAAGGCGCGGGTCACGGGACTGGAGATCGGTGTGTCGGCGCACGTCAGCGCCCTGGGATACGTGTCCGCCTCGCCCTTTCGCGCCCCCGGGCACACCCGGGAGCTGTTCATCACCTGGCTGGACCCGGCGCAGCTCGCCGCGGTCGACGCCAGCGAGGGGGTCACGCGGCCGTCCGGTGCGTACGACCGGGTGCCGCTGCCCGCCACCGGCTTCCGGGTCGAGCTGGAGTCGGGCGAACCGCTCGACGGCGTCCATCTCTACGTGAACCGCCACGGGGTCCTGCACGACGGCACCGGGACCGCGCGCGGGCATCCCGGGGAGCGGCGGCTGCTCACCGAACTCCTCGCCGAGTCACCGGGGTTGAGGGAGCTGTTCGGTGCCACACCGGAGGAGTTCTGCTCCCGGGCGCGCGGGGACCTGCGGCTCTGCGCCGAGGGGACCCGGCTGTTCGCCCGCGAGGGGCGCACGACGGCTTCCGGCCTCGAGAAGTACGCACACGGGGCCGCCCGCCGGACGCCCCTGCCGTGACGGCACGGACCGTGGGCGGCAGCCGTCGCGGGCCGGTCACTTGGCCGAGACCGTGAGGTCGGCGCGCCTCGGTACCGCGTAGCCCTCCAGGTCCGCGCGGGTGAGTCCGGTGGCCCGGGCCACCTCCGCGACGTCGAGGGCCCCGCAGTCCAGGCCGCGCAGCAGATACCCGCTGAGCGCCTTGGCGGTGGCGGGCTCGTCCATCACGTCGCCGCCCGCGCGGCTCGCGTACGCGACGAGCCGCGCCGCGGCCTGCTCGAACCCCTCGCGGTAGAAGGCGAAGACGGCCGCGTACCGGGTCGGGAGGTGCCCGGGGTGCATGTCCCAGCCCTGGTAGTAGGCGCGGGCGAGCGCGCGGCGGGTGAGTCCGTGGTGCAGCCGCCAGGCGTCGTGGACCTTCGGCGTGGGGCCGACGGGCAGCACGTTGGTGGAGCCGTCCGAGACGCGCACGCCGGTTCCGGCGGCAGCGACCTGCATGACCGCCTTGGCGTGGTCGGCGGCCGGGTGGTCGCTCGCCTGGTACGCGGCGGAGACGCCGAGGCAGGCGCTGTAGTCGAAGGTCCCGTAGTGCAGGCCGGTGGCGCGGCCCCGGGCGGCCTGGATCATGCGGGCCACGGTCGCGGTGCCGTCGGTGGCGAGGATGGACTGGCTGGTCTCGATCTGGATCTCGAACCCGATCCGGCCCGGCTCCAGTGCGTGCGCCCTCTCGAACTCCTCCAGCAGCCGCACCATCGCGGTGACCTGCTCCGCGTACGTCACCTTGGGCAGGGTCAGCACCAGGCCGCCGGGCAGTCCGCCGGCCTCCATCAGGCCGGTGAGGAAGATGTCGAGTGTGCGGATGCCGCGGTCACGGACCGGCGCCTCCATGCACTTCATGCGGATGCCCATGTACGGCGCGGCCGTGCCGTCCCGGTACGCCCGCGCGACCAGCCGGGCCGCGCGGGCGGCGGCCTCGTCCTCCTCGGCGTCGGGGCGCGGACCGTAGCCGTCCTCGAAGTCGACGCGCAGGTCTTCGACCGGTTCGCGTTCCAGCTTGGCCCGTACCCGGTCGTACACGGGCTGCGCGAGGTCGTCGCGCAGGCCGAGGACGGCGGCGAAGGAGGCGGCGTCCGGCGCGTGCTCGTCGAGGGCGGCCAGGGCCCGGTCCCCCCAGGAGCGAAGGGTGCCGGCGTCGAAGGCGTCGCCCGGGACGTACACGGTGTGGACGGGCTGGCGGGTCCCGGGGTCTCCGGGGTAGCGGCGCTCCAACTCGGCGTCCACCGGGGCGAGGGAGGCGCTGATCTCCTCACCGACGGCGCCGGTGAGGCTCGTCGTCACCTTCTCCTGCCGGCCCCGAAGATCCTGATGCCCCTGGCCCATTCCACGCCCTCCGGTTTTCCGCTCCACGGAATCAACAATCCGTTGAACGAAGTTAGTCATGGACCTCCCGGCCGGTCAACACCCCTTCCCCTCCCGCGCCACCTCGGGTTACGTTCCCTCCGTCCCCCACGCCTTCCTCCGGGATCCACCCGGAGCTATAGCCATGTTCACGCCAAGAATCGATACTGCGACCCGCACGACTCGCCCGGCGTCCGCCACGGAAGGAGCATGCCGTGCCCCGTCGCAGCCGCGTCACGCGCCGCCTCGGCCTGCAGACCGCGATCGCCGCCGCGGTCGCCCTCCCGGTGTCCAGCACCGCGCTCTCCAGGACGTCCGCCTCGGCGTCGGACCGCCGCGGCAGCCTGGACGTCATGTCGTTCAACCTGCGCTTCGCGAGCGACACCGGGCCCGACAGCTGGGCCGCCCGGCGTCCCGTGATGCGCGCACTGCTGCGCCGCGGGCTTCCCCATGTGATGGGCACCCAGGAAGGCCTGTACCGGCAGGTGCGGGACATCGCGGCGGACCTCGGCCCGCACCACCGGTGGATCGGCACCGGCCGGGCGGGAGGCAGCCGCGAGGAGTTCATGGCGGTCTTCTACGACACCCGCAGGCTCGAGCCCGTCGAGTACGACCACTTCTGGCTCTCCGACACCCCGGCGGTGATCGGCTCCAACACCTGGGGCGCCGCGTACATCCGCATGGTGACCTGGGTGCGTCTGCGTGATCTGCGCGACGGCGGGCGGGAGTTCTACGTCCTCAACACCCACCTCGACAACGAGAGCCAGGACGCCCGGGCCCGTTCCGCGTCACTGATCGCGCGACGCATCGCCGGGCTCGACCGCGCCCTGCCCGTCGTCGTCACCGGCGACTTCAACGCCGCGGCCCACGACAACCCGGTCCACGACACCCTGCTGGACGCGGGGCTCGTCGACACCTGGGACGCGGCGGTCGCGCGGAGCGAGCCGTACGGCACGTTCCACGGGTACCGGCCGCCGACTCCGGACGGCGCCCGCATCGACTGGATACTCACCACGCCGGGGGTGACCACGCACCGGGCGTCGGTCGACACCTTCTCCCTGGGCGGCCGCTTCCCGAGCGACCACCTGCCCGTACGGGCCTCCCTGACCCTGGCGTGAGGACCGGGCCCCGGTACGGGAAGGGCCCCGGTGACCGTGCCGGTCGCCGGGGCCCTCCTCGTACCTCCCGGGAGACGCTCAGCCCTTGCGGGTCCTGATCTCCTCGGTGAGCTGCGGGACGACCTCGAAGAGGTCGCCGACCACGCCGTAGTCGACCAGGTCGAAGATCGGCGCCTCGGCGTCCTTGTTGACCGCGACGATCGTCTTCGACGTCTGCATGCCGGCGCGGTGCTGGATGGCGCCGGAGATGCCGGAGGCGATGTACAGCTGCGGGGACACGCTCTTGCCGGTCTGGCCGACCTGGTTGGTGTGCGGGTACCAGCCGGCGTCCACCGCGGCGCGCGAGGCGCCGACGGCCGCGCCGAGGGAGTCGGCGAGGGCCTCGATGACCGAGAAGTTCTCGGCGCCGTTGACGCCACGGCCGCCGGAGACCACGATCGCGGCCTCCGTCAGCTCCGGGCGGCCCGTCGACTCGCGCGGGGTACGGCCGGTGACCTTGGTGCCGGTGGCCTGCGCGGAGAAGGTGACGGACAGCGCCTCGACCGCGCCGGCGGCCGGGGCGGCCTCCACGGCGGCCGAGTTCGGCTTGACCGTGATGACCGGAGTTCCCTTGGAGACCCGGGTCCTGGTCGTGTAGGAGGCGGCGAACACCGACTGGGTGGCGACCGGGCCCGAGTCGCCGGCCTCGATGTCGACGGCGTCGGTGATGACACCGGCGCCGATGCGCAGCGCGAGACGGGCGGCGATCTCCTTGGCCTCGGCCGAGGAGGGGACGAGCACGGCGGCCGGGGAGACGGCCTCGTACGCGGCCTGCAGCGCGTCCACCTTCGGTACGACGAGGTAGTCGGCGTACTCGGAGGCGTCGTCGGTGAGGACCTTGACCGCACCGTGCTCGGCGAGCGTGGCGGCGGTGTCGGCGGCGCCGTTGCCCAGCGCGACGGCGACGGGCTCGCCGATGCGGCGGGCCAGCGTCAGCAGCTCCAGGGTGGGCTTGCGGACGGCACCGTCCACGTGGTCGACGTAGACGAGAACTTCAGCCATGGGACTTCTTCTCTCCTGCTTGCGAAAAGGCGAGGGACGGGCGGCGACTGCCGGGCTCGGACGAACTTGTGGCCCGTGAGGCCGCATCAGACGAACTTGTGCTCCGCGAGGAAGCCGGCGAGCTGCTTGCCGCCCTCGCCCTCGTCCTTGACGATCGTGCCGGCGGTGCGGGCCGGGCGCTCGGCCGCGGAGTCCACCGCGGTCCAGGAGCCCGCGAGACCGACCTCGTCCGCCTCGATCCTCAGGTCGGAGAGGTCCCAGGACTCGACCGGCTTCTTCTTGGCCGCCATGATGCCCTTGAAGGACGGGTAGCGGGCCTCGCCCGACTGGTCGGTGACCGACACGACCGCGGGCAGCGAGGCCTCGAGCTGCTCGGAGGCGCTGTCGCCGTCGCGACGGCCCTTGACGACGCCGTCGGCGACGGAGACCTCGGAGAGCAGCGTGACCTGGGGGACGCCCAGGCGCTCGGCGACCAGGGCCGGCAGGACGCCCATGGTGCCGTCGGTGGAGGCCATGCCGGAGACGACCAGGTCGTAGCCGGCCTTCTCGATCGCCTTGGCCAGCACCAGCGACGTGCCGATGGCGTCGGTGCCGTGCAGGTCGTCGTCCTCGACGTGGACGGCCTTGTCCGCGCCCATGGACAGCGCCTTGCGCAGGGCGTCCTTGGCGTCCTCGGGGCCGACGGTCAGCACGGTGATCTCCGCGTCGTCCGCCTCGGCGGCGATCTGCAGAGCCTGCTCGACCGCGTACTCGTCGAGCTCCGACAGCAGGCCGTCCACGTCGTCACGGTCGACGGTCAGGTCCTCGGCGAAGTGCCGGTCGCCAGTGGCGTCGGGCACGTACTTCACAGTGACAACGATCCTCAAGCTCACGCCGGCTCTCCTACTGCATCGTCTTTTCTGGGCTGCCTGCTCAGGGGCAGCATATGCGCCTGAAGCGGCCCTTCCCGGTGGGGGCTACCCGCGCTCCGGACGAATATTACTCGCCAGTACGCACGAACTACGCTCCCGCAGGTCGTTCCCTCTAAGCAAGCGCTTTGAACTGTGACCTTCGCAACGCAGCGTAATCGGAACCCGACGCCCCCGAGAGCGCGCCGTCACTCCCGCAGCCCGTTGAACCGCCCCTGGTGGTAGAGGAGGGGGCCGCCCTCACCGGCGGGGTCGCCGAGCACCACCTCGGCCAGCACGATGCGGTGGCCCCCCGCCGGAACCCGCGTGACCACCCGGCACACGAGCCAGGCGAGGACGCCATCGAGCACCGGAACGCCTTCGGGTCCTTCCCGCCAGACGGTGGGTTCGCCGAAGCGGTCGGCGCCGCTGCGCGCGAAGGTGGCGGCCAGCTCCTGCTGGTGCTCACCGAGCACGTGGACGCCGACATGGTCCGTGCGGGACATCACCGGCCAGCAGGAGGCGCCGGTGCCGATGCCGAACGAGATCAGCGGGGGCTCGGCGGACACGGAGGCGAGCGAGGTGGCGGTGAAGCCGACGGGACCGTCGTCGCCCCGTGCGGTGATCACGGCGACGCCGGCCGCGTGCCGGCGGAAGACGGAGCGGAGCAGGTCCGGGGAGGCGAGTCGGGAGGTGCGGAGATCGGGCGTGGCCGTCATGGAGTCGTCCTTCTGCGCGAAACCGGGAACGGGAGGCCTGGACTGCTCAGCAGCCCGGACAGCGCCCGCCCGCACCGCGGACGACGGCCGGGGCACACGTGCGTTCACGCTCGGGGACCTCGAAGAGGGGCGGTTCCATGGACATACGGTCAGGCTGACGATAGGTGGCTGATGCAGTCAAGTGCGTCCCGGCATCTGGGAGAAGCGTCACCGGTGGCCTCCAACCTCTGGTCAGGGGGTTTCGACCGCCTCGCCGAGCGCGGCGATCACGTCGGCTCTGCGCGGCTGTCCGGTCGCGCGGCGTACGACACGGCCCTCGGCGTCGAGGACGAGCACGGTCGGCGTCTTCAGGATGTCGAGTTCGCGCACGAGAGCCAGGCGGTCCTCCGCGTCGATCTCGACGTGCCGCACACCCGGGACCATTTCGGCCACCTCGCCGAGCACCCTGCGGGTCGCCCGGCACGGGGCGCAGAAGGCACTGGAGAACTGGACGAGGGTGGCCCGCTCACCGAGGTCCTCGCCCAGTTCGGCCGCGCCCAGCCGCTTCCCGTCGTCCCGTCCGCGCACTCTGACCCTCCCGCTCCGCCGCCGGTTCAGCACTCCGTAGGCGCTCGCCGTCGCGAGCACCAGCACACACACCACGAGTCCGGTCATCCCCGCCTTCAGCGTTCACGCGACTGCAAAGATTCCCGCCGTCCAGGAAAGATCCTCATACGGAATGCTTGCCTCATGGACATCGACGTGAGGGGGCCGCGCTTCGGCGCGGCCGTGACGACCGCGGTTCTGGCGGTCGTGCTGATCACCGGCAGCGCCTGGCTGCTGGCCTGGCAGACGCTGGCGTTCGCGCTGGGCACGGCGGGCGGCGTCGGCCGCTCGCCCTACGGTCTGCTGTTCCGCCGGGTCGTCCGTCCGCGGATCGGCCCGCCGACGGAGTTCGAGGCGCCGCAGCCGCCACGGTTCGCGCAGGCGGTCGGCCTGGCGTTCGCGCTGGTGGGGCTTCTCGGCTTCACGGCGGGCCCCGAGTGGCTGGGGCTCGCGGCCACCGGGGCGGCGCTCGCGGCGGCGTTTCTCAACACGGCGTTCGGGTATTGCCTCGGGTGCGAGATGTACCTGCTCGTACGGCGCGTGACGGTTCGCACGGAGTAAAGGCCGCGTAAAACACCGAGGTGGATCAAGGGATGACGTGACGAGAATCTCGCCGAACCCGGGCACCAGGGCTGGTCACCCGTCCGTTCTTCGGGCACGATCTGCGCAATGCCGTAAACCTACGGCAGCGTAAGTTTCCCGCCGGGAGCCCCCCTTCCAGGCAGACCAGAGAGAAGGGTCCACGCCGTCCATGGCTGAGCTTGCCTACCGTCCCGCCATCGGTCTCGCCCAGACGTTGTTCAAGGCCTGGGACCTGAAGATCGACCTCAGGGGAACGGAGAACATCCCACGCACGGGCGGCGCCGTGCTGGTGAGCAATCACATCAGCTATCTCGACTTCATCTTCGACGGTCTCGCCGCCCTGCCGCAGAAGCGCCTGGTCCGCTTCATGGCGAAGGAGTCGGTGTTCCGGCACAAGATCTCCGGTCCGCTGATGCGCAACATGAAGCACATCCCCGTGGACCGCAAGCAGGGCGAGACGGCGTACGCGCACGCACTGGAGTCGCTACGCTCCGGCGAGATCGTCGGGGTCTTCCCCGAGGCCACGATCTCCCAGTCGTTCACGCTGAAGAGCTTCAAGTCGGGCGCCGCGCGCATGGCCCAGGAGGCCGGCGTCCCGCTGATCCCGATGGCCCTGTGGGGTACGCAGCGGCTGTGGACCAAGGGCCACCCGAAGAACTTCAAGCGCAGCCACATCCCGGTCACCATCCGCGTCGGCGAGGCGGTCGAGGCCTCCCGCGACAAGTACGCGGGCGCCATCACCCGGCAGCTGCGCGAGCGGGTCCAGGAGCTCCTGGAGGCCGCACAGCGCTCCTACCCGGTACGCCCCAAGGGTCCGGACGACACGTGGTGGATGCCGGCGCACCTCGGCGGTACCGCTCCGACCCCCGAAGAGGTGAAGGCCGCCGAGGCCCGCTGAGCCGCGGCTCCGGGGGCGCTACCGGGGATCCCGGACGGTGATCCGCGCCCCCGGGCTGAACTTCTCCAGCAGCTCGGCCAGTTCGGCGCCCGCGGCCCCGACGTCGGCGACCGGCATCGGGGCCAGGCCCTCCAGCAGGAAGATCGCCGAGGTCGACTCCTCGGTGAGGCGGGTGCGCGGCCCCTGGCGCCAGTTCCAGCGGCGGCAGGTGACACCCTCCCCGTCGCACCACACCACCTCACCGGCGTCGGGGCGCTCGACGGTCTCCTCGCCCCCGGCGACCGTCACGAAGTCCTCGTCGCCGGTGGCCCGCACGAGCCGCATCCCGCCGCGCACCCGGTCGAGGTCCTCGCCGCCGACCGGGATCAGGTGAGCGACGCTGATCGCGTTGTAGACGTCCACGAGCACGTTGATGCGGGGCAGGCCACCGTCCGACAGGGCCCGCCTGGCCAGCGCCTCCGCGGAGTTGCGCGTCCGCGACGGCTTGGAGCCGAAGGCCGTGTACACGGCACGCCAGGCCGCCATGTGCGGGTCCTCGTGCGGCGCGCGCCCTGCCAGCCGTACGGCGAGGCGGCGGGCCGCGTCGTCCAGGAGCCAGGAGCTGTCGTCCGTACTGGGCCCGTTGACGAGGCCGTGCGCCTCGACGGCGACGTGGGTGAAGCCGGGCGCGAGGGCGCGCACCTCGTCGGAGACGGTGAGCGGGAGAGTCATGGTCCGCCTTGCTCGTGGTGGCCGCCTTGGCCACTGCTGCTGTCTTCGCTGTCTTTGCTGTCTTCGCTGTCCGCGCTCAGAGCGCGGTGGGCAGGAGTTCCCACAGGTGCGGCCGGTCACGGGCGGCCCTGAGAGCGCTCAGCACAGCTGGATGCGGTTCAGCGTACAGCACTGGATAGTCCAACTCATTGGACTCCGGGTCGGGTGCGAAGGCCAGTCGCTCGCCGTCGAGGGAGAACCGCGCGTCCACGCCGGGCTTGTTGCCCCGGGGGTCCTGGCGGTGCCAGGCGCCGTGGAAGCGGACGGCGACGAGCCCGTGGACCACGTCGAACTTCTGGTAGCAGAACGCCGTCGGGATGTCCTCGGCCCTCAGCAGGGCGGCCAGCGCATGGGACTTGGCGTGGCAGATGCCGGTGCCCAGCTCCAGCACGTCGGAGGCGCGCCAGGTGACGCGGAGGTCTCCGGAATCCTGCGAGTGCGGGATGGTGTCGCGCATGAACTCGAACGCGGCCTGCGCATAGGCATACGAGTCGGCGACCTGACTCGCCAGTCGTACGGCCGCCGCACGCACCACGGGATGACGGTGGTCGACGACCTCGTCGGCGGCCAGATAGGCGGACAGGTCAGAGGTTTCCTGGATCAGCTCCATACCCGCAGAGCATAGGAACACGATCACCCGTGAGTCAATAAATTTACGAGTGATCGCATAACTATGCATTCAGTGGCGCGCCGCTACCGGGCCATCTCCTCCTTGAGGGCCGCCACGAAACCGTCGACGTCGTCCTCGGTCGTGTCGAAGGAGCACATCCAGCGGACGTCCCCCGCGGCCTCGTCCCAGAAGTAGAAGCGGTAGCGCTTCTGCAGGCGCTCGCTGACGTCGTGGGGCAGCCGGGCGAAGACCGCGTTGGCCTGCACGGCGTGCAGGATCTCGACACCGTGGACCGCGCGCGCACCCTCGGCGAGGCGCTGGGCCATCTCGTTGGCGTGGCGGGCGTTGCGCAGCCACAGGTCCTTGGCCAGCAGGGCTTCCAGCTGCACCGACACGAAGCGCATCTTGGAGGCGAGCTGCATCGACAGCTTGCGCAGGTGCTTCATGTGGCTGACGGCGTCCCGGTTCAGGACGACGACGGCCTCGCCGAACAGCGCGCCGTTCTTCGTGCCTCCGAAGGACAGGACGTCCACGCCGGCCGCGTTGGTGAACGCCCGCATCGGTACGTCCAGGGAGGCGGCCGCGTTGGCCATCCGGGCGCCGTCGAGGTGCACCTTCATGCCGTGCCCGTGGGCGTGGTCGCAGATCGCGCGGACCTCGTCGGGCGTGTAGACGGTACCCAGCTCGGTGTTCTGGGTGATCGACACGACCTGGGGCATCGCCCGGTGCTCGTCGTCCCAGCCGTACGCCTGCCGGTCGATCAGCCCGGGCGTGAGCTTGCCGTCGGGCGTGGGCACCGTGAGCAGTTTGAGGCCGCCCATGCGCTCGGGGGCGCCGCCCTCGTCGACGTTGATGTGCGCGCTCTCCGCGCAGATCACCGCGCCCCAGCGGTCGGTGAGCGCCTGCAGTGCCACGACGTTGGCACCCGTGCCGTTGAAGACGGGGAACGCCTCGGCGCTCGCGCCGAAGTGCCCGCGCATCACCTGCTGGAGGTGGCCGGTGTAGTCGTCCTCGCCGTACGCGATCTGGTGCCCGCCGTTGGCCTGGGCCAGGGCGGCGAGCACCTCGGGGTGGGCACCCGCGTAGTTGTCGCTGGCGAAGCCGCGCACCTGCGGGTCGTGGCGCCGCCGGGCGTCCGTCTTCGCGGGGTTCACGGCTTCTCGGTCAGCCACAGACGCTTTCCGTTCACTTCGGCGGCGGGCTGCTCCCAGACGTCCACGATGGCTTCGGCCAGGTCCTTGACGTCCGTGAAGCCCGCGAACTTGGCGTTCGGGCGCTCGGCACGCATCGCGTCGTGCACCAGTGCCTTCACCACCAGGATGGCGGCCGCGGACGTCGGCCCCTCGGCGCCCTCGGACTTCCCCGCCTTGCGGAAGTAGTCGGCCATGGCCAGCGTCCACGCCTCGGCGGCGGCCTTGGCGGCCGCGTACGCGGCGTTGCCCGCGGTGGGCTTGCCGGCGCCCGCGGCGCTGATCAGGACGTAGCGGCCGCGGTCGCTGCGCTGCAGTGCCTCGTGGAAGGCGAGGGAGGTGTGCTGCACGGTGCGGATGAGCAGCATCTCCAGGAGGTCCCAGTCGTCGAGACTCGTCTTGGTGAAGGTCTCGCTGCCGCGCCAGCCGCCGACGAGGTGGACCAGGCCGTCGACACGTCCGAAGTCCTTCTCGACGCGGGTCGCCCAGTCCTTCGCGGACTCCCGGTCGAGCAGGTCGACCGTGTCACCGACGACGGTGGCGCCGCCGTGGGCGTAGCGGGCCGCGTCCACGGCCTCGGCCAGGCGCTCCGGGTCGTTGTCGGAGCCGACGACCACGGCGCCCGCCTCGGCGAGCCGCAGCAGGGTCGCCCGGCCCACGGGCCCGCCCGCGCCGGCCACCGCGATCACCGCGCCGCTCAGTGCCCCGTTCCCGTTCCCCATGGTCTTCGCCTCCTGAGCAGTGGTGCGGACGCGGTCGCTCACGCGGCCACCCGCTCGGCACTCGCCGTGATGCCCCGGGTCGAGGCGATCACGTTCTTCAGTTTCTTGGAGAGTGCCTCATAGAACATGCTCAGGGGAAACTCGTCCGGAAGCACGTCGTCCACCAGTTTGCGCGGCGGCAGCGTCAGGTCCAGGGCGTCGGGGCCCTTGGCCCAGCGGGATCCCGGGTGCGGGGCCAGGTACTGGGACACCAGGTCGTACGCGGCGAACCAGTGGACCAGTTTCGGGCGGTCGATGCCGTCGCGGTACAGCTTCTCGATCTCGGCGCACAGCTGGTTGGTGACCTGCGGGGCGCGCTGCCAGTCGATGAACAGCTTGTTGTCGGTCCAGCGCACCACGTCGTGCTTGTGCAGGTAGGCGAAGAGCAGCTGCCCGCCGAGTCCGTCGTAGTTGCGCACGCGGTCGCCGGTCACGGGGAAGCGGAACATCCGGTCGAACAGCACCGCGTACTGCACGTCACGGCCCTGCGGGACGCCGTCGGCCTCCAGCCGCACCGCCTCCTTGAAGGCGGTGAGGTCGCAGCGCAGCTCCTCCAGTCCGTACATCCAGAACGGCTGGCGCTGCTTGATCATGAAGGGGTCGAAGGGCAGGTCTCCGTGGCTGTGGGTGCGGTCGTGGACCATGTCCCACAGGACGAAGGCCTGCTCGCAGCGCGCCTGGTCGCCGACCATCTCGCGGATGTCGTCGGGCAGTTCGAGGCCGAGCGTGTCCACGGCCGCCTCCGTGACCCGGCGGAAGCGGGCCGCCTCACGGTCGCAGAAGATGCCGCCCCAGCTGAACCGCTCCGGGGCCTCGCGCACGGCGATGGTCTCCGGGAAGAGGACGGCCGAGTTGGTGTCGTACCCGGCGGTGAAGTCCTCGAAGGTGATGCCGCAGAAGAGCGGGTTGTCGTAGCGGGTGCGCTCCAGCTCGGCCAGCCAGTCGGGCCAGACCATGCGCAGGACGACCGCTTCGAAGTTGCGGTCCGGGTTGCCGTTCTGCGTGTACATGGGGAAGAGGACCAGGTGCTCGAGGCCGTCCTCGCGGTGCGCGGCGGGCTGGAAGGCCAGCAGCGAGTCGAGGAAGTCGGGCACCCCGAAGCCGCCGTCGGCCCAGCGGCGCAGGTCCTCCACGAGGGCCGCGTGGTACCCGGCGTCGTGCGGGACGAGCGGTGACAGCTCCTGGACACAGTCCATGACGCGGCGCACCATCAGGTCGGCGTCGGCCGGATCGGGGGCGCCCTCGGCGTCGAAGTCGATCGATCCGTCCTTGGCCTGCCATGGCCGGATCCGCTCCACGGCATCCTTGAGCACGGGCCAGGCCTGGTGGCTCACCACCCTGCTCCGGGGAGGAATCCGCTCCTCCGCACCCACCTGCACAAGAATTTCCGTCATGACCCATCCTCCACGGGAGAACCTCGCGTATGGACACCGTATGTGTCGATCGCTCTCCGCCACAAGTGGAGATCCGGGAGATTATCCTGCACTCTCACAATTTCACCGCTGTTTTTCCTGCATTGCGGCGCGATGGCGCATACTTCCGCCGTCCGCTGGGTAGCCGCCGGAATTCGGTCAACCCGTCGGGGCAGCCCGGTCAACCAGCCGGGGACTCGCCCACGCGGGAGTGAGCCGGAAAGAGGGCCCGAGGGTGCGCGAAGGCCCGACCGCCCGGCCAAAAGGCGCTGTTCCCGGCCACCGGAGCGGGTCCGGCGACCGCCCGGAGCACTAGGCTGCGGCCTTGCCGCGCGGGTACGGGACCGCAGCGCGCGGCAGCCGAGCCGCCGTCGACGGAAGCGGAGTCATCCCTTGAACTTCCTCACCATCGGTCATCGCGGAATCATGGGTGTCGAACCGGAGAACACCCTTCGTTCCTTCACCGCCGCCCAGCAGGCGGGCCTCGACCTGATCGAGCTGGACCTGCACCTGAGCAAGGACGGCGCGCTCGTCGTCATGCACGACGCCGACGTGGACCGGACGACCGACGGTTCGGGGCCGATCGCCGAGAAGACCCTGGCCGAGCTGCGCATGCTCGACGCGGGACGCGGTGAGCGCGTCCCGGTGTTCGAGGAGGTCCTGGACGCCGTCACGGCCCCGCTCCAGGCCGAGATCAAGGACGTGGCCGCGGCCCGGGCGCTGGCCGAGGTCATGAACCGGCGCGATCTGGTCGGCCGGGTCGAGGTGCTGTCCTTCCACGACGAGGCGATCACCGAGACCGCGCGGCTCGTGCCCGGTGTGCGCACCGCGCTGGTCGCCAGCCGGTACGGCGTCGACGTCGTCGACCGGGCGACCGCCGTCGGCGCCACCACCCTCGTGCTCAACATCCGGCGGCTGACCCTGGAGGTCGTCGAGCGCGCCCGCAAGGCGGACCTGCGGATCATCGGCTGGGTCGTGAACACGCAGGACCACCTGCGGCTGGTGCGCGCCCTGGAACTGGACGGCGCGACCACCGACTACCCGGAGATCAAACGCACCGGCCGCTTCACGGCGTAGCCGCCGGCCGGGCGACCGGCGGCGCGACGGCTATGCGAGCGGCTTGACCAGGAGCTCGAACTGCAGGTCGGCGCGCTGCGGGACGCCGAACCGCTCGTCGCCGTACGGGAAGGGGGTCATCTCTCCCGTACGGCGGTAGCCGCGCCGCTCGTACCAGGCGATGAGGTCCTCGCGCACGGAGATCACGGTCATGTGCATCTCCGTGACGCCCCAGGTCGCCCGGGCCAGCTGCTCGGCCTCCGCGATGATCACCTTGCCCAGGCCCGCCCCCTGGAGCGCGGGGCTCACCGCGAACATGCCGAAGTAGGCGTACGTGCCACGGTGTTCGAGCTGGCAGCAGGCGACCACCGCGCCCTCGCGCTCGACGGTCAGCAGGCGGCTGTCAGGAGACTCGACGACCGCGAGGACGCCCTCCGGGTCCGTCCGCTGCCCTTGCAGGATGTCCGCCTCGGTGGTCCAGCCGGCGCGGCTGGAGTCCCCGCGGTAGGCCGACTCGATCAGTGCGACCAGGGCGTCCACGTCGGAGTCGACGGCGTCGCGGAAGGTCAGTCCCTCGGGGGCGGCGGTGTGCATGGGGCGGTTCTCCGAATCTCGGGCGCGGCTCGGCCATGGACGAGGGTAACCCTCCCCTCTTCGGCCCTAGGCTCGGGCGCATGGTGCACGTACTGAGCAGCCGGACCTTGCTCCGCCCCGCCGACCCCGAGCGTTCCCGTGTCTTCTACGGCGAGAAGCTGGGGCTGCCCGTCTACCGCGAGTTCGGTACGGGCCCCGAGCGCGGCACCGTCTACTTCCTGGGCGGCGGCTTCCTCGAGGTCTCGGGCCGCGGCGGGGAACCGCCCTCCCCGGCCGTCAGGCTGTGGCTCCAGGTGGCCGACGCGAGGGCGGCGTACGAGGAGCTCGTGGCCGCGGGCGTCGAGGTGCGCCGGCCTCCGGTGAAGGAGCCGTGGGGGCTCATCGAGATGTGGCTCGCGGACCCGGACGGGACGGAGATCGTCATCACCGAGGTCCCGGCGGACCATCCCCTGCGGTACCGCCCCTGAGACACCCCTCGTGAGGCGCCGCCCGTTCAGGCCGCCGTCGTGCTCGCGGTCAGTGCCTCACGGAGCCAGGCGTCGGCGCCGCCCAGGGTCGGGCCGGGGGTCAGCTCCCCCGCCAGCTGCCAGTAGCGGGCCATCACCGGGTGGTCCGCCGCGGCGAGACGGACGGTGAGGACGCGGCGGAAGGCGGGACTGTCACGGGTGTCCGCGGCGCGGGCGTGGGCGGCGACGTAGCAGTCCAGCGCCTCGCCGGGACCGGGGTCCCGGCCGGTCCGCAGGGCGGCCTCCACCAGCCGGTGCGCCTCGTGCAGCCCGTCGTAGAGCAGGTCCGGGTGGACGGCCGTGACGGGCCGGTGGGAGACCAGGCAGTGGTCGGTGGCGGCCGTCGCCAGGGCGTGGAGGCGGGCGAAGGCCAGCACCTGGTCCGGGGTCGGGTCCGCCGGGGGCTGCGGGACGGCCGCGTCGGTGACGGACCTGCGCAGGCGGGTGGAGAGGCGGACCGGCAGTACGCGCCGCCAGTAGTGGGCGAGGGCGGAGGTGCTGGGCGGGACGCTGACCGCCCCGATCAGTTCGAGGCGCTCCGCGAGCCTCTCCGGGGCGCCGTCCCGCAGCGCCCGCAGTGCGGCCTCGCGCCAGCGCAGGGCGGCGAGTTCGGTGCCCAGGTCGTCCAGCCGGCGTGCCACGACGGCAGCCAGGACGTCACCACCGTCGCCCTCGACCGGCCCGTCCGCGCCGTCACCGCCGTCCGCGCGGTCGAGGACCCGCCCGATCTCGGGGACGGACACGCCGAGCGAGCGCAGGGCGCGGATCGTGCGCAGCCGGGCCGCCGCCCCGGGGCCGTACCGGCGGTGACCGCCGCCGCTGCGCGGGGCTTCGGGCAGCAGGCCGCGGTCGGAGTAGAAGCGGACGGTCTTGACCGTGGTGCCGGCCGACGCGGCGAGTTCGCCGATGCTCAGGGTGGCTTCCGGTGGCAAGGGTTGAACCTCCCTCAGGGGGAGTTCCTAGGTTACCCAGGACGAACCCAGCCCCTGGAGGTGCGCATGTCCACGTTCATCCTGGTCTCCGGCCCGTTCACCGACGGACGCGTCTGGAGCGAAGTGGCCGAGCGGTTGCGGGAATCGGGCGCCGGAGCGCATCCGGTGACGCCGAGCCGGCAGCCCGGGGCCGACCTGGAGACGCATGTCGAGGACGTAATCCGCCTGATCGACCTTCTCCGGCAGCGGGCGCCGCGGGAGGAGTTGGTGCTGGTGGGCCACGGCTACGGCATCCACCCCGTGCTGGGCGCGGCGGACCGCCGCGCGGAGCGGATCGCGCGGATCGTGCACCTGGACGCCGGGATGCCGCAGGACGGCGATGCGGCGCTGGCCCTGGTGCCGGACCCGTCGGCGCACGAACTGCTGAGCGCCCAGGGGGATTCCGGTCCGCTCCCGCCACCAGCTCCGGCGCAGTGGGAGCGGTGGGGCAGCACGGAAGGTCTGTCCGCGCACCAGCTCGACCTGCTGAGCCGGCTGGCGGCCCCGCAGCCCCGGCGCACGCTGACGCAGCCCTTGCGGCTGACCGGCGCTGCCGCGGCCGTGCCGAGCAGCGGCATCCTGTGCACGGCGGGCGGGACGACCCTCGAACTGGTCGAGGCGCTGGTGCGCACCGGTCCGCCGCAGTTCCGGAAGCTGGCCGATCCGCGGGTGGGCTTCTTCGAACTGGCCACCGGCCACTGGCCGATGCTCTCCTGCCCGGACGAACTGGCCGGGGTGCTGATCCGCGCGGCCGCGGGCGAGGGGCGGCGGCTGACCGTGCCCGAGGGCGAGCCGCCGTTCCTCGGCTCCTTCCTGCTCGACGTCCCGCAGCGGCCACGGGTACGGATCGGACGGGTGGACCTGCACCTGCCGGAACCGGGGGACGCGGGAGGGCCGCGGCCCGCCGTGCTGTTCGTGCACGGCGGGCCGGTGCCGGCCGACCTCGTCCCGGCGCCGCGCGACACGCCGTTCTACCTCGGTTACGCCCGCCTCGCGGCGAGCCTGGGCGCGGTGGGCGCCGTCGTGGAGCACCGCCTGCACGGCGTCACCGACTACGCGCAGGCGGCGGACGACGTGACCGAGGCCCTCGAAATCCTGCGGGCCGACCCCCGGGTGGACGCCCGGCGCATCGGTCTGTGGATCTTCTCCGGCGCCGGTCCGCTCGCCGCGGACTGGCTCGGCGCCCCGCCCCCGTGGCTGCGCTGCCTCGCCCTCACCTACCCGATCCTGGCCCCGCTGCCCGGCTGGGGCGCGGTCGGCCCCCGCTTCCGTCCGGTGGACGCCCTGCGCGCCGACGGCGCGGCACCGCCACCGCTCGTGCTCACGCGGGCAGGGCTGGAGACACCCCTGATCGCCGCCACGGTGGCGCGGTTCACCGCTGCCGCGCGGGAGACGAAGGCCCCGCTCGAGGTCGTCGACGTACCGAACGGCCGGCACGGCTTCGAGCTCCACGGACCGACGGACGAGTCGCGCGAGGCGGTGTCCCGGGCCGTGCGTACGGTGGTGGCCCGTCTGGACGGGGCGGGTGTCAGTCCGTGACGAGGCAGAAGGGGTGGCCCGCCGGGTCCGCGTACACCCGGAAGCCCCGGCTGCCGTCCTTGTCGTCCAGGTCGAGCGGGGTGGCTCCGAGGGCCAGCACCTGCTCCTGGGCCGCGTCGATGTCCGGCACCGTGAAGTCGAGGTGCAGCTGCTGGGAGCCGTCCGCGTCCGGCCAGTGCGGCGGGCGGTGGCCGGGGGCCCGCTGGAAGGAGATGCGGTGGCCGCCGGGTGCGTGGAGGTCGTACCAGTCGTCGCTGTCCCGCCGGACCTCGCCGCCCAGGATGCCCGCGTAGAACTCCGCGAGGGCGGGCGGGTCCGGGCAGTCGAGTGCTACGAGGCAGTACGTGGCGATGGCCATGCCGGTCCTTTCGCTGTCGGGTTCACAGATTCCTCAGTTCGGGCAGCAGTTCCTTCTCGGCCCACTCCATGAAGGGGTACTGCCGGTCGCCGCCGATCTGGACCAGGGCGACCTCGGTGAAGCCCGCCTCGACGTAGGGGCGGACGGCTTCGACGACTGCGTCCACGTCGTCGCCGCACGGGATGCCCTCGGCGACGTCCTCGGGACGGACGTACCGCGTGGCCGTGTCGAAGCCCGCCGGACCCGGGAGTTCGGAGTTGACCGGCCAGCCGCCGAGCGACCAGCGGAACTGCTCGTGGGCCCGCGCGACGGCGGCGTCCCTGTCCGTGTCGAAGCAGATCGGCAGCTGCCCCACCCTGGGCTTGCCGCCGCCGCCGTGCCGGTCGAAGGAGTCGATCAGCTCGGCCTTCGGCTCGGTGGCGATCACCAGGTCGGCCAGCCGGCCGGCGAGGGCGCAGGAGCGCTCGCCGGAGACGGCGACACCGATGGCGGGCGGCTCGTCCGGCAGGTCGAAGAGCCGGGCGTTCTCCACGTCGAAGTACGTGCCGTGGTGGTTCACGTTCCCGCCCCCGAAGAGCGCGCGGATGATCCCGACGGCCTCCTCGAGCATGTCGAGGCGTACGTGCGCGGCGGGCCAGCCGCCGCCGACCACGTGCTCGTTGAGGTTCTCCCCCGAACCGAGCCCGAGCCTGAAGCGGCCCTCGGCGAGCAGTTGCATGGTCGCGGCCTTCTGGGCGACGACCGCCGGGTGGTAGCGGGTCGTCGGACAGGTCACGTACGTCATGAGCGGGATCGTGGAGGTGGCCTGCGCGGCGGCGCCCAGGACGCTCCACGCGTACGGCGCGTGTCCCTGTTCCGTCAGCCAGGGGAAGTAGTGGTCGGACGTCACCGAGAAGTCGAAGCCGGCCTTCTCGGCGGCCACCACGTGCTGTACGAGCTCACGGGGTCCGGCCTGCTCGGTCATCATCGTGTATCCGATCTGCACCATGTTTTTCCAGTAGCCGGTCGGGGGTACCCGAAACGTCCTCCCGGCACCTCCCCACCAGAGCAGAAAGCACGAGCACATGGACGAAGCCCGGACCGGGAACACCGCGCTGATCGTCATCGACATGATCAGCACCTACGACCACGAGGACGCCGAGCAGCTGCTCCCGGCGGCGCGCAAGGCACTGCCCGCGGTGGCCCGCCTCCTGGAGCGGGCCCGGGAGCGGGACGTCCCGGTGATCTACGTCAACGACAACTTCGGCGAGTGGCGCTCGCACCTCGGGGAGATCATGGAGACCGCGCTCGCGGGACCGCACGCCGATCTCGTCGAACCGGTCCGGCCCGACGACACATCGCTGTTCGTCGTGAAGGCACGGCACTCGATCTTCTACGAGACGCCGCTGAGCCACCTCCTGAACCAGCTGGGCGTCGGGCATGTGGTGCTGTGCGGCCAGCTGACCGAGCAGTGCGTGCTGTACTCCGCGCTCGACGCCCACATCCGGCAGCTGGAGGTGACGATCCCCGAGGACGCGGTCGCCCACATCCACGCCGACCTCGCGGACGCGGCCCTGCGGATGATGGAGCGGAACATGGGCGCGCGGATCGCCTCGGCGGAGACGGCACGTCTGTGACCCCGCTCCGGACCTGCACCGGATCACCTCGCCGATCCCGGTGTGCCGGGGGCTTTTCGGGGTAGCCGCAGGGGATGCATATGGGTGTGCTCGACGTCGGCTCCAACACCGTGCGGCTGGTGATCGCGGAAACGGACGGTGCGGTCCCGCTGCCCGTGCACACCTCCAAGCGTCAGTTGCGGCTGTCCGCCCATGTCGAACGGGGCGGCCATCTCCCGGCCGAGCAGGTGGACCGGCTGGTGAAGGCGGTGGGGGATGCCCGCGACGAGGGACGGCGCTGGGGGGTGGACCAGCTCTTCGCCTTCGCCACGGCGATCGTGCGGGACGCCCCGAACCGCACCGAGGTCCTCGGACGGATCGCCGCGGAGGCCGGGGTGCCGCTGCACGTACTGCCCGGCGAGGTCGAGGCCGAGCTGACCTTCCTGGCCGCCCGGCGCTGGATGGGCTGGCGCGCGGGGCCGCTGGCCCTGCTGGACATCGGGGGCGGTTCCTTCGAGGTGGCCTTCGGCCGCAGCAGACTGCCCGACTTCGCGATCGCCCTGCCGCTGGGCGCCAACCGGCTGACCCGTGAGTTCTTCCGCGGCCAGGACCCGCCGTCACCGCACCGCACCAGGCTGCTGCGCCGGCACGTACGCCACCAGCTGCGCGATGTCGCGGCCCGCATACGGTGGGAGGCGCCGCGGACGGCGGTCGTCACCTCACGGACGTTCCAGCAGCTGGGCCGGCTCTGCGGAGCGGCCCCGGGCCGCTCCGGGCCGTTCACGCCCCGGAGCATGACCCGCGCCGACCTCGGCAAGGCCGTGGACCGCCTGGCGGCGCTGCCGGCCGCCGAGCGCGCCCTGCTGCCGGGCATCTCCCTCGCGCGGTCCGGTCAGTCGCTGGCCGGCGCGATCGTCGCGCACACCACGATGAAACTGATGGGCATCGACGAGGTGACCATCTGCCCCTGGGCGCTGCGCGAGGGGGTGCTGCTGCGCTGCATCGAGGACGGCAGCACCGAGTGGTGGGACGCGTACGGCCTGGCGGCCCAGGAGACACCGGAGGTCCGGCAGCCGCGTACGGCCAGGACACCGCTCATGCTCCATCCCCTGCGCGAGGCCGCGGCGCCCCTGGGTGCCGAGAGGTGACTCCCGTCGGTCCCCGGGGCCGCCCCGCGACGGGGTGCGGACCGTCCCGCTGAGGGCGAGGTCCGTGGGCGCGGTGCCGCCGCCCGCCCGGGAAGCGTCGAAGTGGGAGGCGTACGGGGCCGGCGCCGACGGAAGTGCGGCGGTCTCAGACGCGGGGCGCGCGGAGACGGCCCTCGAGCTGCACCAGCAGGTCGCCGAGCAGGGCGGCCAGTTCGCGTTGCCGGGTGCCGTCGAGGCCGGACAGGACCGCCGTCTCGTACGAGAGCTGCGCGGGGAGGATGCCGTCGACGAGGGCGCGTCCGGCGTCCGTGAGGCGGACGTGGGCGACGCGGCGGTCACGGGTGTCCCCGCGGCGCTCGACGAGGCCGCGCTCGGTCAGCTGCTTGAGCCGTTTGGTGACGGCGGCGCCGGAGGAGAAGGTCTCGCGGGCCAGCTCGCCGGGGGTCGGTTCGAGGCCGGTCCGGCGCAGCGCGCCGAGCAGGTCGAACTCGGGGCGCGTGAGTCCGGCGTGCCGCAGCGGCGCGTCCTCGGCCTGCTGGAGCAGCGCGGCGCAGCGGTTGATGCGCCCGATGACCTCCATGGGTCCGGTGTCGAGGCCGGGGTGGACCGCCTGCCACTGCCGGACCACCGCGGCGACCGTGTCCCCCGCGGCCGGCCGGTCCGCCCCGCCGTCCTTCGGCGAGTCGCCGTCGAGGGCGCCGGCCCCGGCCGCCCCGCGCCCGTTCGCTGCCGTCATGCCTGTACGTCCTCCAGATGGTGCGGTCCCTGCCGTCGTACCGTCGCCGCGAGCGTACGGTGTCCGCTCCGCTCGGCGAGCACCACCCGCTCCTCCGGCAGGGCGCGCTGCCACCATTCGCCGGCCGCCGCGTCCGCGGTGGCCCGCAGCTCGACGAGCGCGGCGGCCAGCCGGCGGCGGGCGGACTCCAGCGCACCGTCTTCGGCGCGCTCGGCGGCGACCAGCCGTGCCGCGTGCTCACGGGCCCGCTCCACCGTCTCCAGGGCGTCCTCGATCCGGTCCCCGGCCCGCCGGTTGGTGACGGCGACGGCGGCCACGAAGCCGACCGACGCGCCGACCAGGGTGTCCACGACCCGGTCCGCGATCAGGCCGCCGGACTCCTGGAAGCCGGTGAACTCGGTGATCAGCAGCGCCATCGGGGTCACGCAGATGCTGCCGAGCCAGTAGTTGCGGGTGATCAGGGCCTCGGCACCGAAGTTGAAGGCGAGGCAGCACAGGACCAGGGCGGCGGGGCCGAGGTGGGCGAGCGGGGCGACGGCCGCGAAGAGGAGGACACCGACGAGGTTGCCGACCACGCGCTGCACCCCGCGGCTCCAGGTGAGGGTGAGGTTCGCCTGGTAGAGCGAGGCCGCGGTGACCAGGGCCCAGTAGGGGCGTCCGACACCGAGCGCCAGCGACACGTACCCGGCGAGCGCGCAGCCGAGCGCGGTGCGCAGGGCGAGCGGGAGGAGGGGACGCAGCCTGTCGCCCGGCCGTTGCCGCGGGGCGGCCAGTTCGGCCTCCGCACCGAGCAGTTCGTCGGCGTCCCGGCCCGGCGCCACACGGGGTACGGGGTGCGTGCCGCGCAGGCCGCGCGCCCAGGAGCGCAGGAGGCCGGGGTCCGTGTCGGCCGGGGCGGCCAGCGCGACCTCGGCCCGCACGAGGAGCCGTCCGAGGGCACGGCGGGGCTCCGGACGGGCGCCCGTGGCGAGGAGCGACTGCCAGGCGGCGTGCACGGCGGCCGCCGCCGCGGCCCGGGCGCGCGCACGGCCGCCGTCCGTGTCGCCGGCGCCCTTGCCGTCACCATGGCCGGTGCCGGTGCCGGTGGTCCGGAATGCCTCGACGTGTGCGGCGGCCGCGTTCAGGGCGCGGGCGGTGGCCCGGCGTTCGGGGCCGTGCGGGCGCAGGAGGCCCGGCGCCATGCCGACGAGCCACGCCCAGGCGCCCGCCGCGGCGGCGAGGGCGAGGTGGCCGGGGACCTGACCCAGGGTCTGCGGGGCGAAGAGGGAGGCGGAGCTGATGAAGGTGAAGATCACCGGCCCGGGCGGACCGATGCCTGTTACGTCGGTCACCGCCTTGTGCGCGGCGGCGAGCAGCGCGCCGACGGCGACCAGGACCGCGGCGGAGGACGTCAGCGAGGCCGTGACCAGCGCGACGGCGACCGAGGCCAGCATGCCCAGCACGACCCCGCCGAGAGCACGGCCGCGCGCCGCGTAAGGCAGGTTGTGGGCGTAGAGCGCGCAGAGCGAGCCGGCCATGGTGAAGAGGGCCAGGTCCAGCCGGCCGAGCGCCAGCAGCGTCAGGTTCGGGACGCCGACCGCCACGACCACGCTCAGCGCGGGTTTGTACCAGATGTCGGAGGGGCGGTTGAGGCGCAGGACGCCCGCCAGGGGGAGACGGCGGGCGCGGGCGTGACGGGGTCGGGCACTGCTCATACCCATAAGTTTAACAGGTGTTTTACTCGTAAAAGATACACGTTCGCGAACTTCCGGCTCACGGCGCACTCCCGCACGCTCCCCCGCGTACACCCTTGCGCTCGCTTGCGCCCGCTTGTACGTCGCCGGGGGAGGGCATTTCTTGGACCGGACTGTGCGAACACCGTCGAGCGGGGAGGTGCGCGGTGCACGGACCGGGGTCGTCCGGCTGGCTGCTCGTCGCGCTGTGCGCGGGCACCGGGGTGTACTGCCTGTTGCGTATGCGCAGCAGGATCGAGGAACAGCGGCGTACGGCGGGCGGTGAGGCCCTGATGGGCTTCGGGATGGCGGCGATGGCGGTGCCCGCGGCCGCGATGGCGCCGCCGCGCTGGGCCTGGGCGGTCTACACGGCCGTGTTCGGTGCGGCGGCCCTGCGGGCGCTGTGGGCCCTGTGGGCGGCGCGCAGCGGCCTCCACCACCTGCACCATCTGATGGGTGCCTCCGCCATGGTCTACATGGCCGCGGTGACGGCGAACGGCACGCACTCCGGGGTGCCCGTCCTCACCGGCGTGCTGCTCGTGTACTTCACGGCGTACGTGCTCCGGACCGGGGCACGGCTGGTCCCGGCCGCGGGCGCCGCGCCGGCGGGCGGCGGACCGCCGGGAGGGGCCCGCGCGCCCGGCTGGGGCGACCGCCTGGAGCTGGCCCGCGCGTGCAGACTGTCGATGGGCATGGGAATGCTGGCGATGCTCCTCACGATCTGAGCCGGCCCGTGACAGGCACGCCCGCCCCGGGCACCCCGTCACGGGCACGGGGAACCGCGCGCCCGGCCCCCGCACCCGCGCACCGCCGCGGACACCCGTGGTCTGCGTCACTTGCTCCGGCGGGACGTATCCCGCGGCACCGCCCCGCTCATAGGCTGCCTCCATGATGGTCCCCGCGGCACTGCTGCTGCTCGGCGCCCTGGCCGCCGTCCTCGCCCCGCGGCTGCTCGCGCGGACCGACTGGCAGGACCGCGAACCGGTGGTCGCCCTGTGGGCCTGGCAGTGCGTGGTGGTGGCCGTACTGCTCTGCTGCGCGCTGTCGATGACGCTGAGCGCGGCGGCCGCCTGGCAGGCGGTGCGCGGCCATGTCTTCGCCCCCGCCCCGCACGGCGTGGTGGAGGCGTACGCGCTCACCGGCGGGCCCTGGGCCGCGGCGACGGCGGTGACACTGGCCCTCGGCGCCGCGTGGAGCGCGACCATGCTGGCCCGCGAGATCACCCGGGCCGCAGCCGCCCGCCGCCGACGGCGCGGCGAACTCGCGCTGCGCGCCCCGCTGTTGCCCGGCGAGGAGCCGGACGGCGAGCGCCTGGTCGTCCTGGAGGGGGAGCGGCCCGACGCCTGGTGGTTACCGGGCACCGCGCCCCGACTGGTCGTCACCACGGCCGCGTTGCGCCGTCTGAAGGGGCAGCAACTGGACGCCGTGCTCGCCCATGAGCAGGGGCACGCGCGCGCCCGGCACAATTGGCTGCTGCACTCCTCGGCCGCGCTGGCCACCGGATTCCCCCGGGTCCCGGTGTTCGCGGCGTTCCGCGACGAGATGCACCGGCTGGTCGAACTCGCCGCGGACGACATGGCGTCGCGCCGGTTCGGACGGCTCACCATCGCTCTCGCGCTGGTTCAGCTCAACGAGGACAGCGGCGTGTTCGGTCCGTGCCCGACCCCGCAGGCCCATGTCCCGCGGCGGGTCGACCGGTTGCTCACGCCGCCGGACCGCCTCCCGCCCGTCCGCCGGCTGCGGCTCACCGCGGCGGCGGCGCTGGTGCCGGTGGTGCCGGTCCTGGTGGCCTTCGGGCCCGGCCTGCGGGCGCTCGGCTGACCGCGATCCGACGCGCGGGCCACCCCGGGGTCGCCCGCGGGCCCACCGGTCGGCGAGGATCGGTGCATGCACTCCCCCGTCGACTCGCCGCCCCACGCGACAGGCCCCGGGATCGCCCTGCGCGTCGCCGCGGCCCTCGTCCTGCCCACCGCGCTGCTGCTCGTCCTGGTCGCCGCGTCCTGGGACCCGCTGATGGTCCTCGACGGTGACATCGCCCGCACCACCCACCGCTGGGCGGTCGCCGAACCGGACCTGACGCAGGCGTTCCGCATCCTCACCGACTGGGTGTGGGACCCCTGGACCATGCGCGCCCTGGCCACCGTCGCCGTGCTGTGGCTGGTGCTGCACCACGGTGCCTGGTGGCTCGCGCTGTGGCTGACGGCCACCTGTCTGCTCGGCTCGCTCCTCTCGCAGGTCCTCAAGGCGGCCGTCGACCGCGAGCGCCCGGTGTGGCCCGACCCGGTGGACTCCGCCCACTTCGCGGCCTTCCCCTCCGGGCACGCCATGACGGCCACGGTGGTGTGCGGCCTGCTGCTGTGGCTGCTGCGCCTGTACGGTGCCGGGCGCGTCCTGTGGCGTACCGCGCTGGCCGTGTCGGTGGTGTCCGTCGTCGGAGTGGGCCTCACCCGCGTCTGGCTGGGCGTGCACTGGTCGTCGGACGTGCTCGGCGGCTGGCTCCTGGGCGCGTTGACGGTGGCACTGGCGGTGGCCTCGTACGACCGGTTCCGCGGGACCGGCGCACCGCGCTGACGGCGCCGGGGGGGGCGGCGCGGAGGCGGCCCGGAGGGGCCTTCGGGCCGGACAGCCGTGCGGCCGCACCACTTCAGTCCCGCGCGGGTCGCATGATGTACTCCGCTAGGGTGATCGAACAGTCGATCCGCCCGCATTCACTGGCGCGCGCGATGGAGTTGCCATGCCGACCGAACCCCAGCGGTTCTCCGAGATCGTCACCGACAGGGCGCACCCCGCGCGGGTCTACGACTGGCTGCTGGGCGGCAAGGACAACTACCCGGTCGACGAGGCCGTCGGGGAACAGCTCCCGCCCGAGGCCAAGGACGCGGCCCGGCAGAACCGGCAGTTCATGCACCGGGCGGCCGCCTGGCTCGCCGCACAGGGCATCGACCAGTTCCTGGACATCGGCACGGGCATCCCCACCGAGCCCAACCTCCACCAGATCGTGCAGGACATCGTGCCGACGGCGAAGGTCGTCTACACCGACAACGACCCGATCGTCCTGCGGCACGCCGAGGCACTGCTGATCAGCCGTGCCGAGGGGGTCACCGACTACATCGAGGCCGACGTACGGCAGCCGGCGGGGATCGTCGAACACGCCCGGCACACTCTGGACTTCGACCGCCCGATCGCGCTGTCGCTGATCGCCCTGATGCACTTCATTCCCGACGAGCAGGACGCGCACGCGATCGTCCGCGCCCTGGTCGCGACGCTGCCGCCGGGCAGTTACCTGGTGCTGTCGCACGCCGCCTCCGACCTGTATCCGGAACTCTCCGCCCAGGTCACGGCCGAGTACGCCAAGGGCGGCATCAAGCTCGGCTTCCGCACCCGCGCCGAGGTGGAGCGCTTCTTCGACGGCCTCGACCTCGTCGAGCCCGGCCTGGTGACCGCGACGCAGTGGGACCCCTCGGGCGCGGTGGAGCCGGCCGAGGGCAGCGGGATCTACGTGGGAGTGGCCCGTATCCGGTGACGCGGGCCGTTCCGCGAGGAGTCCGTCCGGTGCGGAGGCACGTCCTCCCGTCGGCACGGGCCGTCAGGTGGTGGCTACCTCGCGGGGTCGAGGGTGCCGGCGGGTGAGGAAACCCCGGGCGAGTTCGGCCAGGGGCCGGTCGTGAGCGGCTGCGTGGGCTCTCAGGCACAGGAGGGCCCGGCCCGGGGAAGTGCCGAGTTCGTCGGCGGGGAAACCGGTGGCCCGGTGGACCTCGGCGCGGTACAGCCGCAGGCCGGGGTCCGGCCCGGTGCCGTCGGCCGGGGTGGTCGGTTCGGTGCACAGCAGGGGCAGCAGGGTGCGGGCCGGCCGTTCCAGGCTCCGGAGTCGAGCGGTGCCGGGTGGGCCGGAGCAGGTCCGGTAGCCGGTGGGCACACCTATGACGGCGGCGCCGAGGCCCAGGGGGGTGGCGATGACGGCGCGCAGTTCGGTGCGTACGGCGGCCGGCAGGAAGAGGGGCCGGCGGGCGGGGCCGGCGGCGGGCAGGTCCGGTTCGGGCAGGATGCGGCCGTGCTGCGCGGCCTCCAGGGTGGGACCGTCGCCCAGGGTGTACTGCAGGGTGTCCGGAGCGGGTCCCAGGCCCTGACCGGGTCGCACCACAGCAGTTCGAGGTGACCGTCGCGGGCGAGCACGTTCACGGTGAGGGCGTCCAGGCCGAGCCGGCGGGCGGTGCCGGGAGCGACGGCGGTGTCCGGACCGGGTGCGCCGTCGCCACCGGCCGGGTGCGCGCGGGGCAGGGGTCCGGCCGGACCGTCGTGGGGTGGCGGAGCGCCGCCCGAGGCGGCGTCCGGGTCGTCGCGGGGCGTGTCACAGCACCGTGTCGAGTTCGGCCGGGATGGATCCCCGCGCGATCTGGGCGGCCAGTTCGGTGAGTTTCTGCTGCCGGGAGCGGGCGAGGCCGCGCAGCCGGACGAATGCCTCCTCCACGTCGACGTCCAGACGGGAGGCGAGGACGCCCTTGGCCTGTTCGATCACGATGCGGGATTCCAGGGCTGCCTCCAGCTGGCCGATGATCTCGTCCTTGGCAACCAGGATCTGACGGTGCTGCAGGCAGATCACGGCGGCATCGGCCAGCACCTGGGCCAGACGCAGGTCCTCGCGCGTCGGCACCCGGTCGGCGCTCATCAGGTTGAGGGCGCCGAGCGGGTGCTGCGGGGTGCGCAACGGCACGGCGGCGATGCTGCTGATGCCGGCGCGCAACGCGCGCGGGGTGAAGCGGGGCCAGCGCTGGACACTGGGATGGGCGGCGCGCAGCAGGACCGGAGCCAGGGCCTTGCCGGTACGGGTGCTGTCCACGCAGGGGCCCTCGTCCAGTTCGAGCTGGTCCTCCTCCAGGCGTCGGCACGTCTCGTCGGAGGCGGTGAGGTAGTCGACCTGCCCCCTCTCGTCGAGGACGGTGACCCCGGCCGAGCGCACACCCAGCAGGCTGACCGCGTATGTCGTCAGGTCGTGCAGCAGTTCCAGGACGTCGCAGCCCTCCGCGCGGGAGGCCAGGTCGAGCACGGCCTGTGCGGCGGGGACGTCATGGCGCGTGGCAGACATGGAGAGTCCGTTCCGTCACCTCCCGGACACGCGGCGGCGAGCGGGGGCCGGGCACGCGGAGAACGTACGGGGAGGTGAGCCAGGTTGGGGCCGGCTGCAGAGAGCCATGGGATGCCCGCCGGCGGAGTGTTCCGGCTGTCGCCTCGATTCAGCTGCCCGCCGGAGCCGTCGCTGTGGCCGGTCCCACCCGCCTGGACGACTCACGGTACGCAACCGAGCGTATCCCCGGCGGGCGGTGAAAAGATCGGCCTCGGAGTCCGAAATCCAGCCATTGCCCGCCACCGGGCCGGTGTTCCGCCGTCGGGCCGTGCGCTCACCCCTGGGCGCCGTTCCCGTACCCCTCGGCGGTGACGGCCTGCAGGACACCCTCCAGAACGGCGGGGTAACGCTGGAGGGTGTCCTTGCGCAACGACACGAAGCAGCGTGTGCCCTCCATCCGGTGACGGGTCAGTCCGGCCTCGCGCAGCGTTTTCATGTGATGGCTGAGCGTCGAGGGCCCGACGTCGACCTCGAACTCGGCGCGCTGGTGCTCTCCGCCGTCGGCCAGGATCTTCATGATCAGCAGTCGGGCGGGGTCCCCGAGCGCCGAAAGCACCCGGACGAGGTGGACGTCCCCGAGGTCGGGATGGTGAGGCTGCTTGGGCATGCGGTGACCCTACCTCCGCACTTTCACGTTCGACGAACATCGATACATCAACCGTCGCGGCACCCCGCGTACTCCTCGCCCGCCGGCGGGCAGGCGGGCGCCCGGATCAGGTGGCCGCGGTGGCGGCGGTGGCCGACCGGCCGGCGATGGCCGTGAGCTTGAGCTTGGTCTCGTCCTCGCTGCCGGGTGCGGCGGTCATGATCACGATCTTGAGGTCGAAGTCGCCGTCGGTCAGGATGTCGCAGTCCACGGTGACAGGCCCCACCGCGGGATGGTCGATCGTCTTCTGGTCCTCACGGTGTGCGGCCACGCCTCCGGCCGCCCACAGCTCGGCGAACCTCGCGTTGGCACTCAGCTCGCGGATCAGCGTGGCAAGACGCCTGTCCTGGGGGTAGCGCCCGGTGGCGCGGCGCAGGTCGGAGACGACGGCGGCGTCGGTGGCCGCCCGGTCCGCCTCGGTCACCGGCCACAGCGCGAGGCGGGCGGGCCCCTCGTCCACGGGGAACCTGTCGCGGGCGAAATTGCGCAGCCGCGCCGGCGAGGCGGCCGGGTCACCCACGAGGGCGGCCCATCCGCGGTTCCACCACACCAGTTGCCAGTCCGCCGCGAAGACGGCGACCGCGACGTCCCCGAGCCGGGCGAGCACCCGCTGGACACCGGGCGTGAGGTGGTCGGAGATCGCGGCGTCCGCCGGAGGAGCCAGGTGCGCCAGCCGGTACAGGTGATCCCGCTCGGCCGTGGACAGCTGCAGGGCACGCGCCAGCGACGCCACCACCGGCGCCGAGGGAGTGGTGGCCCTTCCCTGCTCCAGACGTACGACGTAGTCGACCGACATTCCCGCGAGGTCGGCCAGCTCCTCACGCCGCAGCCCGGCGGCACGGCGGCCCAGCGCCGCCGGCAGCCCGGCGGCCGACGGGGGCAGTCGGTCACGCCACATGCGGATCACCGCGCCCAGACCGGTCCCGGATGTCGTCGTCATACCCCCCATTGTCCCTCCCCTGCCCCCACCCGCACCGCCCCAGGGTGGTACAGCCCTTCCTACCGTCCACGCATCCCTGGCCCCCCACCCCCAACCGCCCCACCATGGACAACACAACACCCTCCGACCCCAGGCCCCCCCGAACGTCCCGGCCGGACCCGCCCTCCACCACACAGGAAGAAACCCATGACCACCACCGAGAACGCACTGGCACGCCTGCTGGACGAAGCATCCATCCGCGACACCGTCGCCCGCTTCGCCGACGCCGCCACCCGCGGCGACACCGACCGCTTCCGCGCCACCTGGGCAGACGACGCCCGATGGACCATCGGCGAACATGTGCACGCCACCGGCCTGGACGACATCGTCTCCACCTACCAGAACCTGCGCCAAGGACGGGACTTCTTCGTCCAGTTCGCCGTACAGGGCCCCATCGACATCACCGGCGACGAGGCAACCACCAGCACCATCTGCCACGAAGCCGCACGCGGCCCCGGCGAGACCTACTACAGGAACCACTGCATGAGCACGGACCACCTCAAACGCTCCGAGAACGGCTGGGTCTTCACCAGCCGCTCCTTCCACTACCTCTGGCTCGACACCACCCCCTTCACCGGCAACGCCATCCCACTGCCCACCGGCTTCTGACCCCGGTCCGGGGCCTTGGGGCAGTCCCGCTGCCGTAGGGCACACAACCGGCGCCGGATCGGTTCCAGGAGTTTCCGCTTCGGACCAATCCGTTTGGCACCGTGGCTACGGATCACTCGGCGAGGCTGACGACGCGCGGCCGGGGTGCCCGTACGAGAGGCACCGCCGTCCGGCTACCGTCGGCACAACGGAACCGAAGCGGAAGGCAGTTGCATGGCAGGCAAGGCGGGCGACGGCGGACACATACGCCCGGAGCGCGGTACGGATGTCCTGGACCGCGCCGAACCCGACGCCCGGGAACCCGGTGTCCAGGAACCGGATGTCCAGGAACCGGATGCCCGGGAACCCGGCACCGGGGCGGACGGGCGGTCGGCAGTCGCGGACGAGCCTGCGAGGCTGGGCAAATCCGCGCAGGCGGAGCGGTCCGCGATCGCGACCGGTGCGCCGGTGTTCGTCGACCCGAGCGGTCGGCGGGCCGGCCGGATGCGCCGGGCGGGCTGGCTCGTGGCGGCCGGCTGCGTGTGCTCGGCCGCGACCCTGGGCCTCGTGGTCACCGACCGCGACTCCTCCGCTCCCTGGCTCAGCATCCCCGGCGTGGTCGGCACCGACCACCACGACCGCGGCGCGAAGGCGGTGGGGGAACCGGAGCGGACGGAGTCCGGCGCCCCGGCCGCCGACAGCCCCGCGACCACCGCCGCGCGGCCCCCTACGGGTCAGGGGACCGAGGCCACCACGGGCACGGAGGTGATGGCCGGTCCGCGGTCGCAGGAGAGCGGCTCCGGCGCCCCGGCGGACGGGAAGTCCACGGCCGCCCCGTCCGCCGGGGCGAACGGCACCGCCGGTTCGGGGACCGGCGAAGGTACGCAGACGCCCGCGGGCCGGCCGTCCCCGTCCTCGTCCCCCGACACGGGCGAGGAGCCCGCGACACAGCCGGGTTCGGAAGCACCCGCACCGGACACCTCGGCGGACCCCGCCCCGGCGGAATCCTCCTCGCCGGGTCTGATCGGCGGCCTGGTGGACGCGGTCTCGGGCCTGTTCGGCAGGTGACCGGCCGGACGGTGACCGGCCGGGCCCCGGCCCGGGTACGGTCCCCGCATGGACGCCGTGCTGTTCGACTTCTCCGGGACCCTCTTCCGTATCGAGTCCCCCGAAGCCTGGCTGCGTGCCGTGCTGACCGAAACCGGAACACCCCTGCCGGAGCAGGAGTTGCTCAGGGCCGCGAAGGAGCTGGAGGCGGCGGGCGCGCTGCCCGGCGGGGCTCCGCGGACGGGGCCGGTGCCCGACGAGCTGGTCCCGCTGTGGAGCGTGCGCGACAAGAGCGCCGAACTGCACCGGGCCGCGTACACCGGGGCCTGCCGCCAGGTGGCACTGCCCGTTCCGGAGCTGTACGACGCGTTGTACGACCGGCACATGAGCCCGGCGGCCTGGCGCCCGTACGCCGACGCGTCCGAGGTGCTGCGCGCCCTGCGGGAGCGGGGGGTCGGCGTCGGCGTGGTCAGCAACATCGGCTGGGACCTGCGTCCCGTGTTCCGCGAGCACGGCCTGGACGCGTACGTCGACGCCTACGTCCTGTCGTACGAGCACGGCGTGCAGAAGCCGGACGCCCGGCTCTTCGCGATCGCCTGCGAGGCGCTCGGGGCCGATCCGCGCGCCACGCTGATGGTCGGGGACGACCGGCGGGCCGACGGCGGAGCGGCGGCCGTGGGGTGCGCGGTGCACTTCGTCGAGCACCTGCCGGTGGCCGAGCGACCCGACGGGCTGCGGCCCGTGCTGGACCTGGTGCCGCGCAAGGCCTGATCCGCGACACCGCCGGCCGGTCGCGAGCGGTCCCGTCGCAGTGGTCCGCGGGCGGTCGGTCGCGGTGGTCCGCGGGCGGTCGGTCGCGGTGGTCCGCGGACGGTCCGTCGCAGTGGTCCGCGGACGGTCCGTCGCAGTGGTCCGCGGACGGTCCGTCGCAGTGGTCCGCGGGCGGTCAGTTGCGGTAGTTCTCGACCTGGGACGAGGGGCGCACCTGGGCGTCGTCCGGGTTCTCGCCGAACTCGGACTTCGCGCGCCGCTGGCGCAACAGGTCCCAGCACCGGTCCAGCTCGCGCTCCAGTTGCCCCAGCCGCTGCTGCTCGGTCGTGTTGTCGATCTCCCCGGACGCGAGGGCGTCACGGAGTTTGCGCTCGTCGTCGACCATCGCCGTGATCCTGGCCAGGATCTGTTCTTGATCCATGCGCGTACGCCTCCTCGGCCCTTTCCCCCCACTGTAAGGAGCGGGCGACGCCCCGGCGACAGGACGGCTCCGTCCGTCCGGGACGATCCCCCGCGTCGCCCCGGACGGACGGCAGCCCGGGCGGGTCCCCGCGGGGGCCTGTCCGGACGTGCTGCGTATAGTTGGCTGACAGCCAGTCAACGCAGGAGTACATAGGATGTCCCCTCGCAGCGCATCGGTCAATGAAGAGTTGCGTCGGCGTTCCCGCGAGAGGCTCCTGCAGGCGGCGCTGGAGCTGGTCAGCGAGCGGGGGTACGACGCCACGACGCTGGGCGACATCGCGGACCGCGCGGGCTCGGCCCGGGGTCTGGTCTCGTACTACTTCCCCGGCAAACGTCTGCTCGTCCAGTCCGCCGTGCACCGGCTGATGCACCGCACGCTGGAGGAGGCGCTGGAGCGCGAGCCGCGTACCGAGGACGGCCGGGAGCGGATGGCGCGGGCCATCGACGCGGTCCTGGGCCTCGCCCGGGACCATCCGGTGGTGATGCGTCAGCACATGGCGGGCATCCTGCAGGGCGAGGGGTTCAAGCAGTGTCCGGAGCAGCGCCGGCTGGCGGAACTGCTGAGCGACACCATGTCCCGCTACGGCTCGCCGGACACCGTCGCCGACTACCCCATGCTGCGGGCGCTGCTGATGGGCGCGGTGTTCGCGGCGCTGGTGCCGGGGGTCCCGATGCCGGTGCCGGTGCTGCGCGGCGAGCTGTTCCGGCGCTACGGGCTCGAGTGGGAGCGGGGTGCCCCGCCGGACGCCGAAGCGCCCGGCGGGACGTACCACGAGGACCTTTCACGGTTCTTCGCACCCGGGAGCCGCGAGCCGGACGACGGTCACGGGCGCGGTCCCGGGCCCGGTCACGGTCACGGTGGTGAGCGGAACCAGGAGACGGACGGGGCGGGTCAGTCGAAGTAGTCCGGCTGCGTCTGGACGTTCAGCTCGCTCTGCCGGTTCCACTTCGCCGGGTCCGTACGACGGTCGTCGATCCTCAGGACGTCGAAGCCCTTGGCGATGTCGTTCGAGTAGATGTAGCCGTTGTAGTAGTACGCGGACCAGGAGCCGCCGGTGACCATGGTCGTGGTGCTCAGCGGACCGCGCTCGAAGTAGGCGATCTCCTTCGGCGCCGAGGAGTTCGTGAAGTCCCAGACGGAGATGCCGCCCTGGTACCAGGCCTGGACCATGATGTCCTTGCCCTTGACCGGGATCAGCGAGCCGTTGTGGGCCACGCAGTTCTCGGTGTCGGCCTGGTGGCGCGGGATCTTGTAGTAGCTCTTGAAGACGAGCTTGCGCTTGTCGCCCTTGCCGACGATGTCGTAGATGCCGTCCGCGCCGCGGTTCGGACCCACGGTCTCGTTGCAGGTGGCCGCGCCGCCGCCGCCCAGCTCGTCGGTGAAGACGACCTTGTTCGCCTTCTGGTTGAAGGTCGCCGAGTGCCAGAACGCGAAGTTCACGTTGTCCTGGACCTGGTCGATGACCTTCGGGTTCTCCGGGTCCTTGATGGAGAACAGGATGCCGTCACCCATGCAGGCGCCCGCCGCGAGGTCCTTGGAGGGCAGCACGGTGATGTCGTGGCAGCCGGTCGTCTTGGAGACGCCCGGGTTGGTGGGTCCGCCCGGGTTGCCGCCGCCGTCCGCGCCCTCACCGGGGAACAGGACGGGGAAGTTGACGACCGCCGCCTTCTCGGGAGCCCTGCGCGGCACCTTGATGACCGAGATGCCGTCGTGCGGCGGCTGGCAGTCGGGGAACGTGGCGCTCGGCGAGTACGAGGACACGTAGATGTAGACGTTCTTGCGCTCCGGCACCAGCGTGTGGGTGTGGGAGCCGCAGGCGGTCTCGACGGCGGCGACGTACTTCGGGTTCTTCTTGTCGCTGATGTCGAAGACCTTCATGCCCTCCCAGGAGGACTTCTCGGTCGCGGGCTGCGTGGTGCTGCTGCAGGAGTTGTCGCTGCGCGAGGAGTCCGTGGAGAGGAAGAGCAGGTCGCCGGAGACGGTGATGTCGTTCTGGGAGCCCGGGCAGAGCACCTGGGCGACCGTCTTCGGGGACTTCGGGTTGCTGATGTCGAAGATGCGGAAGCCGTCGTAGTTGCCGGCGAACGCGTACTTGCCCTGGAAGGCGAGGTCCGAGTTGGTGCCGGGCAGGGCGTCCTTGGGGATGTTCGTGAGGTGCTGGATGTTGTCCGAGTGGACGATCTCGTCCTGCCCGGGTATCTCGCCGTTCGCGATCGCCGCTCTGGCCTCGGCCGCCGCGCTCTTGGAGACCTTTTCCGAAGTCGTCGGCGCGTCCCCGGGGTCGGGGGTCGCGACCGCGGGACCTGCCGTGAGCAGTGCGGCCAGCAGGCCGGCCGCGGTGGCGGCGACGCCCAGACGTCTGCGCCGCGTTCGGAGATTGTTCAACAGGGTCACTGCGTCCTCCCTAGTCGCCGTTCGAAGTCGAACGGTTCAGGTACCACCGCAGTATCGTCTTCATCATGCACAGATCAACAGGTGGCAACGCATTCGTAATGAATGTTTTTGATCATCGGCGCGTGGAAGCGTGCTAGGACGGTCATCGGCACCCACCGAGGTGCCCGCGCCCACGAGGTGTCCGCCGATTCATGTGCCACAGGAGGTCGCTGTGCCCGCTCGCCGTACGTCCCGCCGTCTGATCACGGCGTCCGTGACGGTCGCCGTCCTCGCGCTCGCCGGCTGCACCGGTTCGGACGACGACGCCAAGTCCGCGCCGTCCACGGGCCCTTCGGTGATCGCGCCCGGCAAACCGGGCGAGGCGGCCGAGACGCTCTCCGCCGAGGACGCCGCGGAGCAGCGCTCCGACGACGACACCCCCAACTCCGCGGACCTCGACTACGCCCGGATGATGATCGAGCATCACCAGCAGGCCATCGAGATGACGGAACTCGCCCCCGAACGCGCCAGATCGACGCAGGTGAAGCGCCTCGCCGAACGGATCTCGGCCTCGCAGGGTCCCGAGGTCGAGACGATGGAGGCCTGGCTCGAGAACCACGGCGGCGGCGGCAAGAAGAGCGGGGGCCACCACCACGACGTGATGCCGGGCATGGCGACCGACACGCAGCTGAAGACGCTGCGTGCGGCGAAGGGCGCGGCGTTCGACGAGCTCTTCCTGAAGTTGATGATCACCCATCACAACGGGGCGATCACCATGGCCACGGACGTCCTCTCGCAGGGCAACAACATCCAGATCGGCGAGATGGCCGACGACGTGATCGCCCAGCAGACGACCGAGATCAGCCGGATGCGCGAAATGTGACGGAGCGCCCCCGGAAGAGGCGCGGGGAACTGCGCGCCCGGTCACGACGGACCCGCACCCCGGAGCCGGCCGCCCGCCACCCCGCGATCAGCCTCAGCGGCGGACATGGCGGGGCGCGAGGAGCCCCGCGTCCCGCGCCCCCGCGATCAGCCGGAGCGAGTGCCGTCGGCTGTGCCCCGTCGCGGCCATCACCGCGAGCACCGGGTCCCGTCCCGCCCGCTGGGCCGCCAGGTACTCGCCCGCGACGAGTCGGCGGCTCCCGGTGCCGCACTGCGGGGCGGGGCGCGCGTGCCGCCTGTCGGGACTCCCGTCGCCGCCGGAGGCGCCCGGTACCGCGGACGCGCCTGCGCACGCCGCCAGGAGCGGGCCCTCGATCCAGTCCGGCAGCGCCGCCAGGTCGTCGAGCGAGAGCGCGGGCCGGGCGCGTACGTCCTCGATGGAGACACTGCTCCCGCACACCGCCGCGAGCAGGCGTACGCCGGCGCCGTCGGCGAAGCTCAGCCGGACGTCGCACCAGGTCGTGGCGGTGTCGTTCTCCCGCACTTCCCAGGCGCGCCGTACCGACACCGCACCGTCCGGCTCATCACGATCAGAAAGATTAAGAAAGGATGTTTCCAGCACGCAGGCAACGTAACCGCGTGATCACCTTCATCGTGGACAGGCGCGCGAGCGGGGCCCGTGTCCACACCGTCGGCGCAGCGGCCTGTCCCGCCCCTCCCCCGGCGCGCGGTGCGGTGCGATGCTGGAAGCATCAGCGAGCTCCTCGTTCTCCTCGGGGAAGGGGTCGTGCCGTGCTGCAGGTCGCCGTCGTCGGCTCGGGGCCGAGTGGGGTGTACGCCGCGCAGGGTCTCGTCCAGCAGGACCGGGTGCCCGGGGTCAGGGTCGACGTCCTGGACCGGCTGCCGTGTCCGTACGGCCTGGTGCGCTACGGCGTGGCGCCCGACCACGAGAAGATCAAGTCGTTGCAGGGCACGCTGCGCACCGTCCTGGAGCACGAGCGGGTGCGGTTCCTCGGCGGGGTCCGGGTCGGCCCGGACGGGCTGCCGGCCGCCCGTCTGAGAGAGCTGTACCACGCGGTCGTGTACTGCGTGGGCGCCGCCACCGACCGGCATCTCGGGGTGCCCGGGGAGGAGCTGCCCGGCAGCTGGTCGGCGACCGATTTCGTGTCCTGGTACAGCGCGCACCCGGACGTCGTCTCCGGCGGTTTCGTGGCCGGCGCGCGGACGGCGGTCGTCATCGGTGTGGGGAACGTGGCGGTGGACGTGACGCGGATCCTGGCCCGCGGCGCCGCGGAACTGAGCCCGACCGACATGCCCCAGGCGGCGCTCGCCGCGCTGTCGGACAGCCGGGTGCGGGAGATCCGGATGGTGGGGCGGCGCGGCCCCTCCCAGGCCCGCTTCACCACCAAGGAGCTACGGGAACTGGGCGGCCTGCCCGACACCGACGTGCTGGTGGACCCGGCGGAGCTGGCGCTCGATCCGGCGTACGCGGATCCGTCCGGGCTGCCCGCCGCGCAGCGCCGCAACATCGAGGTGCTGCGTGGCTGGGCCGAGCGGCCACGGACGGCCGGGTCCCGGCGGATCCGGCTCCGCTTCTTCCTGCGGCCGGTCGCACTGCTCCCGGACGCGACAGGACGGGTGGGCGCGGTCCGCTTCGAACGGACCCTTCCGGACGGCCGCGGCGGTGTGACGGGCACGGGGCGGTACGAGGACGTCGAGGCACAGCTGGTCCTGCGCTCGGTCGGCTACCGCGGGGTTCCCCTGGCCGACCTGCCGTTCGACGCGGACCGCGGCACCGTTCCGCACGTCGCGGGCCGCGTGCTGCGCAACGGTTCGGTCGCGCCGGGCGAGTACGTGGCCGGCTGGATCAAGCGCGGCCCGACGGGCGTCATCGGCACCAACCGCCCCTGCGCGAAGGAGACGGTGGCCTCACTCCTGGAGGACGCTCCCGCCCTCGCCCTGCGCGAGGTCCCGCCCGACCCGCTCGCGGCCCTGCGGTCCGAGGGCCTGCGCCCGGTCGGCTGGTCGGACTGGCAGTCGATCGAAAGGGCGGAGGCGGAACTGGGCGCCTCCCTGGGCAGAGGGGTGGTGAAACTCCCCGACTGGGAGTCACTGATGCGAGCGGCCGGGGGGCAGGACGCCCGGTGAGGGGCGCGGGAACTGCGCGACCAGCCGTGTACGCCCCCGCGCCCCGCGTCACGGCCGGGTTCCCGTACGGCTGCCGCCATCCGTCAGAAAGGCTTCGCCGTCCTACCGCGCAGGTGGGTGGCGGAACGGTCCTGGTCGTGAATCATGAGGGCCCGCCGCCACCGCCACGGCCGTGAACGGCTGCCTGGGACGACCGGGTCCCTGACCACCTGGGTGATCGGGGACAGAGCGGCCGTTCATGCGCGGGGCGTTCCTCCCGTGGTGTCCGTCGGAGCCAGGTGGGCGGTGTCGCCCCAGGAGGTCAGGCGCAGCCGGTGGCCGTCACCGTCCCAGGACGACACGGAGGCGTTCGGGACGGGCGGCAACCGCTCGGGCGCGACGGCGCCGATCCCGGCGAGTACGTGGCGCAGGGCGACGACCACGCCGTCGTGCGCGACGACCAGGACGCGCCGCCCGGGCGCGGCGCGGCCCAGGTCGGAGACGAACTGGCCGACCCGGACGGCGACGTCGGTGAAGGCCTCGCCGCCGGGCGGCCGGTAGTTCCACTCCCCCAGCAGTTCGCGGCGGGCGGCCTCCTCCGGTGCCCGGGCCCGCAGCGCGGCCGCGGGGTGCAGTTCGAAGACGCCCATCTCCCGGTCGCGCAGCCGCTCGTCGACCAGCACGTCCATGCGCGGCGTGCCGAGTCCGGCCGCGCGGTCCGCCATCGCCTCCCAGGTCTGCCGGGCGCGCAGGTACGGGGAGCACACGACCAGGTCGGGCCCGGCTCCCGGGGTCCGTCCGGCCAGCCAGTCGCCCAGCGCCGCGCCCTGCACGGCGCCCGGCCCGGACAGCGGGACGTCACGGTCGCGGCCCGGCACCGGCGCGGTGGAGCCGGACCTCTCCGCCGCGGCGAAGGCCACGTTGGCGGTGCTCTGCCCGTGCCGTACGGCCCACAGGCCGCGCAGCGGGCAGGGCGGCAGCAGGCCGACGCGTCCGTTCACCGGGCGTCCTGCTCGGCGGACGCGCGCCGGGAGAGGCCGGGCGGCGAGTCCTCGCCGCCCGGCCGTCCGCTTCCCCGCTGGGCCCGCCGAGGCCGGCGGACCGCGACGTCAGGCCGCTCGGCCCGCGGGCCGCTGCCCGCGACGGCCTCCGTCATCCGGCGCCCCGCAGGTACGCCCCCGCACGCGCCGCGGCCGCGGCGGCCTCGGCGGCCCGGTCCGCGGCGGCCTCGTCGAGAGGGTCACCGGTGGTCAGCAGGCGGTAGTAGAGGGGGGCCGAGACGGCGCGGACGACCTCGTGGGCATCGGTACCCTCGGGCACCTCGCCCCGGTCGACGGCCTGCCGGACGCAGGGCGCCCACTCCTGGACGCGGACGTCGTAGAAGCGGTGCAGGGCCTCGGCCGTCCTGGCCTCGCAGGTGGCGGCGGCGATCACCGCCTTGAACAGCGCTCCTTGCCGCGGATCGGCCAAGGTGCGCTGCACGAGCCGGGCGTTGGCCTTGAGGTCGCCGAGCAGCGACCCGGTCTCGGTACGCGGCAGTGACTGCTCGGCCATGTCCACCAGCAGGTCGGCCACCAGGACGGCCACCGTTCCCCAGCGGCGGTAGACGGTGGTCTTGCCCACCTCGGCACGGCGGGCGACGTCGGTGAGGTCCAGGTGGGCGAAGCCGTGCTCCGCCAGGGCGTCCCCAGCGGCCCGCAGCACCGCCGACCGCACCCGCGCCGTGCGCCCTCCCGGCCGGACGGTCCCCGGATCGGCACCCTCAAACCCCATAACGGGACTCCAGTTTCATTAATGGCTCACGCCTGCTACGTTGAGGGCCAGGCTAACGGAACTCCAGAACCATTAGCCAGTCAGGCAGCGAGAAGTGAGAGAGGAACGGTCATGGAATACAGACGGCTGGGCGCGTCGGGTCTCAAGGTCCCCGTACTGAGCTTCGGCGCCGGCACCTTCGGCGGGCAGGGACCGCTGTTCGGCGCCTGGGGCGACACCGACGCGCGCGAGGCGCGCCGCCTGGTGGACATCTGCCTGGACGCCGGGATCACGATGTTCGACACCGCCGACGTGTACTCCGGCGGCGCCTCCGAGAAAGTGCTGGGCGAGGCGATCAAGGGTCGCAGGGACCAGGTGATCGTGTCCACCAAGACCAGCCTGCCGACGGGTGACGGTCCGGGCGACGCGGGCTCCTCCCGGTCACGCCTGATCACCGCGTGCGAGGACGCGCTGCGCCGGCTCGGCACCGACCACCTCGACCTGTTCCAACTGCACGCCTTCGACGCCGGCACGCCGATCGAGGAGGTCCTGTCCGCGCTCGACGATCTCGTACGAGCCGGAAAGGTCCGCTACCTGGGCATCTCCAACTTCTCCGGGTGGCAGGCGATGAAGTCCCTCTCGATCGCGGAGCGGTACGGCCACCCGCGCTATGTCGCCCATCAGGTCTACTACTCCCTCGTCGGCCGCGACTACGAGTGGGAGCTGATGCCCCTCGGACTGGACCAGGGCCTCGGAGCCCTCGTATGGAGCCCTCTCGGCTGGGGACGGCTCACGGGCAAGGTCCGCCGCGGCCGGCCCCTGCCGGCCGACAGCCGGCTGCACCGCACCGCGGAATACGGCCCGCCCGTCGAGGACGAACACCTTTACCGCGTGGTCGACGCCCTCGACGAGGTCGCGCAGGAGACCGGCCGGAAAATTCCGCAGATCGCCATCAACTGGCTGCTGCGGCGGCCGACCGTCTCCTCCGTCATCATCGGCGCCCGCAACGAGGAGCAACTGCGTCAGAACCTCGGTGCCGTCGGCTGGACCCTCACGCCCGACCAGTTGGCCAAACTCGACGCGGCGAGCAGCAGGACGGCGGCCTACCCGTACTTCCCCTACCAGCGCCAGGAGGGCTTCGCCCGCCTCAACCCGCCGGTGGGCGACATGGCGCCTCCGCCCGCCGCCTGACATCCGTACGGACCGGTGCGCGCCCCCCGATCCGCCCGCCGGCGTGCCGGTGGCGGTCCCGGGAGCGCTTTCCGCCGAACGCGATCAGCGGCTCCCGAGCCGCACGGCCTGCCGCGCCGCCGCCGCGAGCACGCTATCGAGAAGACCGGGGAACAGGCCGTCGAGATCGTCCCGCCGCAGCCCGTTCATCTTGGCGGTGCCCCGGTAGGTCTGCCGGATCATCCCGGACTCGCGCAGCACCCGGAAGTGGTGCGTCGTCGTGGACTTGGTGACCGGCAGATCGAAGTGCGAGCAGGACAACTCGTCACCGTCGGCGGCGAGTTCACGTACGACCTGCAGCCGCAGCGGGTCGGAGAGCGCGTGCAGCACGGCCTCCAGCCGGATCTCCCCGCGCCGGGGGTGCGGCAGATCACGGCTGCTGCCGGTCGGGGCGGCGATCGTCACGGCGGCTCCAGTCCGTCGGGTCCGGGGTCCGGAGGTCCCCGGAGTCCCTCATTGTACGAGGACTCCCGTAGTTTGACATCCGCCGTACTACGATGTCTATCGTACGAGTCGACAACCCGGCCCCCGCCCCACGATTGGAGTCCGCCGTGAGCGCGCTCTTCGAGCCCTACACCCTGCGCGAGCTGACCGTCCCGAACCGGGTCTGGATGCCGCCGATGTGCCAGTACTCGGCCGCGCCGGAGGGCCCGTCGGTGGGCGCCCCCGCCGACTGGCACTTCGCGCACTACGGGGCGCGCGCCGTCGGCGGGACGGGCCTGATCATCGTCGAGGCCACCGCGGTCAGCCCCGAGGGCCGGATCTCGCCGTACGACCTGGGCATCTGGAACGACACGCAGGTCGAGGCGTTCCGGCGCATCACGCGCTTCCTGGCGTCCCAGGGCACGGTTGCGGCGATCCAGCTCGCGCACGCCGGCCGCAAGGCCTCGACGGACCGCACCTGGAAGGGCGGCGCGCCGGTCGGCCCCGAGGCGTACGGCTGGCAGCCGCTCGGCCCGAGCCCGCTGGCCTTCGACGAGAAGCACGCCGTGCCGACCGAGCTGACGGTGGACGGGATCCGCGAGATCGTCGGCCAGTTCGCCGACGCCGCCCGGCGGGCCCTGGACGCCGGTTTCGAGATCGCCGAGATCCACGGCGCCCACGGCTACCTGATCGGCGAGTTCCTCTCCCCGCACTCCAACCGGCGCACGGACGCGTACGGCGGCTCGTACGAGAACCGGGTGCGCTTCGCCCTCGAGGTCGTCGACGCCGTGCGCGAGGTGTGGCCCGACGGCAAGCCGCTGTTCTTCCGCATCTCGGCCACCGACTGGCTGGAGGAGAACGGCTGGACGGCCGACGACACGGTCCGCCTCGCCGCCGAGCTGACCGCCCATGGTGTCGACCTGGTCGACGTGTCCACGGGCGGCAACGCGGCCGGCGTGCGCATCCCCGTCGGACCCGGCTACCAGGTCCCCTTCGCCGCCCGGATCAAGAACGAGACGTCGATGCCGGTCGCCGCCGTCGGACTCATCACCGACGCCGAGCAGGCCGAGAAGATCCTCGCCAACGGTGAGGCGGACGCCGTGCTGCTCGGCCGGGAGCTGCTGCGCAACCCCTCGTGGGCCCTGCACGCGGCCCGCGAGCGCGGCGCCGAGGTGCATGTGCCGGACCAGTACCACCGCTCGGTCTGACGGGAACCGTCCCCGGTGGACCGGCGGAGGGGGAACGTCCCCTCAGCCGGTCCTCCACCTCCACCGAGGGCCGACCCGCGCCCACTCCGTGTCCCACAGGTCCAGCCGCCGCCGCTCCAGGCGGCCCCGGACCAGCCGCCCGCCGGCGAGGGGCACCACCGCCGCGCCCGCGCCCGCGAGGGTTCCGATCAGCCCTGCCCGCAGGGCCGCCTGGGCCTCCGTGACGGGCCTGGTGACGAGACGGCCCCGCGGGTCGGTCCACACGGTGACCGCGGTGCCCGCCGTGCTGCCGGGCTCCACCCGGGCCCGCCCCAGGTGCGCGGAACCGTCCGGCGCCGACCAGCGGACCTCGGCCCACACCTGCTCGGCGCCGGACGCCGTGCCGGGCGCGTGTCCGGTGAGCCGCGCCGTCACGGGCCGCCACTCGACGCGCTCCCGCGCCAGGCCCTGTTCGACCGACCGCGTCACCGAGAGCCCCGCGAGTGTCCCGGTGAGCAGGGCGAGGAGCCACACGGCGAGCACGGTCCAGGCCTCGACCCTGTCGCTGCGCCGCCGCAGCGGGTTGGGCCGCCAACGCCACAGCAACGCCCTCGGACCACGCAAAGCCGCCATCGGGACCCCTCTCCTCATGCCGCTCTCCTCATGCCGCTCTCCTCGTGCCGCACGCGCACACCGGGTGCCCTTGCGTACGGGAACGGGGGCCGGGTTGCTCAGGAGACGTTCCCCACATCACCGGTGGCCGGCGCCCCGCGCCCGCACCTCGTGAAAACGTCCTGACCTGCACCGGAACGCCGTCCGGGGGGTGACTGTCAGTGCCGGGGTGCAGACTGGCCGGTACCTGAGACAACGACGTCCGGAGGTGGCCGGTATGACCGCAGTTCTGCTCGCCGTGGGCACACGCAAGGGGCTGTTCGTGGCACGGCGGCGCAATGGCGCCTGGGAGTTCGACGAAAGCCCGTACTTCAACGCACAGGCGGTCTATTCGGTCGCGATCGACACCCGCCGGGCCGTGCCGCGGCTGCTCGTCGGGGGCGACAGCGCCCACTGGGGGCCGTCCGTGTTCCACTCCGACGACCTGGGCCGCACCTGGACCGAGCCGGCCAAGGCGGCCGTCAAGTTCCCCAAGGATACGGGCGCTTCGCTCGAGCGGGTCTGGCAGTTGCACCCGTCGGCGTCCGAGCCGGACGTGGTGTACGCGGGTACGGAACCGGCGGCGCTGTACCGTTCGGCGGACCGCGGCGAGTCCTTCGAGCTCGTCCGTCCCCTCTGGGAGCACCCCACGCGCTCGCGGTGGGTGCCGGGCGGCGGCGGTGAGGGCCTGCACACCATCCTGACCGACGCCCGCGACCCGCGGGCGATGACGGTCGCGGTCTCCACGGCCGGCGTCTTCCGCACGCAGGACGGCGGGGACAGCTGGGAGCCGTCCAACTCCGGCGTGTCGGCGGTGTTCCTGCCCGATCCGGATCCGGAGTTCGGCCAGTGTGTCCACAAGGTCGCCCGGGACGCGGTGACACCGGACCGGCTCTATCTGCAGAACCACTGGGGCGTGTACCGCAGCGACGACGCGGGGACGCACTGGACGGACATCGGCGAGGGCCTGCCGTCCACGTTCGGCTTCGCCGCGGCCGCCCATCCCCGCCGCGGCGACACCGCCTACGTGTTCCCCATCACCGCCGACTCGGACCGGGTCCCGGCGGACCGCCGATGTCGTGTCTTCCGTACGGCGGACGCGGGCAAGAGCTGGGAACCGCTGTCGGCGGGGCTGCCGCACGAGGACCACTACGGCACGGTGCTGCGCGACGCCCTGTGCACGGACGACGCGGACCCGGCGGGCGTGTACTTCGGCAACCGCAACGGCGAGGTGTTCGCGTCGGCCGACGACGGGGACAGCTGGCGGCAACTGGCCTCCCATCTGCCGGACGTGCTCTGCGTACGGGCCGCGGTGATCGGTTGACCCCCCGGCCCGCGTGCGGGCGAGCGGCGTCATGACGCCGCCGCGCGACGACATGGGAACCGCCGTGCACCTGCCCCGCCGGCCGCGGCGGGTGGTGTCCCTCGTGCCGTCCCTGACGGAGGCGGTCGCCCGCACCCGGCCGGACGTGCTGGTCGGGGCCACCGACTGGTGCACCCACCCCGGCGACCTCGACGTGACCCGGGTACGGGGCACGAAGAACCCGGACCGCGGGGCGATCTCCCGGCTGCGGCCCGACCTCGTGATCGCCAACAAGGAGGAGAACCGCGAACTGGACGTCACCCGGCTGCGCGCGGCGGGGGTGCCGGTGTGGGTCACCGTCGTCGAGACGCTCCCCCAGGCCCTGGCCTCGCTCGACCGGCTGTTCACCCGGGCCCTGGGCGGCCCGGTCCCCGACTGGCTCGACGAGGCCCGGGCCCTGTGGGCCGGCCCTCCCCCCGACGTCGCCGCCACCGTGGCGGTGCCGATCTGGCGCGATCCCTGGATGGTGGTCGGACGGTCCACCTTCACGGGCGACCTGCTGCGCCGGGCCGGCCTCGCCAACGCGTTCGCCGCGCATGCGGACCGCTACCCGCACATGGCCCTGGAGCGGATCGACCGGCCGGACGTGGACGTCGTCCTGCTGCCCGACGAGCCGTACGCGTTCGGTGAGCGGGACGGGCCCGAAGCCTTCCGCACCGCCCCGACCCGCCTGGTGAGCGGTCGGCTGATCACCTGGTACGGCCCGTCGCTGCTGGAGGCGCACGCCGTGCTGCGGGAGCTCGCGGGCAGGTACTGACCCCCGGCGCAGGCCCGGCCCCGGCTTGCCGGCCGGGCCTGCCGCCGTACCGCCTCGCCATGAAGTACTAGGACGTCCTACTATCCTTGGTGTCACCACTCTTCCGAAGTGCTTTGGGAAGGCCCCTCATGCGCGACCTGCACCGGCCCGTGCACCCCGTCCGTCTGGTCACCGCCTCGGCGCTGTTCGACGGTCACGACGCGTCGATCAACATCATGCGGCGGATCTTCCAGTCCCAGGGCGCCGAGGTGATCCATCTCGGGCACAACCGGTCGGTTCAGGAGGTGGTGGACGCTGCGCTCGAGGAGGACGTGCACGGCGTGGCCGTCTCGTCCTACCAGGGCGGACACGTCGAGTACTTCGAGTACCTGGTCGAGTCGCTGCGCCGGCAGGGAGCGGACCACATCCGGGTGGTCGGGGGCGGCGGCGGGGTGATCGTGCCCGAGGAGATCACCCGGCTGCGGGCGAGCGGCGTGACCATCTTCTCCCCCGAGGACGGCCAGCGCATGGGCCTGGCCGGGATGGTCAACTCCGTCGTGAAGGAGTGCGACTTCGACCTCTGGGACAGCAAACCCGCCGACGCCGCCGCCCTGCTCGCCGGCGACCGGTTCTCGATCGCCCGCGCCGTCACCGGCGCGGAGCTGGGCAAACTGCCGGCGGAGTTCACCCAGCGGGTGCGCCTGGCCGCGGCGGAGCGCATCACACCGGTCCTGGGCATCACCGGCACCGGCGGCTCCGGCAAGTCCTCGCTGACCGACGAGCTGGTACGCCGGTTCCGCCTCGACCAGCGCGGCAAACTGCGGATCGCGGTGATCGCGGTCGACCCGACGCGCCGCCGGGGCGGCGGAGCCCTGCTCGGCGACCGGATCCGGATGAACTCCCTCGACGGGGACCAGATCCTCTTCAGGAGTCTCGCCACCCGCGGCAGCCACGAGTTGCCCGAGCACCTGTCCGACGTGATCGATGTCGTCAAGGCGGCGGGCTTCGACCTGGTGATCGTGGAGACGCCGGGGATCGGGCAGGGCGACGCGGCGATCGTGCCGTTCGTGGACGCCTCGCTGTATGTGATGACACCGGAGTTCGGCGCCGCCTCGCAGCTGGAGAAGATCGACATGCTCGACTTCGCCGACGTCGTCGCCATCAACAAGTTCGAACGGCGCGGCGCGAAGGACGCGATGCGCGACGTGGGCCGCCAGCTGGTGCGCAACCGTGAGGCGTTCGACAAACGGCCCGAGGACATGCCGGTGTTCGGCACCTCCGCGGCGACGTTCAACGACGACGGCGTCACCGCCCTGCACCAGCACCTCAAGGCCGTGCTGGCCGAGCGGGGACTGCCGGTGTCCGAGGGCGCCCTGCCGCGGGTGGACGTACGCCATTCCTCCGGAATCCGGCAGGTGGTGCCCGCGGACCGGGTGCGCTACCTCGCCGAGATCACCGGGACGGTCCGCGCGTACCACGCCGAGACCGAGGCGCTCGCCGAGACGGCGCGGCGCGTCCAGCGGCTGGACGCGGTCAGGGGCGAGCTCGCCGACGCCGGCTCCGACGCGGGGAACGTGGAGGCGCTGCTCGACCGGGCACGCAAGCAACTGCGGCCCGAGGTCGCGGAGCAGATCGAGAACTGGCCGGCCGTCGTGGAGTCCTACTCGGGCGACGAGCAGGTCGTGCGGATCCGGGACAAGGAGATCCGTACCGAACTGACCCGTGAGTCCCTGTCCGGCAACAGGGTGCCCCGGGTGGCGCTGCCCGGCTTCACCGACCACGGGGAACTGGTCAGGTTCTGGCGGCGGGAGAACCTGCCCGGCCGCTTCCCGTTCACCGCGGGAGTGTTCCCGTTCAAGCGCGACGGCGAGGACCCGGCCCGTATGTTCGCCGGGGAGGGTGATCCGTTCCGCACCAACCGGCGCTTCAAGCTGCTGTCCGAGGGGCAGCCCGCCACCCGGCTGTCCACCGCGTTCGACTCGGTGACCCTGTACGGCCGTGATCCCGACGAGCGTCCCGACATCTACGGCAAGGTCGGGACCTCCGGAGTGTCGGTGGCGACCCTGGAGGACATGAAGGCCCTCTACGACGGCTTCGACCTGGTCGCGCCGACGACCTCGGTGTCGATGACGATCAACGGTCCGGCGCCCACCGTGCTGGCGTTCTTCCTCAACACCGTGATCGACCAGCGGATCGAGGCGTTCCGCGCCGCCGAGGGCCGCGACCCCTCCCCCGCGGAGGCCGCCGACCTGCGCGCGCACGCGCTGGCGACCGTGCGGGGCACGGTGCAGGCCGACATCCTCAAGGAGGACCAGGGACAGAACACCTGCCTGTTCTCGACCGAGTTCTCCCTGCGGATGATGGCCGACATCCAGGAGTGGTTCATCGCCAACCGGGTCCGCAACTTCTACTCGGTGTCCATCTCCGGCTACCACATCGCCGAAGCGGGCGCGAACCCGATCAGCCAGCTCGCGTTCACCCTCGCCAACGGGTTCACCTACGTCGAGGCCTACCTGGCCCGCGGCATGGACATCGACGACTTCGCGCCCAACCTGTCGTTCTTCTTCTCCAACGGCATGGACCCGGAGTACTCGGTCCTCGGCCGGGTCGCCCGCCGGATCTGGGCCGTCGCGATGAAGGAGAGGTACGGCGCGGGCGAGCGTTCGCAGAAGCTGAAGTACCACGTCCAGACCTCGGGCCGGTCCCTGCACGCCCAGGAGATGGACTTCAACGACATCCGCACCACCCTGCAGGCGCTGATCGCCATCTACGACAACGCCAACTCCCTGCACACCAACGCCTACGACGAGGCCGTCACCACCCCGTCCGCGGAGTCGGTGCGCCGGGCCCTGGCGATCCAGCTCATCATCAACCGCGAGTGGGGCCTCGCGATGAACGAGAACCCGCTGCAGGGCTCGTTCGTCATCGACCAGCTCACCGACCTGGTCGAGCGGGCGGTGCTCGACGAGTTCGACCGCATCAACGAGCGGGGCGGGGTGCTGGGCGCCATGGAGACCGGTTACCAGCGGGGCCGTATCCAGGACGAGTCGATGCTGTACGAGCAGCGCAAGCACGACGGTTCGCTGCCGATCATCGGCGTGAACACCTTCCGCCGGCCCGGCGACGAGCCCGGGGGCGGGGAGGTCGAACTCGCTCGCGCCACGCGCACGGAGAAGGAGTCGCAGCTGCGGCGGGTCCGCGACTTCCAGGCCGCGCACGGCGCGGAGGCCGCACAGGCCATCACCAGGCTGAAGGAAGCGGCGATCAACGGCGACAACGTCTTCGCGGTCCTGATGGACGCCGCCCGGGTCTGTTCGCTGCGGCAGATCACCGAAGCCTTCTTCGAGGTCGGCGGAGAGTACCGGCGCAACGTGTGAGCACCGCCGCGGCCGTACGCACGGCCGTCCCCTACCGGGCCCGGGCCGCGGCGAGGAGGCCCGGGTCGTGGGCGTTGACGAGCAGGAGGTCGTCGGCGCCGGCGCGCCACAACTCGGCGAGCCGCTCGTGGTTGGCCCGCACGGCGCGGCGGTCGTGGGCGACGGCGCGTTCCATCGCGAGCAGCGACCTCGGCGGCCTGGTGGTGCCGTCGATCTGGCCGCGGTGGTAGAACGCGTCACCGGCGTGGAGCACCCAGTGGTCACCGGCGTCGACGGCCACGGCGGCGTGCCCGCGGGTGTGGCCGGGCAGGCCGATCAGCACGACGCCGGGCGCGATGCCGGTGAGTTCGGTGGCGGCCGGGAACCCGCGCCACGACTCGCCCGCACCCGCTGGATGACGGACGAGTTCGGGGCCGTGGGCGCGCTGGGCGGGCCGGTAGCGTCCCTTCTCGGTCCGGGTGCCGGGCGCGAGCGCCGCGGTGGCCTCGGCGTCGGTGAGGTGGACGCGCGCCCGGGGGAAGTCGGCCAGCCCTCCGGCGTGGTCGGCGTCGAAGTGGGTCAGCACGATGTGGCGTACGTCCGCCGGGTCGAGGCCGAGCCGCTCGACCTGCCGGACGGCCGTCTCTGCCTCCTCGAACACGGGGCGCACCAGGTGCCGGGCCGGTCCGAACCGCCGGCCGGGCGCGGCACGGTCGAGGAGCCCCACACCGCTGTCGACGAGCGCGAGTCCGGTGGCCGTCTCCACGAGCAGGACGTGGCAGACCAGCCCTTCGGGCGCGCCCCAGGGACGCATGGTGCCGCAGTTCAGGTGGTGGACCTTCATCCGGATCCCTCCGTCAGCGCACGAAGTCGGGCGGCGTGGTCTCGAGCAGCCTCGGGTCGGGGGCACCACCGGACATCGCGAGGATCCCCTTGACGATGCGCGCCAGCTTGAGCAGCCCCCGCGGGCTGCGCCGGTCGACGCCGCCGACGAGCTGCTTGAGGATGGTGAGCTGGTCGAAGTAGACCCGCTCGGTGACGAGGTTCTCGTGCTCGTCGAAGATGAAGTACGCCGTCATGCGGGTGCGGTGCCTCGATCCGGTCGGCGGTATCCTGCCGAGCGGTCCGCCGTGGGTGCCGAGCAGCCAGAACTCCACGATCACGGCGTCGGCACTGTGCCGGAACGCGATGATCTCGTGGTTCTGGTCGGGGAACGCCACACGCGTGTCCTGGTAGTAGTCACGCACCTCCCCGTCGCCGTCGTGGACGGTCATCTGGGCGATCAGTTCGTAGTGCGGGTGCGGGAACGTCGACAGTGTGGCGTCCCAGTCCTGGCGGACCTCGTCGTGGAAGTGGTCGAGCACGAGCTTCTCCCGGGCCCGCAGGACGTCCTCGGACGGCAGGGTGAATCGCGACATGGGTGCGCCTCTCAGACCGGCTGTACGCCGTGGGTGATGTGGCCGTGGCTGAACGTGGGTGTGGTGCCGGGACCGGTCCGGGCCCCGGTCAGCTCGCTGGAGGGGAAGAACTGGAGGAACCGCGGGTCGGCCCGGCTGGGGTCGGCCAGCGTCTTCTCCAGGACGATCGAGTTGTACTGGTCGGCGGTCGTCTCGATGGTGTTCGCGTTGAGCACCACTTCCTGCTGCCACCGCCGCGCCCAGGCGGCGACGCCGGGCAGCCCGGAGTGCTCGGGGGTGAGGGCCTCGGCGGCGACGGCGTTCTCGCTGCTGACCCAGATGCCCGTCGAGGTGTTGACGACGAGGCTCTGGTTGCCGAAGACGTGTCCCGGCGTCTTGATCACGGCCACGCCCGGCCCCAGGACGACCGCACCGTCGATCGGCAGGAACGCCTCCGGCGGGACGTGGCGGTAGGCGTCCGGCTGGTACCAGGGCTTCTGCAGCGGGTGCAGCTCTGCCATGCCGGCCAGCTCGTCGCGCTGGACGATGACCTTGGCGCGGGGGAACGCGGCCCGCGGCTGCGCGCCGAGGTCGTCCTGGTGGGCGGTCGTGCCGACCCAGCGGCGCAGGTCCTGGGTGTGCAGATGGTCGAACATCAGGTAGTCGACGTCGTCCGGCCGGATCCCCAGGCGCGCGAGGTGTCCGAGGACGGTGCCGTGCTCGCGGACCACCCGCCGCTCGACGAAGCCCGGTGTCCTGCGGCTCAGGTCGTCGAAGTAGGGGGTGTAGCGGCCCCGTTCGACGTCGCTCGGTTCGAAGAGCAGCACCCTGGGGCGGCCGTCGCTGTCGTGCCAGCGGATCACCAGCATGCGATTGGTGATCGACAGGAAGGGGGCGATGGCGCGCGACGCGCGGAACAGGCCGAACCGCGTGGGGTAGGGCAGGGTGACCAGGGGGCAGGTGGTGACGCTGTCCGGCGTGCCCGTCACGGCGAACTCGACGCGGAACGCCATGGCTCGGGTGCGGGCGATCCGCAGCCGGGCGCCCGGTGGCCGGTCCGATCGCGACAGGTCCGGCAGCGTGTCGACGGCGGCGCCGATCGTCGGCAGGTCCGCCACGTCACCGCCGTCCCAGGGAAAGCGCATCGCCGCTCCTTCCTTTACCCACGCCGTGGGTATTGCAGGGAGTCAATATACCCACGTTGTGGATTAATGCAATGCCGGGCATCATGAGGCCATGACCGCGACACAAAAGCCCCGAAGGGGACGTCCTCCCAAGGGGGCGCCGCAGTTGGACCGCGACGCGATCGTCGACGCCACCCTCGAGGTCATCGACGCCGACGGCATCGACGCGGTCTCCATGCGCTCGGTCGCCCGGACCCTCGGCGTCGACGCGAAGAGCCTCTACAACCACGTCGCCGGCAAGGACGGCCTGCTCGACGCGGTGACCGAGCGGCTCCTCGGGTCGATGCGCCTGCCCGAACCCACCGGTGACCTGCGTGGCGACCTGTGGGCCGTCGGCCACGCGTTCCGCGACCGGACCCTCGCCCACCCCCGGGCCGCACCGCTCGTGCTCACCCGTCAGCTGTCCTCGTCCGAAGCACTCGCCCCGGTCGAGGCGGTCCTCGCGGTGTTCCGTGCCGCGGGCTGTCCGCCGCGCGACGCCGTTCCCGTCCTGCGCAGCCTGCTCGCCACCCTGATCGGCACGCTGCTGCGCGAAGTCCGCGCGGGACCCACCTACGGCACGACCGACGTCCCCGGCATCGCGCGCCGCCGGGCCGTGCTGGAGCGGTCGGGTCTGCCCCTCGTCGCCGAAGCCGCCGCCGAGCTGGCACGCTTCGACAGCGACGCCGAGTACGACTTCACGCTCACCCTCGCCCTCGACGCCGTCATGGCACGGCTCGCCGCGCCGTAGCCCGGCGCGGGCACGCCGACGCGCCCGGCGCCGGCAGCCGCAGCCGGCAGATCGCCGCGAACCGCGCCGACACGTCCAGGTCCCACAGCCGCACGGTCCCGTCGTTGCTGCTGCTCGCCACCGTCCGCCCGTCCGGGGAGAACACGGTGCCCCACACCGCGTTCGTATGACCGGTCAGCGTGGCCCACGGCCGCCGCCCGGCCACCTCCCACAGCCGCACCGTACGGTCGCTGCCGCTGCTGGCCAGCAGACGGCCGCCGGGCGAGAACGCGATGCCGCGCACCGCCCCGGTGTGGCCCCGCAGCACCGCCGTGCAACGGTGCCGGCGGACGTCCCACAGACGTACGGTCCCGTCGTTGCCGCCGCTCGCCAGCGCTCGGCCGTCCGGGCTGAACGCCACCGCCCGCACCGCGCCCGTGTGACCGGTGAGCGTGGCCAGAGGGCGGCGGGTCGCCACGTCCCACAGCCGCACCGTCAGGTCGTCGCCCGCGCCGGCCAGGGTGCGCCCGTCGGGGCTGAAGGCGACACCGTTGACGAAGTCCGTGTGTCCGGTGAGCGTGGCCAGGGGGCGGCGGGTGGCCGCGTCCCACAGCCGCACCGTACCGTCCGCGCCCGCCGACGCCAGCAGCGCGCCGTCCGGGGCGAACGCCACCGCGAACACGTCCCCGCGGTGCCCGGTGAGTGTGGCGAGCCGACGGCGGGCCGCCACGTCCCACAGCCGGACCGTGCCGTCGGAACCGGCCGAGGCCACCGTCCGTGCGTCGGGGGCGAACGCCACCGAGAACACGGCCGAGCGGTGCCCCCGCAGCGTCGCGACGGACCGGTGCCGCGCCACGTCCCACAACCGCACCGTGTGATCGGTGGCGGCGGTCGCCAGCAGCCTGCCGCCGGGGCTGTACGCGGACTGCCAGACCTCGGTGAACGGACGGGCCGTCAGCACCGGCCCGCCCAGCGTCCACAGCACCACCGACTGGTCGAACCCGGCGGTGGCGAGCACGGTCCCGCCGGCGTTCACGGCCACCCCCATCGTGTAGTCGGTGTGGCCGGTGAGCGTCAGCGTCTGCATCCCGGCGCGCACGTCCCACAGCCGGGTCGTGCCGTCCCCGCCCGCACTGACGACCGTGGCTCCGTCCGGCAGGTAGGCGACCGCGTTGACGTCGTCGCTGTGCCCGGTCAGGACCGCGGTCGTCCGGTGCCGTGCCAGGTCCCACAGCCGTACGGTCCGGTCGGCTCCCCCGCTCGCCAGACTCCGCCCGTCCGGCGCGAACGCCACGCCCAGCACCTCGTCGTTGTGCCCTTCGAGGACGCCCGCGGGCCGGTCGCGCACCGTGTCCCACAGCCGTACGGTCCGGTCGGCGCCGGCCGACGCCAGGGTCCGCCCGTCCGGGGAGTACGCCAGTGTGTCGACCTGCCCGGTGTGGCCGGTGAAGGACGTGACGCGGCGCCCCCGGCCGATGTCCCACACCTGGACCGAGCCGTCGGTCGCCGCGATCGCCAGCAGGCGTCCGCGGGGGTCGAAGGCCACGGCCCGGGCGCCCTCGGTGCTCACCGGCAGCACCGCCCGCGTACGGTGGCGGGCCGTGTCCCACAGCCGCACCGGCGAGTCCGGGCCGCCCGCCGCGAGCGTACGGCCGTCGGGGCCGAAGGCGACCGAGCGGACCCGCCCGTACATCGTGAACGTGGCGGCCGTACGGCGGTCCGCGAGCCGTCGCAAGGTCACCGTGCCGTCCGAACTGGCGGCGGCCAGCGTGCGGCCGTCGGGCGCGAACGCCACCGAGTTGACCGGCCCGCGGTACCCGCCGAGCCGGGCCGCGAAGGGCTGCGCCTGGGTGCTGAGCAGGGCGCCGCGCGCCTCGGGCGTCGACTGGGAGCGATAGGCCTCCTCGGCGAGCCGGATCGAGGCCTCGGGCCGGCCGGCGGCCAGGGAGGCGGACTGCGCGGCGAGCGCGTGGGAACGGGCGATCCGCTCCTGGTGCAGCGCGGCGGAGCGCTGCCGGTACGCCAGCGCTCCGGCGACGACGGCGAGCGCCAGCAGCACCACCAGCGTGGTCAGCGTGCCCTGCCGGCGCCGGACCTGCCGGCGGGCCTGCCGCTGCCGGTCGGCCTCCTCGGCGCGGCTCGCGCGCAGGAACGCCTCCTCGCGCGCGCTGAGCCGGCTGCGGCCGTCCAGTTCCTCGGCCCATGTCCTGACGGTGTCGAGCCGGGTGCCCCGGTAGAGGGCGGACGGGTCGCCGCCCTCGCGCTCCCACTCGTCGGCGGCGTGCGCGAGCTGCTGGTGGATCAGCAGTCCGTCCCGGTCCGCGTCGATCCAGCCGCGCAGCCGGGGCCAGGCGTGCAGCAGCGCCTCGTGGGCGATCTCGACCGTGTCGCGGTCGGCGGTGATCAGGCGGGCCCGTACGAAGGCGTCCAGGGCGGCCGTGGCGCCGTCCGCGTCGGCCAGCCGCTCCATCAGCGCGGGCCGGCTCATCCGGCGCCGGGTCGGTCCGGTGCCGTCGGCGACGTGGACCAGGCGCACCAGGATCCTGCGGATCGTCCGCTGCTCGGCCGGGTGGAGGCCCGCGAACACGTCCTCGGCGGTCCGGGCGACCGCTCCCCGGATCCCGCCGGTGCGCTCGTACCCGGCGACGGTCAGGGTGGCGCCCTCGCGCCGCTGCCAGGTGGTGAGCAGTGCGTGGGAGATCAGCGGCAGCGCACCGGAAGGGGTGACGTCCGGCAGGGAACGCCCGGTGTCCGGTCCCTCGCCGGGCAGTCCTTCCGGTTCCGCGCGCAGCCCGGCGTCCCGCAGCAGCAGCGGGACGAGCCCCGGCTCCAGGGTGAGTCCGGTGAGGTCGGCGGGGCGCGTGATCGCCTCCCGCAGTCCGGCGACGGACATCGGCGGCAGTACGAACAGCCCGTCTGCGAACGCCGCTGCCAGCTCGGGGAATTCGAGGCAGTTGCCGGACAGGTCGGCCCGTACGCCCAGGACCACCACGGCCGGATCGTGGCCGGCCGGGCCCGCCGGGGACGACGGGCGGCCGGACGTCGACACGGCGCACAGCACCCGGACGAAGGCGCGCCGCTCGTCCTTGTCGGAGCAGAGGGTGAACAGCTCCTCGAACTGGTCGACGAGGAACACCGGCCGCACCGGCGGCGGCCGGCCGTCCCCGTCGGCGGCGGCGCTCCCGTCGGTCGTGCGCCGCACCGCTTCCAGCAGGACCTCGGGCCGCTCCCGCACCTGCTCCGCGGTGACGCCGGGATCGGCGTCCAGCGTCTTCGCGACGCTCGTCAGCAGCTCCCGCAGCGGATGCGCGGTGGGCGTGAACGCCACCACCGGCCACCGCTCGGCACCCGGCATGGGAAAGCCCGCCGGGTCCCGGAAGGCCGGTACGAGACCGGCGTTGAGCAGCGAGGACTTGCCGGCGCCCGAAGGGGCGACGACCATCAGGGGTCCGCCGCCGATCCGTTCGAAGACCCGCTCGACCAGGGCGGCGGTGGCCCGCTCGCGGCCGAAGAACCATCGCGCGTCCCGGGCGGTGAACGCCGACAGGCCGCGATAGGGACACAGTGCGTCGGGCCCCGTCCGGCCGGGCGCGGCGCCGTCGCCCTCGGTGTCCTGCGTCAGCAGCCGCAGCAGCCCGCCCTCGGCCCGCAGGATCTGGTCGCAGCGCCGCGCGACGTCGACGGTGGCCCGCTTGGCACCCGTCTCGATCTTGCTGAGATAGCCCTTGCTGTAGTGCGCCTGCCGGGCCATGTCGGCCAGCGAGAGCCCGCGCTGCCGGCGCAGGCGCCGCAGCTGGGCGGGGAAGTCCGCGACGGTGTCGTCGGGCGGTCGTGGTTCACGTCGGTCACCGGTGTACTGCTCCCCCACCACATCCCCCGTTGTCGCGCGCAAGAGCCGTGAGGCGGCCCACCTCCACAGTAGGGGCGGGATGTGGCGATGGCTCAGCATTTGACCGATGTGGCACGAGGTGCGGGGAAAACACGTACGTCCGGAGCCGCGGACGCGGCTCCGGACGTACTCCGTGCGTGAGGCCCTACGGACGGTTCAGCTTGATCGAGTTGACCGGCCCGAGGTCCGCGTACACACCCTTCTGGGCCCCGATGGTGTAGTTGCAGTTCGTGCCGCCGTAGTTCAGGCACAGCTCGGCGGAGGCGCCGCCGGTCTGGTTGTTGAGGACCCAGTGCCAGCCCACCTGGTTGCTCAGGTTGTGCGGTCCGTAGGCCCAGTAGACGTTGCTGGGCCGCTGGGCGGGGTTCTGGTTCTGCGGGTAGATGCAGACGGCGCCGGACGGGCACCCGGCCCAGTCGGCGGCCGGCCTGGCGTCGGCCGTACCGGCGAACGCCACCATCGCCGTGGCCGCGGTCGCCATCGCGAGCGCTCCGTTGAACAGCTTGCGCATGTTTCCCCCTTGTGGTCGGCCTGCCCGGTCGCAGGTCGTACTCGTTCTTCCGGGCACCAGACTGGCCGCCGGATATCAAGGGGGTCGATGGGTTTCCTGTTTCCCGACGGCACGAGGGGGCGGGAAACCCGCCGTGATCAGCGCGGTCGGCGGCAAGGGGGCAACCCCCGACCGCCGACGGTCACCGCACCTGCCTCACGGCAGCTGCCACTCCACCGGCTGCGCGCCCTGCTGGATCAGCAGCTCGTTGGTCCGGCTGAACGGACGTGAGCCGAAGAAGCCGCGGTCCGCCGACATCGGCGAGGGGTGGGCCGACTCCACCGAGGGCAGGTCGCCCAGCAGCGGCCGCGCGTTGCGGGCGTCACGGCCCCACAGGATCGACACGAGCGGTTTCCCGCGGGCCGCCAGTGCCCGGATCGCCTGCTCCGTGACTTCCTCCCAGCCCTTGCCGCGGTGCGCGGCCGGTTTGCGCGGGGCCGTCGTGAGCGCCCTGTTGAGCAGCAGCACGCCCTGCCGGGTCCACGGCGTGAGGTCACCGTTGGACGGCCTGGGCAGACCGAGGTCCGTGTGCAGTTCCCGGTAGATGTTCTCCAGGCTGCCCGGCAGCGAACGCACCTCGGGCGCCACCGCGAAACTCAGCCCGATGGCCATCCCCGGCGTGGGATAGGGGTCCTGACCGACGATCAGGACGCGGACGTCGTCGAAGGGCTGCTGGAAGGCCCGCAGGACGTTCGCCCCCGCCGGCAGATAGGTCCGGCCGGCCGCGATCTCGGCCCGCAGGAAGTCGCCCATCGCGGCGATGCGTTCGGCCACAGGTTCCAGAGCATGCGCCCAGCCTGCTTCGACAAGTTCGTGTAAGGGTCGTGGTGCCACGGCGCGTCACTCTACTGGCATACGCCGGCGCCCCGCATACGCGGTGCGGCCTGCGCACGGGGACCGCCCGCCGGGCGCTAGTCTTCCTCCTCGCCGAGGTCCTGCCGGCCGACCGGACCGACCGGACCGGTCAGAGGGAAGGAGCGCAGCTTGCCGCGTCCACCGACCGAGCCGCTCCGCCACCGCGCACACCCCGGACCGGCGGCTGCCGCGACCGGTACCGGCACCGCCGACGGGTCGGGCGTCCTCGGGGTGGACTCCGGCGGCTCGGGGCTGCGGGTCGTGCTGGCCGTCGACGGGGGCCCGGTCACCGAGCCGCTGACGTCCGGGGAGCCGGTGCGCACCGGGGCGCACGGCATCGACGCCGGGCACCTGCTGGGGCAACTGGTACCGATGGCCCGGCGGTTGATGGCCGATACCGGGGTCGGCACGCTCCGGGCCGTCACCGTGGGCGCCGCCGGCCTCACCACGCTGGGCGACTCGCTGCGCGCCGACCTGCACCCGGCGCTCGCCCGTGAGCTCGGCGTACGGCGGCTGGCCCTGGTCGCCGACGCCGTCGCGGCCTACACGGGTGCGCTCGGGCAGCGGGTGGGCGCGGTCGTCGCGGCCGGCACCGGGATGATCGCGATCGGCACGGACCTGCGCGCGTGGCGCAGGGCGGACGGCTGGGGACATCTGCTCGGCGACAGCGGCAGCGGGGCGTGGATCGGCCGGGCGGGCCTCGACGCGGCGCTGCGCGCCTACGACGGGCGGCCCGGCGGCTCGCGCCCGCTCCTGTCGGGCGCCGAGGAGGCGTTCGGGTCCGCCCCGGCGTTGCCGCGACAGCTCTATCCGCGCCCGGACCGGCCCGCCGTGCTGGCGTCCTTCGCGCCCATGGTGGCCGCCTGCGCCGACGGCGGCGATCCGGTCGCGGCCGGCATCCTGGCCGCCGCGGCCCGGCACATCGCCGACTCGGCCGCCGCGGTGTGCCCCACCCGGGCGGAGGCCGCGTCCGCGGGAGCCGGCGGGGAGCCCGGGGAGGTGCGTCTCGCCCTCACCGGTGGACTGTTCAGGATGGGCGACCCCCTCCTCGTACCCCTGCGGGCGGCCCTGACGGACCGGCTGCCGTACGCGCGGCAGGTGCCGGCCGCGGGTGATCCGCTCGACGGCGCCGTCGGCATCGCCTCCGACCTGGCCGCCGGGCGTCTGACACTGCCACGCGACGACAGCATGCTGTACGTCGTGACGGACACCCCGGACGTGCCGGACGCCTCGGACACGTGTTCCCGCAATCGCACACCGTGATCCCCTGACAGGCAGGGAGATCCATCCGTACGTAACTCATCAGACAAAACCGGACGGATACCGCTCACCTGCACCCTCCCCGAACAGGGGAGCCCAGGAAACCAGTAACATTCGGCGCCATGAGCTCCCCCACTGGGCCCGCGTCCGGCCTGCCAGTACGAATGCCGCGACCCCGCCAGCCCGGCCGGCACCGCCGACCGGAACCGTTGGCGGCTCCCGAGGGCGCGCCCGCGCTCGTCCTCGCGGTGCCGGGCACGCCCAGCGCCGCGACCCGCAGCCTCGCCGAGGAGATCGTGAGCATCGCGCGCTCCGAGCTGCCCGGCCTCGACGCCCGGATCGGGTACCTGGACGGGGACGACGCGGAGTTCCCGACCCTCCAGTCGGTGCTCGCGCACGCCTCCGAGGAGCGCGCCGCGCGCTTCGAGCAGGCCCGCGAGGCCGGGGGGGACGTGGTGGAGCCCGACGGCCCCGTGGCCGTGGTCGTGCCGCTGCTCGCGGGCCCGGACAGCGCGCTGCTGCGCCGCGTCCGCCAGTCCGTCATGGACAGCCGTGTCGCGGCCGACCTGACTGACGTCCTCGGCCCGCACCCGCTGCTCGCGGAGGCGCTGCACGTACGCCTGTCGGAGGCGGGTCTGGCGCGCGCCGACCGGGCCAGGCTGTTCACCGTGGCGACGGCCGCGGACGGCATCATCCTGGCGTCCGTGGGCGGCGACGAGGCCGTGCAGGCGGCCGGCATCACCGGCATGCTGCTCGCCGCGCGGCTCGCCGTGCCGGTGATGGCGGCGGCGCTCGACGAGGAGGGCGCGATCGCGGCCACCGCCGAGCAGCTGCGCAGCTCCGGCTCCCACCAGCTGGCGCTCGCCCCGTACCTGATCGGCCCCGAGCTGGACGCGGGTCTGCTCGACGAGGCCGCGAAGGAGGCGGGCTGTTCCGCCGCCGAGGCGCTGGGCCCGTACCCCGCGATCGGCAAGCTGGCGCTCGCGAAGTACACGACGGCGCTCGGGATCGCGCCGCCCCAGCAGCAGGGCGCGCCGGTCCGCTAGCGCAGGCCGCGCACACGCACCAACCCCGAAGGGCCCGCTCCGTCTCCGGAGCCGGGCCCTTCGGGGTTGCCGGACCTCTCAGTCGAGCACCACGCAGGACGCCGCGGGCACCTTGACCGATCCGCCGTGCCGCGGCAGGCCCGTGTCGGGGTCCACCCGGAACCACGCGACGTTTCCGGAGCGCTCGTTGGCCACGTACAGGAAGCGGCCCGTCGGGTCGAGGGCGAGCGCGCGCGGCCACACGCCGCCGCACGGCACCGTGGCGACCAGCTCCAGCCCCTCGTCGGCCGTCGTGGGCGCGAGGACGGAGACGACGTCCTGGCCGCGCGTGGCGGCCCAGACGAAGCGGCCGTCGGGCGACACGACGATGCCGGAGGGGTAGGCGTCGCCGTCCGGGAGGTCGGGCAGCACAGCCGTCTCCCCCACCGGCCTGAGCGCGCCCTCCACGGCGTCCCAGTGACAGGCGGTGACGGTCGGCGCGAGTTCGTTGAGGACGTACGCGCGTTCGCCGTCCGGGTGGAAGGCCAGGTGGCGGGGGCCCGAGCCGGGGCGCAGCGCGATCTCCCTGTGCAGCGTGAGGGTGCCGTCCCGCAGTGCGCACACCCGCACCGAGTCGGTGCCGAGGTCGACGCTCACGGCCCACCGGCGGCTCGGGTCGGGCTGGACGTGGTGGGCGTGCGGGCCCTGCTGGCGCTGGGTGTGCGGGCCGCTGCCCCGGTGGTGCAGCACGTCGGCGACGGCGCCGAGGCTGCCGTCGTGGCGCACGGGTACGGCGCTGACACTGCCGGAGCCGTAGTTGGCGGTCAGGATGTGCCCGTCGAAGAGGCTCAGGTGCGTGGGTCCGCCGCCGCCGACCGGTACCGGCGCGCCGGCCAGGGCCGGCTCGTCGCCCTTCACCCGGTAGGCGGCGATCGCGCCCTGCGTCGTCTCGCTCACCGCGTAGAGCATGTCCCCGCCGGGCGACAGGGCCAGGTAGGAGGGGTCCGCGACACCGTCCACGGCGCTCAGCAGGGTCAGCGCGCCGGTCTCCCCGTCCACGGCGGCGGTGAGCACGCCCAGGCCTCCCGCCGCGGTGAAGGAGCCGATGTACGCCCGTCGCTGCCGTCCGTCGCCGTCCGTCACTGTGTCTCCTCCCGGCGCCACGTCCTTCGTGCCACGCCCTTCGTGCCGTGTCCTTGGGAGCGACGGTAGCAGCGAATGGCCTAGACCAGACCTGGACCCTGCCGCCTTTCGCCACTCGTCCGGGCAGGTCCCTCCGGACGGTGCACGGGGGCCGGGCGCCGTCCGGCCGTCGCGGACGGCCGGTCGGCGTACGCCGGACCGGTGTTCAGGCGCTCGCGAGCGGGCCCCGCAGCGGTGCGGCCAGCGCGGCGAGCGCCCGTTCCAGGCCGTGGAGGTGGGCGAGGGCCTGCTCGGCCCCGGGATGGTGGCCGGGCACCCCCGCGGCCGTCGTCACGGCCCGTTCCGGGACCGCGCCGACCAGGACCTCCACGGCGGCCTCGACGCGCCCGCAGGCGGCGGTGAGGCGGGCGTCGTGCGAGGCGTCCGGGTCGGCGGCCACGGCCGCGAGGCCCCGGACCTCCCGGGCGCAGTCGTCGAGGAGCGCGAGCACTTGGCGGGCGCGTTCCTTGCGGGCCCGCACCGGGTTGAGGGGGTGCACCAGCGGGGCGAGCGCGAGGCGGACCCGGCCGAGCACGGCCTCCAGTTCCGCCGCCCGCGGTGCGGGGTCGGCGCCGGGGTCGCCGGCCAGCCGGCGGGCCGCCGCCGCGGTGCAGCCGTGCACGGCGCGTACGGCCTGGCCCACCCAGCGGTCGGTGACCGCGTGCGTGGTGACCGGCAGGACCAGCGCGACGGCGAGCACCGCGCCGAGCGCGCCGACGGCGGTCTCCGTGACGCGCAGGGCGAGCAGGGCGGGGTCCAGCACACCGAGCAGTCCGTACAGCAGGCCCGCCAGCACGGTGACGAAGAACATCATCCAGCTGTACGAGAGCGGCGCGGTGTAGAAGATGCCCCAGACGCAGACGGCCACGATCGCCGCCGTGGGCGCCGGGGCTCCGTCCAGGGGCACGGCGACCAGGAGCCCGGCCGCGATACCGGTGACCGTGCCGACGACGCGCCGGAAGCCGCGTACGAGGGTCTCGCCGCGGGAGGACGTGTTGACGAAGATCCACCAGGCGGTGCCGACGGCCCAGTACCAGCGCTCGTGCGAGAGGAGCTGGCCCGCGGCGATCGCGAACGCGCAGGCGGCCGTCGCCTGGAAGGCCTGCCGGGTGGTCGGCCGGGAGAGGCCGCGGCCGGTCGGCGCGGCGGGCGCGAGTGGCGGCGGCGTACGCCGTTCGACGCACCACACGCCGAACCGCACCGCCGAGGACGCCGCCAGCGACAGGGCCGTCGCGGCGTACAGCTGCGGGAGCAGGCCGGGGACCGCGTGCAGGAACTGGGCGACGAAGAAGGTCATGAAGGCGAAGATGCCGAGCGCGTGGCCGCGCGGGCCCCAGCGGCGGGCGTACACCCCGCCGAAGACGACGGCCAGCCAGACGGCGTCGCGGACGGTCGGTACCGCGTGCAGTACGGCCGCGAGGGCGAGGACGGGGAAGCCGACGGCGGGCAGCAGGGCGGTGGTGAGCGCCTGGCCGCGCACGGTGGGGTCGCCGACCGTGAACAGCGCGAGGAGCGCGGTGAGGCCGCCGGTGATCGAGGCGGGCAGGGAGAGCCCGGCCAGCTCCGACGCGGTCACCGCGAGGCCGATGCCGAGTACCGCGCGCAGCGCGATCCGCAGCCGCAGCAGGCCCGGGTCCGGAGCCATGAACATCTTCTTCACCGTCGGCAGCCCGCCCCTGTTCCGATCGACCGGTCCGCGGGGACCGCACGGTCCGCACGGCCGGCACGGTCCGCGTGATCCCCGTGGTTCCCATGGGAAAGGCGCCGCGGGACCGGTACGGCTTCTTCGCCGTCCGGCGCTGCACGGCGCCATCAGTACCCCCACGTTAGGCAGGAGAGGGGTGGTGGCTCAACAGGCGGCTGATCGACTGGACCATTGGTACAGTCGTAAACGATCACCGGCGACCGCAGGGAGGCCAACGGACCATGGCCGTGGACGAGCTCGACACGCGGATCCTGCGGCTGCTGCTGGAGCGGCCGCGCACGAGTGTGCGGGAGTACGCCCGGGTTCTGGGGGTGGCCCGGGGGACGCTGCAGGCGCGGCTCGACCGGCTGGAGCGGGACGGGGTGATCACCGGGACGGGGCCTTCGCTGTCACCGGCCGCGCTGGGGCATCCGGTGCTGGCGTTCGTGCACGTCGAGGTGACCCAGGGGCATCTCGACGAGGTGGGGGACGCGCTGGCGGGCGTGCCGGAGATCATCGAGGCGTTCTCGATCACCGGCGGCGGGGATCTGCTGACGCGGGTCGTGGCGCGGGACAACGGACACCTGGAGGATGTGATCCAGGTGCTGATCAGTCTGCCGGGGGTGGTCCGTACGCGGACCGAGGTGGTCCTGCGGGAACGGGTGTCCGCGCGGGTGCTGCCGCTGGTGGAGGCGGTGGGGCGGGGCGCGCGGCGGGGGTGACCGTCCGGCGCGGCCGCCGGGCCGCCGACCGTGACGCCGGTTCGCCGTTCCCCGCGCTTCCGGGTGGGGGCGGGCGGGGTGGTGTGTCGTCCGCGCGCCCGACGTGGCTGAGTGCGCAGTTCCCCGCGCCCCTGGGGGTGGCGCTAGTGCATGCCTGCCGCGTCCAGCAGCGTCGCGGCCGTCGTCGTGGTGAGGCCCTGGAGGGTCTCCGCTCCGGCGCCCGCCCTGGCGCTGGCGCCGTCGAAGACGAGGGCCAGCTGGCGGGCCAGGAGTCCGGGGTCCTGGGCGCCGCCCCGCTCGGCCTCGGCCCGGAAGGCCTCGATCAGGGCACCCTTGGCGCGCAGGGCGACGACACTCGCCGGGTGGCCGGGGTCCTTCAGCTCGACCAGGGCCGACAGGAACGGACAGCCCCGGTAGTCGTCCTGCGCCGAGGCCGCTTCGAGCTGCTCGAAGACGTACAGGATCCGTTCCCGGGGCGGACGCGGCGGCCGGGACTCCTCGCCGCTCAGGCCGAGCCGCCGTCCGTACTCCGGCGCCCGCCGCTCCAGGCTCGCCGCCAGCACCTCGTCCTTGCTCGCGAAGAGCTGGTACATCGAGCGCTTGGACACCCCGGCCGCCCGGCACAGCGCCTCGACGCCGATCGAGACGCCGTCGCGGTAGAAGAGCTCCGTGGCCGCGTCGAGCAGCCGGTCCCTGGTGGATGTCCTGTCCGTGCTGGTGGCCATGGGGTGAGGTTACCTCCGCGGGAGGGCGAACCGAAACCGATCGGTATACCGCCCGGGCGATCAGGCGGCGAGCTGGGGGTACAGGGTCGGGAGGTCGGCCGACAGACCGGACTTGACCTGGCGGCTCAGGTCGTCGGCGAGCACCTCGAAGGCCCCGCTCTCGATGCCGTCGAGCGCCTGGGCCGCCACGTCCGCCGGCTTGGACTTGGGCGCGTCGATCGCCGCGGTCATGTCCGTGTCGACGTATCCGACGTGCAGTCCCGTGACGCCGATGCCGCGCGGCGCGAGGTCGAGCCGCAGGGAGTTGGTCTGGGACCACAGCGCCGCCTTGGACGCGCTGTACGAGCCGGCCAGCGCGATCCACGACAGCACGGAGTGGACGTTGAGGAGGTGGCCGCCGCCGTTGCGCTCGATCACGGGGACGAACGCCCGGGCGGTGAGCAGCGGCCCGTAGAAGTTCGTCTCGAAGTCCTTGCGCACGTCCTCGACCGGTGACTCCAGGAACGACGTGTGCAGGGAGATGCCCGCGTTGTTGATCAGGACGGTGACGTCCTGGGCCTGCTCGGCGGCCGCCGCGACGGACGCGGGGTCGGTGACCTCCAGGGCCAGCGGTACGGCCCGGGTGTCCCTGACCGTGCGCGGGTCGCGGGCGGTGGCGTACACCTTCTTCGCCCCGCGCTCGAGGAGTCCGTCCACCAACGCCTTGCCGATTCCCCTGCCGCCGCCGGTCACCAGGACGACGGAACCTTCGATTGCGGTCATGACACTCTCCGACTCAGACATGGAAACCGATCGGTTTCCCGTTGTCCGCAACAGTAAACCGATCGGTTTCACAAAGCAAGCGGGAACGCGAAAAGGGAGCGGCCCCGCCACGACGGCGGGGCCACTCCCTATGAATCGAAGGCTGCAGAGACTACCGACCTGCAGAGATGCGCTTACGCGCCGCTCGCCCTCAGCATGTCCTCACGCTCCACGAGCTTCACACGCTCGCGGCCCTGGGGCTCCCCCAGCGCCTTCTCCGCGGCGTCCAGGCGGTACCAGCCGTCCCAGGTGGTGAAGCGGACGTCGCGGTCGGCGAGGAAGGCGTCCACCGCCTCCGGCTCCGGCGACGCGGGGGTCACGAGGCGGCCGTTCGCGTGGTCGTCCAGGAGGCTGGCGACCGTCTCGTTGGCGTCACCCTTGGTGTGGCCGATGAGGCCCACCGGGCCGCGCCGGATCCAGCCCGTGACGTACGTCGACCGGAGGTGCTCGCCGGTCTCCTCGATCACCCGTCCCGCCTTGTCCGGGACGGTGCCCGACTCGACGTCCCAGGGCAGCTTGGGCAGCTTGTCGGACAGGTAGCCGACGGCACGGTAGACCGCGCCGACCTCCCAGTCCTTGAACTCGCCGGTGCCCTTGACGTTGCCGGTGCCGTCCAGGGCGGTGCGCTCGGTGCGCAGGCCGACGACCCTGCCGTCCTCGCCGAGGATCTCGGTGGGCGACTCGAAGAAGTGCAGGAACAGCTTGTGCGGCCGGTCGCCGACGTCGCGGATCGCCCAGTTCTCCAGGGTCTTGGCGACCATGTCGGCCTGCTTGTTGCCGCGCCGGGTGGCGATCGAGCCCTCGTCGTAGTCGATGTCCTCGGGGTCGACGACGACCTCGATGTTCGGGGAGTGGTCGAGCTCCCGCAGCTCCATCGGGCTGAACTTCGCCTGCGCCGGGCCGCGGCGGCCGAAGACGTGGACCTCCAGCGCCTTGTTCGCCTCCAGTCCCTCGTGGACGTTCGGCGGGATCTCGGTCGGCAGCAGCTCCCCGGCGGTCTTGGCGAGGATGCGCGCCACGTCGAGCGCCACGTTGCCGACGCCGAGCACGGCGACCTTCTCGGCCTCCAGCGGCCAGGTCCGCGGCACGTCCGGGTGGCCGTCGTACCAGGAGACGAAGTCCGCCGCGCCGTACGAGCCGTCGAGCCCGATGCCGGGGATGTCGAGCGCCCGGTCGGCCGTCGCCCCGGTGGAGAAGATCACCGCGTCGTAGAAGGCGCGCAGGTCGTCCAGGTTGATGTCGCCCGGGTAGTCGACGTTGCCGAAGAGGCGGATCTGCGGCTTGTCGAGCACCTGGTGCAGGGCCGTGATGATGCCCTTGATGCGCGGGTGGTCGGGGGCGACGCCGTAACGGATGAGACCGAAGGGGGCCGGCATCCGCTCGAAGAGGTCGATGGAGACACCGGGCTCGGCGGCCACTGCGGACTTCATCAGCGCGTCGGCGGCGTAGATCCCGGCAGGACCGGCTCCGACTATGGCTACCCGCAGAGGGCGAGGCATGATCAGGTTCCCTTCGAGCGGTGATCGGGTGTACTCACCAGGGAGCCTAAACTAAGGGTGACCTAAGCTTGTAGCCGGGCTGGATCTATGACCTCATAAGGCCGGCTTATGAGTGGCTCGTGGGCCGGACCCGTGGGGTGGGCCCGGGAGCCGGACCCATGAGGGGGCCTCTCAGGTGTCGTAGTCCACGGTCAGCGTCCCGGAGGCCGGGAACGACTGGCAGGTGAGCACGTACCCCGCGTCCACCTCGGCGTCCTCCAGGGCGAAGTTGCGGCGCATGTCGGCCTTGCCGTCGGTGACCAGGGCGCGGCAGGTGCCGCAGACGCCGCCCTTGCAGGCGAAGGGCAGGTCGGGGCGGGTGCGCTGGGCTCCCTCCAGGATGCTCCGGTCCCTGACCAGGACGGACGTGGTGGAGCGGCCGTCGAGCGTGACGGTGACCTGGCTGACGGGCCCCCGCACGGCCGCCTCCTCGTGACGTACCTCTCGTACGGGTTCGTCGTCCGCGTGGAACAGCTCCCGGTGCACGCGGTCGGCGGGCACGCCCAGGCCGGCCAGGACCCGCTGGGCGTCGAGGACCATGCCCTGCGGTCCGCACAGCCACCAGTGGTCCGCCGTCGCCACGTCGACCAGCGGGCCGACGAGCGCCGCGAGCCGTTCCGCGTCGAGGCGGCCGGACAGCACCTCGGCCTCACGGGGCTCACGGGACAGCACGTGGGCGAGCTGGAACCGGGCCGGGTACAGGTCCTTGAGGTCCGCCAGTTCGTCGGCGAACATCACGGTGTCCGTGCGCCGGTTGCCGTAGAAGAGGGTGACCGTCGAGCGCGGGTCCGCGGCCAGGACGGACTCGGCGATGGAGAGCATCGGTGTCACACCGGAGCCGGCCGCGACCAGCACATGGTGGCCGGGCGCGGTGAGGTCGGGCGTGAACGTACCGGTGGGGGCCATCACCTCGACCGTGTCGCCCGGACGCACCTCGCGCACGAGCCACGCCGAGAACAGTCCGCCCGGCACCACCCGCACCCCGATGCGCGGCGCCGAGCCGGCCGGGGAGCAGATCGAGTACGAGCGCCGCTCGTCCCGCCCGTCGACCACGCGCCGCAGTGTCAGCGACTGTCCGGGCGCGAAGGCGAACTCCGCCGCCAGCTCCGCCGGGATCTCGAAGCTCACGGCCGCCGCGTCCTCGCACAGCGGCCGTACGGCGGCGACGCGCAGGGCGTGGAAGGCCGGACGGCGGCGCACGCGCGCGGGCACCGGCCGCGCTGGGGCGGCGGCCGGTGTCCCGGCGGCCCGGTTCGGCGGGCTCGACGCCGGTTCTTCCCTCAGGCCTTCCATCAGATCTCCTTGACGTACTCGAACGGCTCACGGCAGGCACGGCAGCGGTACAGCGCCTTGCAGGACGTGGCGGCGAAGCGTGAGGTCTCCTCGGTGTCCGCCGCGCCGCAGCGCGGGCACGCCACCGTGCGACGGACGGGGGACAGGACGAGAGGCACCGGACCGGCCGCGTGCCGGGGCGCGGCTCCGGGCGGTGCGATCCCGTGCTCGGTGAGCTTGCGGCGGCCCTCCGGGGTGATCCAGTCGCTGGTCCACGGCGGGTCCAGGACCGTACGGATCTCCACGCGCGCGTACCCCGCGCCGCGCAGCCGGGCCGCCACGTCCGCGCGCATCTCGGCCATCGCGGGACAGCCCGAGTAGGTCGGCGTCAGCCGCGCGACCACGGTGCCGTCACCGGTCATCTCGACGCCGCGCAGGACGCCGAGGTCGGCCAGCGTGAGCATGGGCAGTTCGGGGTCCGGCACCTGTTCGGCGATGTGCCAGGCACGCTGCACCTCCCGCACCCCGGTCACCACGTCGCCCCCGGGTGCGCGCGGGCCACGCTCTGCAGTTCGGCCAGGAGCGGCGCGAGGTGCTCGGTGTGCTCCCCGGCGCGGCCGGCCCCGGGCAGCGGGCGGTACAGCGGCATGGGCAGCCCGGCCGCCTCCGTGACCTGCCGCAGGACGGCGGCCACCTCGTCCCGCGCGTCGTACGCCGTGAACAACTCGCCGAGGTAGGGCGCCACCTGCTCCATCGCCCGGCGGGTGCGGCGGTGCGACTGCGGCGTGCCGTCACCGAGGCGCACGACCCACTCGGCCGCGTACTGCCGGTGGTACGTCAGTTCCTTGACGCCCTTCGCCGCGACGGCCGCGAGGACCGGGTCGGGGTGCGACGACAGCTCCTCGAAGTGCGCGAGCCGCCAGCTGGACAACACCAGCAGCCGCACGACCGAGAACGCGAAGTCCCCGCCCGGGAGTTCGGCCAGGCGTACGTTCCTGAAGTCCTGCGGGTCGCGGACGTAGGCGTACGCGTCCTCGTCGCGTCCGGTGCCGTCGGCCCGGCCGGCGCGCGCGTACAGCAGGCGCGCCTGGCCGAGGAGGTCGAGGCCGATGTTGGCGAGCGCGACCTCCTCCTCCAGTTCCGGGGCGCGGGTGGTCCACTCGGCGAGCCGCTGGGCGCTCACCAGGGCGTCGTCCGCGAGGGCCACGCACTGCGCGGCCAGCAGGCCGGTGTCGACGCCCTCGGGCACGGTGGTGTCCACGCCGTGCAGCGGGTCCTCGAAGCCGGTGCCGTACGCCCAGCGGGTGTCGTCCTCGTGCCCCTCCACGAGGGACAGGTAGACATGGTCGTCGCTCATGCCCTGCTCCTCAGATGTGCGGGACGTCGTCGGGGATGTCGTAGAAGGTCGGGTGGCGGTAGACCTTGTCGGCGCTGGGCGCGAAGAAGGGATCCTTCTCGTCGCGGGTGGACGCGGCGATGTGCTCCGAGCGCACCACCCAGATCGAGACGCCCTCGTTGCGGCGGGTGTAGAGGTCGCGCGCGTGGGTGAGCGCCATGGTGTCGTCGGCGGCGTGCAGGGAGCCCACGTGGACGTGGTTCAGCCCGCGCTTGCCGCGCACGAAGACCTCGTACAGCGGCCAGTCGCCCCGGGACGCGCCCCGGGCCGGGGTGGGTTCGCCCCTACCGTCGCTCATGCGATCGCTCCTTCCTGCGCGCGGGCGCGCCGCGCCTGCTTGGCCGCGTGGGCCGTGGCCGCCTCCCGCACCCAGGCGCCCTCCTCGTGGGCGGACCTGCGGCGCTGCGTCCGCTCGGCGTTGCACGGTCCGTCGCCGCCGATGACCCGCTTGAGCTCGGACCAGTCGGGGGTGCCGAAGTCGTGCCGGCCACGCTCCGCGTTCCAGCGCAGGTCCGGGTCCGGGAGCGTCACACCGAGCTTCGCGGCCTGCGGGACCGTCATGTCGACGAACCTCTGACGCAGCTCGTCGTTGCTGTGCCGCTTGATCTTCCAGGCCATCGACGCCGCCGAGTTGGGCGAGTCGCCGTCGGGCGGGCCGAACATCATCAGGGAGGGCCACCACCAGCGGTCCACCGCGTCCTGGACCATGTCCCGTTGCGCCGCGGTGCCGCGCATCATCGTCATCAGCAGCTCGTAGCCCTGCCGCTGGTGGAACGACTCCTCCTTGCAGATCCGCACCATCGCGCGCGCGTAGGGCCCGTACGAGCTCCTGCACAGCGGCACCTGGTTGCAGATCGCCGCGCCGTCGACGAACCAGCCGATCACTCCGACGTCGGCGAACGTCGGGGTCGGGTAGTTGAAGATCGACGAGTACTTCTGGCGTCCCTCGATCAGCCGCTCGGTCAGGTCGGCGCGGTCGGCGCCCAGCGTCTCGGCGGCCGAGTACAGGTACAGGCCGTGCCCGGCCTCGTCCTGGACCTTCGCGAACAGGATGGCCTTGCGGCGCAGCGACGGGGCGCGCGTGATCCAGTCGCCCTCGGGCTGCATGCCGATGATCTCCGAGTGCGCGTGCTGCGCGATCTGCCGGACGAGCGTCCTGCGGTAGCCGTCGGGCATCCAGTCGCGGGGCTCGACCCGCTGGTCCCGCGCGATCGTCGCGTCGAAGTGGTCCTGCAACGACTGCTCCGGGAGGGGCGTCCCGGCGGAGTGTGTCGTGGTCATCGATACCAGCTTCCCTACCGACCATTCGTTCGGTGTCAGTGTGCCGCCTTTCCGGCGGCCCGGCAAGACCCGGCCGCGATCGGCGGGGACGGGGCGGGGACGAGGGGGGGGGAGAGCCCCACCTGCCTCGTTCCGGCCGGTCCGAAACCGGGCCCAAGGGTGAAACGGGGTCGTGCAGAGGCGGCGGCCCGGCGTGGGAGCGCGGCGCCGCCGTCGGTACGTCTCGTGCGGTGGATCTTCACTTCCGAAGCGTGAACACGCCCCGCTCACGCGGTTCCCGGCCGCCACCCGCGACTGTTTCGCTTTACATGCGCCACGCGCTGTCCAGACGCCACGCACCGCCCAGCAGGCCGCACGACCGCTCAGCCGCCCCGTCCCGCCCCTCCCCGTTCCGTCCCATGGCGGCGTCCGCGCACCCGCCACGACCGCCCCTGACCACGCACGTACTCGGATCCACGCACCCGGAGGACATGTGACTCTCCCGGAAAGCCCACCCGACAGCGCCGCCGCGCCCGCCGCCGACGACGAACAGCAGCTCACCAGTCTCGGCACCAGGGCCGCACGCCAGCTCACCACCACCGCCAAGTCCGCACCGCAGATGCAGGCCATCACCTCGCGGTGGCTGCTCAGGATGCTGCCGTGGGTGGACGTCAAGGGCGGCACCTACCGGGTGAACCGGCGGCTGCAGCTCCGGGTCGGCCGGGGCCGGGTGCAGTTCGACCACAACGGCGCGGACGACATCAGGGTCGTCCCCGAGACCCTCACCGAGCTGCCCGCCCTGCGCGGCTACACCGACACGGCGGCGCTCACCGAGATCGCCTCGCGCTTCCGGGTGCAGGAGGTGCGCGCCGGCCAGCTCCTCTTCGAGGAGGGGCAGCCCGTCACCGAGACGTACCTCGTCGTCCACGGCCGCTTCACCCGCTGCACCGCCGGCAAGTACGGCGAGGAGGAGGTCACCGGCGTCGTCACGGACGGCGCCGGGCTGGGCGACGAGGCCATCGGTGAGCAGGATCCGCACTGGCACAGTTCGGTGCGGGCCGAGACCGCGGGCGTGGTGCTGACACTCGACCGGGACAGCCTCGAACAGTTCGTGGAGCGCACCCCGTCCTTCGCCGCGCAGCTGGCCGCGTTCGCCGAGCGGCAGCACCGGCCCACGAACCGCAAGGGCGAGGCCGAGGTCCCGCTGCAGGCGGGCCATGTGGGCGAGCCGGTCCTGTCCGGTGGCTTCGTCGACTACGACCTCAGCCCGCGCGAGTACGAACTGTCGCTCACCCAGACGGTCCTGCGCGTCCACACCCGGATCGCGGACCTCTACAACAGGCCGATGAACCAGACCGAGCAGCAACTGCGCCTGACCGTCGAGGAGATCCGCGAACGTCAGGAGTGGGAGCTGGTCAACAACCGCGAGTTCGGCCTGCTGCACAATGTCGACCACAGCCAGCGCATCAGCACCTTCTCCGGCCCGCCGACACCGGACGACCTGGACGAACTGCTGTCGATGCGCCGCAAGACCCGGGTGTTCCTGGCCCACCCGAAGGTGATCGCCGCCTTCTTCCGGCAGTGCAACCGGCGCGGGCTCATGCCCGGCACGGTCGACATCGAGGGACATCAGGTGCCCGGCTGGCGCGGGGTGCCGTTCCTGCCCTGCGGCAAGATCCCGATCGGCCCGCAGCACACGAGCAGCGTCATCGCGCTGCGCACCGGCGAGGCCGACCAGGGCGTCGTGGGCCTCTACCAGACGGGCATCCCCGAGGAGTTCCAGCCGGGCCTGAACGTGCGGTTCATGGGCATCGACACCAACGCGATCGTGAACTACCTGGTGACCGCCTACTACTCGATGGCGATCCTCGTTCCCGACGCGGCGGGGATCCTGGAGAACGTCCAGGTGGGGCGGACCGCGGAGTGAGCGCGCCGATCACGCCCGGTACGCCGCCGCGCCTGCCCGGACCGCCGCGTCTGCCCGGACCGCCGGACCTCGCCGGCGCCACCACCGGCCGCCGGGGCGGTGCGGTGCCGGGGCTGCGGTACCGGCCGGCCGTGCCCGCCGACCCGGCGAAGGCCGCGGAGATCGACGCCGGGCTGGAGGCCTGGGCCCGCTCGCTGGACCTGTTCCCGCAGAGCTGGACCGGGGACTTCGCGGGCTTCCAGTTCGGCCGGGCCGTCGTGCTCCAGCACCCCGGTGCGGTGAGTCCCGACCACCTCATGGCGGCCGGGAAGCTGCTGCTCGCCGAGAACGTCGTCGACGACTGCTACTGCGAGGAGGTCGAGGGCCGGGGGGGTTCGTCGCGCGGGCTGGGCGGACGGCTGATCATGGCCCAGTCGGCGCTCGACCCGTACCACGGCACCCCCGAGCTGGAGGAGGAGTGGCGCGACGGCATGGAGGCGGACGGGCCGCTGCGCTCGTACCACCACGCCGTGCGGGACTACGGCGCCCTGGCCACGCCCAGCCAGATCGGCCGGCTCGTGCACGACCTGGCCCGGCTGCACCTCGGCTACCTCGCGGAGGCCGCCTGGTCCGAGATCCGGTACGTGCCGCGGGTCTGGGAGTACCTGGTCATGCGGCAGTTCAACAACTTCCGGCCCTGTCTGTCGATCGTCGACGCCGTGGACGGCTACGAACTGCCCGAGATCCTGTATGCCCGTCCCGAGATCCAGCGGATCACCGCGCTCGCCTGCAACGCGACCACGATCGTCAACGACCTGTACTCCTACACCAAGGAGCTGGCGAAGGACCCCACCCACCTGAACCTGCCGCAGGTCGTCGCCGCCAACGAGCGGTGCGGGCTGAAGGCCGCCTATCTCGAGGCCGTCGAGATCCACAACCGGATCATGGAGGCCTTCGAGGAGGAGTCGGCGGCCCTGTCGGCCACCTCGCCCCTCGTCGCGCGCTACGCCGAGGGTCTGGCCGCGTGGGTGGCCGGCAACCACGAATGGCACGCCACCAACACGCACCGCTACCACCTGCCCAACTACTGGTGACGCGGCCCGTCCCGTCCCACCGCCCACGCGCCACGAGGAGTGCTCCTTGACCATCGCAGACACCGACACCGACACCGACATCGCCGCCACCGGCACCGGCACGGCCTCGGCGGCAGCGTCCGTGCCGAGCCAGTCCACGTACCAGTCGACGTACCAGACCCGCGTGGCGGACTACTGGAACGCCGAGGAGAACCCGGTCAACCTGGAACTGGGCAGGATCGACGACCTGTACCACCACCACTACGGCATCGGGGCCGTCGACCCGTCGGTGCTCGCCGAGGTCGCGGACGCGGACCGTACGGGCGGCGGCCCGGCCGGGCTCCGCGAGCGGATCACCGCCGAACTGCACCGGCTGGAGCAGGCCCAGGCCGAGCTGCTCGCCTCGCACCTCGGTGACCTCTCCCCCGCCGACCGGGTCTTCGACGCCGGCTGCGGGCGCGGTGGCGGCAGCGTGGTGGCCCACCTGCGGTACGGCTGCCGCACCGACGGTGTGACGCTGTCCAGGAAGCAGGCCGACTTCGCCAACGAGCAGGCCCGCAAGCGGAACATCGACGACAAGGTGCGCTACCACCACCGGAACATGCTCGACACCGGCCTCGCCACGGGTGCGTACGCGGCCTCCTGGAACAACGAGTCCACCATGTACGTGGAGCTGGAGCTGCTCTTCGCCGAGCACGCCCGGCTGCTGCGCCGCGGCGGACGGTACGTGACGATCACCGGCTGCTACAACGACACCTACGGGCGGGCCTCCCGCGAGGTGTCGCTCATCAACGCGCACTACATCTGCGACATCCACCCGCGCTCGGAGTACTTCCGCGCGATGGCCCGCAACCGGCTCGTACCCGTCCATGTGCAGGACCTGACCGCGGACACGATCCCGTACTGGGAGCTGCGCGAGCAGGCCGGCCATCTGGTCACCGGCATCGAGGAGACGTTCCTCGACGCCTACCGGAACGGCAGTTTCCAGTACCTGCTCATCGTGGCCGACCGCGTCTGACGGGCGGGGCGCACGACACGGCGGGTACGGGCGGGACGGTGGGGGCTGGCCGCCCGGTTCCCCGCGCCCACGAAGGGACCGGGGTGAGCCGGGGGTGTCAGCCCCCACCGGTTGCGGCTTCAGGCGGCTTTCGCCGTGTCCGGTCCCTCCCGGTGGATCGGGGTGCCCGAGTCCGTCAGCGGGGTGCCCGTGCCGCCCCGGCGGGACGCGACGATCTCCGCCGCGATGGACAGGGCCGTCTCCTCGGGTGTGCGGGCGCCCAGGTCGAGGCCGATCGGCGACCGGAGGCGGGACAGCTCCGCCGCCGTCAGGCCGGCCTCCCGCAGGCGCCGGTCGCGGTCCGCGTGGGTGCGGCGCGAGCCCATCGCCCCGACGAACGCGACCGGCATCCGCAGCGCCTGCTCCAGCAGCGGGATGTCGAACTTGGCGTCGTGGGTGAGCACGCACAGGACCGTGCGCCCGTCGGTCTCCGTACCCCGCAGATAGCGGTGCGGCCAGTCGACGACGAGGTCGTCCGCCTCCGGGAAGCGGGCCCTGGTGGCGAAGACGGGCCGGGCGTCGCACACCGTCACGTGGTACCCGAGGAACTTGCCCGCCCGGACGAGCGCCGCGGCGAAGTCGATCGCGCCGAACACGATCATGCGCGGCGGCGGCACCTTCGACTCGACCAGCAGGGTGAGCCCGCCGGGGCAGTGCGTGCCGTCCTCCGAGAGGTCGAGGGTGCCGGTGCGCCCGGCGTCCAGCAGAGCCCGGGCCTCGGCCGCCGCCGTCCGGTCCAGCTCCGGGGCGCCGCCGCCCAGCGACCCCTCGTACGAACCGTCCGGGTGCACCAGCAGGGCGCTGCCCAGGAGGTGTTCCGGGCCGCGGACGACCCGGGCCAGGGCCCTGGGCTCGCCCGCGGCGGCGGCCGACAGGGCCGCCCGGAACACCTCGCGGGCGGGCGCGTCCGCCCCGACCGGGGTGACCATGATGTCGAGCACCCCGCCGCAGGTCAGTCCGACCGCGAAGGCGTCCTCGTCGCTGTAGCCGAACCGTTCGACGACGGTCCCGCCGTCCTCGAGGGCCTGGAGGCACAGGTCGTACACCGCCCCCTCCACGCAGCCGCCGGAGACCGAGCCGATCACCGTGCCCGCGCCGTCGACGGCGAGGGCGGCACCCGGGCCGCGCGGCGCGCTGCCGCCGACGGCCACGACGGTGGCGACGGCGAACGCGCGGCCCTCCTCGGCCCAGCGCGCCAGCTCGTCGGCGATGTCAAGCATGGGCGGCGCCCGCCTCGATGACGCGGTCGGGCCGGATGGGCAGGTTGCGGTGGCGTACGCCGGTCGCGTGCCAGACGGCGTTGGCGATCGCCGCGGCGGCGCCCACGATGCCGATCTCGCCGATGCCCTTGATGCCGACCGGGTCGTCCGGGTCCGGGTCGTCCACCCAGTCCGCCTCGACGAGCGGCACGTCGGCGTTCGAGGCCACGTGGTAGCCCGCGAGGTCGGCGCCGTAGAGGGCGCCCGTGTTCCGGTCCCGCAGCGCCTCCTCGTGCAGGGCCATGGAGATGCCCCAGATCATCCCGCCGGTGAACTGGCCGCGGGCCGTGAGCGGGTTGACGATCTTCCCGGCGGCGAAGATGCCGAGCATCCGGCGCACCCGCACCTCTCCGGTGGCCACGTCCACGGCGACCTCGGCGAACTGCGCCCCGAAGGAGTGCCGTTCCTTCTGCGTGAGGGCGCCGACGGCCGCGGTGGTGTCCGACCGTACGGTGATGCCCTCCGGCGGAATGCCGTCGCTCAGGGCGACCCGCTCCCGCAGTTCCCCGGCCGCGGCCGTGACCGCCCAGGCCCACGACCGGGTGCCCATCGAGCCGCCGGCGATCATCGCCGGGCCGAAGTCGCTGTCGCCGATCCGCACGCGCACCCGGTCGGTCGGCACCTGGAGGGCGTCGGCGGCGACCAGGGTGAGCGCCGTCCGCGCTCCGGTTCCGATGTCCGCGGCGTTGATCCGTACGGTGAAGGTGCCGTCGGCCTCCGCGGTCGCGGCGGCCGTGGACGGCATCGCTCCCGCGAAGAAGGAGGCCGCCGCCGTACCCGTGCCGAGCAGCCAGCGCCCGTCCCGGCGCAGGCCCGGGCGCGGGTCGCGGTCCGCCCAGCCGAACCTGCGGGCGCCCTCCCGGAAGCAGGCGGGCAGGTTGCGGCTGCTGAACGGCAGCCCCGACACCGGTCCCACCTCGGGTTCGTTGCGCACGCGCAGTTCGATCGGGTCGATGCCGCTCTTCTCGGCGAGCTCGTCGAGCGCCGACTCCAGGGCGAACGATCCGGGCGCCTCGCCGGGGGCCCGCATGAACGTCGGACTCGGCACGTCGAGCCGTACGACCCGGTTGGCGGTGTGGTGGGCGGGAGCGTCGTACATCACCCGCGCCGGGCCCGCGCCCGACTCGATGAACTCGTGCACGGTCGAGGTGAGGCTCAGGCAGTTGTGCTCCAGCGCGAGCAGCCGCCCTCCGGCGTCGGCGCCGAGCCGGACCCGCTGGGTGGTGGGGCTGCGGTAGCCGGCGAGCGAGAACATCTGCCGGCGTGTCATGACGACGCGGACGGGGCGCGACAGGACGGTCGCGGCCATCACCGCGGCCACCTGGTGGGCGCGCACGCCCTTGCTGCCGAAGCCGCCGCCGACGTGCTCGGAGCGCACGTGCACCGAGGCCGGGTCGAGCGAGAACAGCTTCGCGAGTTCGTCCGCGACCCAGATCGTGCCCTGGTTGGAGTCCACGACCTCGAGCCGGCCGCCGTCCCACAGGGCCGTCGCGGCGTGGGGCTCCATCGAGTTGTGGTGTTCCTCCGGCGTGGTGTACTCGGCGTCCAGGACGAAGGAGGACGCGGCCAGTTGGGCATCGAGGTCGCCCTTCCCCGTCACGCCCGGTCCGCCGGGGCCGGGGATCGAGTACGCGTCGGGGTGTTCTCCGGCGAAGGTGACGTCGTGCGGCTCCTCCTCGTAGTGGACGACCAGTGCTTCGGCGGCCTCCCTGGCCTGCTCGGAGGTCTCGGCGACGACCAGCGCCACCGGCCAGCCCGCGTGCGGCACCCGGTCGTGCTGGAAGACGGCGATGGTCGGGTCCGGGGCCATGCCGAGCATGCCGACGTAGTCGGTGTCGACGCGCGGGGCGTTCCCGTGGTGCAGGACGGCGAGGACGCCCGGCATCCCGAGGACGGGGGCGTCCTCCACCGCGCTGACGCGGCCACGGGTGACCGTCGACAGCACCAGCCAGCCGTGGGTCAGTTCGGTGAAGGGGATCTCGGCCGCGTAGCGGGCGGCTCCGGTGACCTTGTCGCGGCCCTCCACCCGGGTGTGCGCGGTGCCGACGGCGTTCCGTGCCACGGTGGTGCCGGTCGTGGTGCCGGTCGTGGTGGTGGTCATCGGGTGGCCTCCTCGGCGAGTTCGCTCAGTACGGCGACGACGAGGTTGCGCATCAGTGTCACCTTGTATCCGTTGTGCGGCAGCGGCCGGGCGGCCGCGAGTTCGGCGTCGGCGGCCGCGGCGAAGGCGGCGGCGTCGACCGGTCCGCCGGTCAGGGCCGCTTCGGCCGCGCGGGCCCGCCAGGGGCGGGACGCGACCGCTCCGAAGGCGAGGCGCACCTCGCGCACGACACCGTCGTGGACGTCGAGCGCGGCGGCGATCGAGCCGATCGCGAAGGCGTAGGAGGCCCGCTCGCGCACCTTGCGGTAGCGGGAGTTGGCGGCGACCGGGGCGGGCGGCAGGGTGACACCGGTGATCAGTGCCCCCGGCGGCAGGGCGGTCTCCAGGTGCGGGGTGTCGCCCACCGGCAGATAGAACTCGGTGAGGGGCAGCTCGCCCGGCCCGTCCGCCGTCTCGTACGAGACGACCGCGTCGAAGGCCGTCAGCGCGACCCCCAGGTCGGAGGGGTGGGTGGCCACGCAGTGGTCGGAGGCGCCCAGGATCGCGTGGTTGTGGTGCTCGCCCTCGATCGCGGGGCAGCCGCTGCCCGGGACGCGCTTGTTGCACGGCTTGGACACGTCGGTGAAGTAGCCGCAGCGGGTGCGCTGCAGGAGGTTCCCGCCGACGGTGGCCATGTTGCGCAGCTGCCCGGAGGCACCGGCCAGGACCGCCTGGGTGAGGGCCGGGTAGCGGCGGCGCACGTCGGGGTGGGCCGCGAGGTCGCTGTTGGTGACGGTCGCGCCGATGCGCAGTCCGCCGTCCCCGGTCGACTCGATCCGGTCCAGCGGGAGGCCGCGTACGTCGACGAGCCGGGCGGGCCGTTCGACGCCGGTCTTCATCAGGTCGACGAGGTTGGTGCCGCCGCCCAGGAACCGGGCGCCGGGGTCGGCGTCGAGCAGGGCGAGGGCGCCGGAGACGTCGGCGGCGCGCTCGTAGGCGAATTCCTTCATGCCGCCGCTCCCTCGTGCTCGGCGCCCTGTACGGGTCGGGCGTCCGGTATGTCCTGAGTGGTTCGCGCGTCGGCCTCGGCCGCGCGGGCGACCGCCTGCACGATCGACACGTACGCGCCGCAGCGGCACAGGTTGCCGCTCATCCGCTCACGGATCTCCTCGGCGGTCAGGGGCGGTGGCCCCGCTTCGGGGCGTACGTCGTCGGTGGCGGCGCTCGGCCAGCCGGCGGCGTGCTCCTCGATGACCGCGACGGCGGAACAGATCTGGCCGGGCGTGCAGTAGCCGCACTGGTAGCCGTCGAGGTCGAGGAACGCCTGCTGCACGGGATGCAGTTGCTCGCCCTCTGCGATGCCCTCGATGGTGGTGATCTCCCGGCCTTCGGCCGCCACCGCCAGTTGCAGGCAGGCGACGGCCCGGCGTTTGTCGAGCAGGACCGTACAGGCCCCGCACTGTCCCTGGTCGCAGCCCTTCTTGGTGCCGGTCATGTCGAGGCGCTCACGCAGGGCGTCGAGCAGGGTGGTGCGGTGGTCGACGGTCAGCGTGTGCTTCTCGCCGTTGATGTTCAGGGTGACGGCGCTGTACGTCGACGGAGACGCTGTGGCCATGATCAGCCTTCTTTCGCATTCCCGGACCGTCGTGCGAGGACGGTCCGGCAGGCAGGAGAGACGGAAGACGCAAAGACGTGCGGGAGAGGAAGCCGAGATGTCTCGAACGGGGGGAGCCGACGCCGTGCGTAGCGGCGGCGGGCCGGAAGCGTGCAGGATGCAGGCGGGGCGAACCGCTGCCGACCGGCACAGACTGTCCGCAGGGGACGTCAGCCGGTAAGGTGCACCTAACCGGACAACTGTCCGCTCCCTGAAAAACGTAGTGGACAGCTGTCCGCTTATCAAGGACGTTATTCGGCCACACGCCACGAGGAGGACGAGTGCAGCAGAAGAAGGACGTACCGCTGCGCTCCGACGCACAGCGCAATCGCGAGCGCATCCTGGAGGTGGCCCTGGTCGAACTGACCCACTGCGCGGACGCACCGCTCAGCGTGATCGCCAAGAAGGCGGGCGTCGGGCAGGGCACTTTCTACCGCAACTTCCCCAACCGCGAGGCGCTCGTCCTCGAGATCTACCGCCATGAGATGCAGCAGGTCGCCGACGCCGCGACCGAGCTGCTCCGCGCCCACGAGCCCGACCGGGCCCTGCGCGCGTGGATGGACCACCTCGCCCGGTTCGCCATGACCAAGGCCGGTCTGGCGGACGCGATCCGGCAGGCCACCAGCGCTCCGGGCGGCCCGGCCAGGCCGGGGCACACCCCGGTGACGTCCGCGGCGGAACTCCTGCTCCACGCCAACGAGGAGGCGGGCACCATCCGGCCGGGGGTGACCGGCGACGACTTCGTCCTCGCCATCGCCGGCCTCTGGCAGCTCGATCCCCGCGGGGACTGGCAGGCGCGCGCCGACCGGCTCCTGGATCTCGTCATGGACGGCCTGCGCGCGGGGGCTCCCGGCCGGTGAGGGCCGCGGGCCCCGGTGCCCGCGGGAGCGCCGGTCAGTGTCCGGAGCGGTCCCACCGGACGTGCAGGGCCGGGGGCTTGCGGAACACCAGGCCGTGCGGGGCGGCGGGACGGGCCGGGTCGAGGCGCAGGGCGGGGAGGCGTTCGAGCAGGTGCCGCAGGGCGATACGGGCCTCCAGCCGGGCGAGGTGCGCGGCGAGGCAGTAGTGCGGGCCGTGCGCGAACGCCAGCTGCAGACGCGCGTTCCCGCGGCGGACGTCGAACCGGTCGGGGTCCGGGAAGACGGCCGGGTCGCGGTTGGCCCCGGTCAGGGAGACGGTGACCAGGTCGCCCCGGCGGATCGGGGCCGGGCCGAGGACGGTGTCCCGGGTGGCGTAGCGGTCCACGACCGCCGCGCCGGGTTCGAGGCGCAGCGACTCCTCGACCGCGCCGTCCAGCAGCTCGGGATCGGCCCGGACGAGGGCGAGCTGGCCCGGGTTCCGCAGCAGGTGCAGCAGCGCATTGGTGATCATGCCTTCGGTGGTCTCGATGCCGCCGAACATCAGGACCGCGGCGTTGGACGCCACCTCGGGCACGGTCAGCCGCCCGGCGGCGGAGACGAGGAGCGAGGACGCGTCCCGGTCGGCGACGGTGGCCTCCACCGCCGCCCGCAGCTGTGCGTACGCGGCGGTCCCGGCGGGCCCCGCCGCGTGTCCGGCGGTGATGTCCGAGACCGACGCCACGATGGAGTCGTACCAGGAGAGCACGGTGGCCGTGCTCGTGCCGACCAGGCCGAGCGCCTCGGTCACGACGGCGACCGCGAGCGGGCCGGCGAAGGCGCGCCGCAGGTCGGCGGTGCCGGCGGGTGCCAGGTCGGTGACGAGCCGCACGGTCTCCTTCTCGATGAAGGAGGCGAAGCCCTCGCGCACGGCCCGGGGCCGGAAGGGGGCGGTGAAGGGTTCACGGTGGCGGGCGTGCGGTGCGCCGTCCAGGGACAGCATGCTCGGGCCGACGACCTGCGCGGTGGAGAAACGGGGGTCGTCGACCGTGAAGGTCGCGTCGTCCCGCATCACGCTCAGCGCGAGGTCGCGGCGGGTCACCAGCCAGCCGTCCAGCTCGGGCAGCCAGGACACGGGCTCGCGCTCGCGGAGCAGCGCCAGCCGCGCGTGGGGGTCCCGGGTGAGTTCGGCGAGCGTGGTCGCCGCGCCGAGCGGGAAGGAACCGGCGGCGCTCATCGCGCGGTCCGGGCGGGTACGGGGTAACCGGTCACACGGAAGGCTAACCCGGTCGCACAAGAGGCCGGACCGGTCGCATCAGAGGCCGGACCGGTCGACGTCAGAAGCCGGACCGGTCGACGTCAGAGGCCGGCCGCGTGGTAGTCGGTGAGCACGGCCGTGACGACCTCGGTGCGGGACCGCAGCCCGGTGCGGGTGAACAGCCGGGTGAGGCGGTTGGCGACCGCGTCCTCGCTGAGCCGGAGCACCGCGGCCGTCCGGCGGTTGGTGAGCCCCTCGGCGACCAGCGTCGCGAGCAGGCGCTCGTTCTCGACGGTGGCCTGCCTGCGCCCCGGGACCGTGAGGCCGGCCTCCCGCATCGCGGCCCGGGTGCGGAAGCGGGACAGAGCGGCGCCGGTCGTCCCGAACAGCTCGTACGCCTCGTGCAGCAGTTCGGGCGGACCCGTGCCCGCACCGGCGGCGGCGAGCGTCACCGCCGTCTCGAACGGCTGGCGGCGCGAGCGGGCCAGCTCCACCGCCTCCCGCAGGTTCCCGCGCGCGGTGCCGGGGTCGTCCTGGCGCAGGACCCGGGCCGACGCCAGCAGATACGTCAGCCGGGTCCTGCCGCTGCCCGAGCGGCCGGCGATCCGTTCCAGGCGCTCCAGACAGGCCACCGCCTCGCCGGGGCGCCCTTCCTGCGCGTGCACCTCGGCCAGCGAGGCCCACAGTTCGTCGGTGCCGGCGACCTGCCCCTGGGCGTCGGCCGCGTCCAGGCCGCGGCGCAGCGTCCTGACGGCGCCCGCCGGATCGCCGAGGGCCCGCAGCACGTCGGACTCGACGGCGTCCAGCGAGTACTCCAGCGGGCCCCCGGGACGGCCCCGCGCGCTGTCCAGGAGGCGGCGGGCGCTCGTGGTGCGGCCCCGGGCCAGGAGGACGGCCGCGGTCCGCGCGGGAACGAGGTGGCTGTCCGCCGCGGGCGTGCCGGTCCGGTTGTTCGCCAGCATCCAGCGGGCCGGCTCCAGTGCCTCGTCCCAGCTGCCCCGCAGGTGGTGCCAGAGGAACAGGCTGTGCGGGGCGAGCACTTCGGGGGTCAGGCCCCGCTCGGCCAGCAGGGCCTCCGCCGCGCGCAGGTCCCGGCCGCTGAGCAGCTCGTCGAACATGGTGGTCGTCAGTGCGTGGACATGACCGGCGTCGAGGTACGGCGCCTCCGGGAGGGCGAGCGAGGCCCGGAACCGCTCCGGCCGGCCCAGCGCCAGTTCCGCGACGGCCCGGAAGTAGGCGGGCTTCGCCCGGGTGCGGGCGCCGGCGCTCCACACCGGCTCGGTCCGTGCCAGCAGGTCCAGCATCTCGTGCCACCTCTCCAGGCGGCCCAGGGCCAGCGCCCGGCCGGTCACCGTGACCAGGGCGGGCAGCCGCAGCTCGTCCCACCACTGCCGCGTGGTCAGCCGGGACAGCGCCCGCCGGTCCGGTGCCGCGGCGGGCGACGTCCGCCCGTCGAGGAGCGGCGTCCGGTGCGTGCTCCCGGGGTGCCGGCCGGAAGCCCTCGTACCGGACGCACCTGGGCTTTCGGCCGGTGCCGCGAGTGGGGGTCCCCCCGGCCGGAGGCCGGGGGAGTCTGCCGGGCGTCGCGACGGGGCGGACGTCGCCTGTTGCGGCACCAGGTCGTCGGCCGTCGCCGCGGTGAAGAGCACGGCGGTGTCCTGCAGCGCCGACGGGTCCAGGACGTCCGCCAGGTCGCGCAGGATCGACTCCGCGATGGTCCGTGCGGTCCGGTGGTCCCCCGCGTTGTAGGCGGCCTTGGCGTACCGGCGCAGGGCCGCGACACGGTCGGCGGGCCGCTCGACGAGGTGGCAGACCGCCCGGCACCACCGGAGCACCCCCCTGCCCTCGGAGTCCGGGTGCAGCCGCCGTGCCGCGGCCGTCAGCTCGGCGACCGCGCGGCCGGGGTCGACCAGGGAACCGGCCTCCGCGACCCGGTCCGCCAGATAAGCCACCGCGTCCGCCCCGTCGAGCAGGTCCACCACCGGCGGTCTCTGCCCGTACGTGCCGCCCGCCGCGTCCCGGGCCGCCCACAGGGCCTGCGCCGCGGTGGCGGACAGCCGCCCGCGTTCCAGCGGCCCGAGCCGCTCCCGCACGGCGTGCGCCAGCAGGGGCGGACGGATGCGCCAGCCTTGTCCGCCCGCCTCCCGGGGGGCTCGTGAGCCGTGCGCCGCGGGGGTGTCGGGTCCGGGCAGTTCCTCGACGAGCCGCGCGTCCGTCAGGGCGCGGAGCGCGTCGCCGACGGCATCGGCGGACAGCCCGGTCGCGGTCGCGATCAGTCGCGCGGCCCGTCCGCCGAGCGGCCACAGGATGCTCAGCGCCCCGGCCACCGCGCGGCACGGCTCGCCCAGCGCCTCCAGCGCCGTCACGAACCGGTCGTCGTCCGGCAGTACCGGCGCCGGCGTCCGCACGCCGACGAAGGCGTGGCCGTCGGCCACCCTGACCGCCCCCTCGCGCGTCCATCCGATGAGCAGCGCGTCCACCGCTCCCGGGATCCCGAGGGTCAGCTCCCGCACGCGCCGGGCCAGACCCGTGTCCGGCGTCGCGCGCAGCCGCCGGGCCACCACGGCGGTGGTCCCGTCCGGCCCGAGGGCGGGCAGGACGATCGTGTGGGCGCCCGGCGTGTCCGGGCCGCCGCGTCCCACCGCCGTGGCCAGCAGCCGCACACCGGGCGGCACCCGTGCGAAGTCGGTCTCCCGCAGCACGGCGAGCGAACCGGCGTCGGCATGCTGGAGGTCGTCCACCACCACGACGACGGGCGCCGCCGCCCCGGCTCGTGCCAGGGCGGCGCGCAGCAGTCCCGCCATCGCCGGTCCGTCGCACTGCTCGGCGGCCCGCAGCGCCTCGGTGGCCGCCGACCCGGCCCGTCGCGGGTGCTCCGTGGCGGGCCGGTGCTCCGCCAGTGCCATGACCAGCCGCAGCGCGAGCAGCAGCGGCCGTGTGCCGTCGCCCGGCACGCAGTCCAGGGTGAGCACGGCTGTCCCCCGGGCCCGCAGCCGTTCGCCGGCCGCGTGCACGAACGCGGTGCGTCCCGCCCCCCGTTCACCGCGTACGAGCACCAGCCGCGGCCCGTCCGGATCGTTCAGGCGGCCGTGCGCCTCGTCCGACTCCCGCTCACGGCCGACCAGCTGGACGCCGGCGGCGCGGTCCGGGCTCACGGCCGTACCCCCGTGGAGCAGCCAGGGGGTTTCGGACGGGGCGGTCATGGTCCACCGTGCTCTCTTCGACTCCGTGCGCCGGGCGGGCGGCGACGAACCGCGTGCCGGGAACGGTCACCGGCCGACCCCGTGTCCGGGCCTTCGGCCGGCGGCAGTCATTATGGTCGACGGCCGGTGACCGTTCCCTCGTGGCCGGCTCCGCCGGGCGGCGGACCCCGGATGCGGCGCGCCGCGAACGCCCGTGCTCCGGGCGGCCGTTCACCGGCGGGGTACGTGATCAGGAGGAGCGGGCGTGCGTGACGGCGGACCTGTCACAGGCAGGGACAGCGAACTCCGGGAGGTGGCCCGGACGCTGCGGTCCACCGGCGCCCCGGCCCGTACCCTGCTGGTGGTCGGCGCGGCCGGGACGGGCAAGACCGCGCTGCTGGAGCAGGCCCGGCGAGCGGTGGCCGAAGAGGGCGCCAGGGTCCTGCGGCTGCGCTGCCACGACGGTGGGGGCACGCCGGGTGCGGCCGTCCTGGCCGAGGGTGTGCACAGCGCGCTCGGGCAGGTCCACGGCCGCCGGGGCACGGCCCGCGCCGGCGCCGTCCGCCGCACCCCGCGGCAACCGAACGGCTCGTACGGCTCGTACGGCTCGTACGGCGAGTTGTCGCTGCTGTCCGCCCTGGGCGAGGCGCTCGGGGACGCGGCCCGTGACACCCCCTTCGCCCTGGTGGTCGACGACGTCGAGCGGCTGCCGGCGCCCACGGCAGCCGCGCTCGGCCTGCTGCTGCGCGTCTTCCGCCCGGCCGGCGTACCGGTGGTGATGGCCGGCCGGCCGGTACGCCCGGCAGCCGGCGCCTCCTCACAACTGACGGCGGCCGCCGACCGGTTGCTCACGCTGGCACCGCTGCGTCCCGCCGACGTCGAGGCCCTGGTCGTACGGCGGCTCGGCCGACCGGTCGAGCCCGCGCTGGTGACGGCGGTGCTGCGCGCGCTGGGCCCGATGGCGGGCGTCCCCGAGGCCGTCCTGTCGGTGCTCGACTCCATGGAGGAGCACGGCGACCTCCTCGAACTCGGCGGCCAGGTGTGCCTGACCGGGCCGGAGAAGGCGCTGCGGCTCACCACGGACGTGGCCCGGCTGGGACGGCTGTGCTGGCCGGGCCATCCCCCGGACGGGGCCGCCCTGGCGGCGGCCGCCGCGGTGGCCCGCACCCTCGAGCACGCCGAGATACGGCTCGACGACCTGCACCGGCTGAAGCCGGGAGGCCCCCGGCGGGCCGGTCTCGTCGACCGGGCCGTGACCCCGCTGGTCGGGGACGGCATCCTGACCGTGGACGGCGACGGCCGGGCCTCGTTCGCCGTCCCGGCGCTCGCGGCGGCCCTGCGCGCGCTGCCCACCCACCATGACGTGTCGTCGCTGCACGCCCTCATCACCCGGTCGTTGAGCGACCGGATCGGTGCGCGGACGGCCGGGGGCGGCCACCCCCGCCTGGCGGAGCACGTGACGGCGGCCGGGTCCCTGCTGGACGACACGCTCGCGGTGGACGTCCTGCTCGCGGCGGCCCGTACGGACGCCAGGTCCGACTGGCCGCGCTCGGTCCGCGCCTACGCCTCGGCACTGCGGCGCCTGTCCCCGCACGACCCGAGGACGCCGCACGTGCTGCGCGAATCCGCGGAGCTGAGCCTGCGGCACGGCGACCACCCCGGCGCGCTGGCCCTGGGCGAACCGCTGCTCGCCTGCCTGGACGCCGGACCCGCCGGGGAGGACCGGGACCGGTCGGCGTACGTCACCGCGGTGTGGGCGTCGGCGGCGCTGCACGAGCACCGGCTGCCGTACGCGGCGCGGCACGAGCACCGGCTGCCGTACGGCTCCGCCCGCGGTGTCCGGGGCCCGCGGGTGCTGGAGCACCTGCCCGGCGCGGCCGGGTTCACGGACCTGGGCGCCGCGTACGGGATCGGCGGGGTGGCGTCCCGTCCGGGGGACGGGGCCCGTCCTGCCCCGGTTCCCGGCCGGCCCGGCGGATCCGGGGCGCTGCCCTCGCCCGCCGAGCTGCGGCTGGCGGCGGCCGCCGCGGGCGGCCGTGCCGGCCTGCTGGACGCGCTGGGCGCCCTGCCGCCCGACGCGTACGGCGCGCGGACCCTGGACCGGCTGCGGAACGCGGCCGCGCACGCCGACCTGGCCGACGCCCTCGCCGCCGTGCTCGGCGACCGCTACGCGGGGGCGGGTGACAGCACCGCCGCGCGGTACCACGCCATGGTGGGCTCCTACCTGACGGGCGACTGGGACCGGGCCCTGGCGTGCGCCCGCCGGATCGAGGCGCGCAGCCGTACCCGGGGCACGGAGGCGGGCCCGGCACAGGCCGCCCGCGCGCTGGCCGCCGAGATCCACTGCGCACGCGGGGAACTGGGCCACGCCCGGGCATGGCTGGACCTGGTCCCGGACACCGTGACCCCACCCGCTGGTCGCCTGGGCGAGACTGAGCCGGCGGTACTGGTCGGGCCGGCGCGCGGAGGCCCTGGAGGGCGCGCGGGAGGACGTACGGCGGGCGCGCGGGAGCGGTCTGCTCGCGGGCGTGGAGCGGATACTGCTGCGGTGTCTGACCTACGCCCTGCTGGAGGGCATGCCCCGGCTCATGCGGGAGGCGCTGGACGAACTGGAGGCCCTGCACGCGGAGGTGGACTCCCCCATGACGCGCGAGGCGGTGCTCTTCGGCCGGGCCCAGGTGCACGGTGACGCGGACGACGCGCTGGCCGTCCTCGGGTCGGTACGGGAGCGGGGCGACGTGTACATGAGCCTGCTCTGCCGCCTGGGCCTGGTGGAGATCGGCGAGGACGGGGACCGGCACCTGGCGGAGGCCTCCCGCATCGCGCAGGAGCTGGGCATCGGGCGCGCCACCCGGACGACCCTCGGGCACATGGCGCGGCGGCGCAGCCTCGTCCTGCCGAGACCGCGCCCGGCCGGGGACCGGTTGAGCGAGGAGGACGTCAGGCTCACCGTGATGGTCAGCGACGGGGCGACCAACCGGCAGATCGCGGCGCGGCTGGCGTCGAGCGAGAAGACGGTGGAGCGGCGGCTGACGCGGCTGTTCCAGCGCGTCGGATGCCGCTCGCGGGCGGAGCTGGCCGCGGCCTGGCTGGACGGGAGCCTCGCCGACCGCGGCCTGGTGCCGGCCGGGGTGGCCGGCAGCGGCGTAGGGGCGTACACCGCCCCGGACCGAGGGCCGTCCGCCGGCCGGTGACGGGGCGCGCCCGCGCCGCCGCCGGCCGGAGCGGCAGTCCGGAGACGGTGGGTCAGAGGTCGGTGGGTCAGAGGTCGGTGGGTCAGAGGTCGGTGGGGCCGGCGAAGCGGGCGATGTGCGTGTCGACGGGTACGCCGAGCCGCCCGGTGTCCAGGGAGCCGTCGGCGTTCACCCCGAGGTGCCAGACCGCGTCGGTGATGTAGCCGAGGACCAGGAGCGCGTCGGTCGCGCGCAGCGGGGCGTCCGCCCATCTCTCGTCGCGGAACTGGGCGGCGGTGACCACGAACAGCCGGCGGGCGTACGTTCCGGCGGCGGCCACGTCCCTGTCCCTGTCCCTGCCGTCCCTGTCCTTGTTCCGCCGGGAGACCGGAAGGGCGGACGCGGACGCGGACGCAGACGCCGACGCCGACGCCGACGCCACTGTCGCGGACGGCTTGCGCCCTTCATAGGCCAGCGCCTCCTTGCGGCCGGCCGCGGTGTGCAGGCGGACCGACCGCGCGACCACCCCCTCGGTGACCGAGGGGGTGGTCGCCGAACCCACCAGCACGACCGTCGCCAGCTGCCCGACCGGTCCCGAGACGATCTCGCTGATGAGGGCCTGCGCCAGACGCAGCACCTCCATGTCGTCGCCCGTCAGGGCGATCGTCCCCGGGAGCTCCGCGAGGTCCACCAGCACGCGGTCGCCCCGGTGCAGACCGAGGGTGACCACCAGCGAGTACGGGTGCGCGGGCCCGTCGCCCACGGTGCCGGTACGGGGCAGGTCCGCCGGGTCGAGCAGCCATTCCTTCCCGGAGACGTCCGACGTCCAGGGCGCGGGCGCCGCCGTGTCGGCCTGCGCGAGCTGCAGCGTCAGCCGCCGCCCCGAGTGCACGACGGTGTGCACGCCGGGCAGCGGGCGCCCGCCGCGCGCGCGTCCCTCGGCCACGGCCTGCAGCCCCAGGGCGACCGTCTCCAGCGCCTTCCGGCCGGCGCCCGGTCCGGCGGTGCGGGCCGCCGGTCCGGCGGAGGGGCCGCGCCTGCGCCGGGTGAGTGCGACGGCGGCGCCCAGCAGCGCCAGGCCCGGCACCACGAACAGGACGAGGAACGTGATCATGCGACTACCTTTGTTGCTAGAAGGTGGCGGGAAGGGCCACGGGCCGAACGGCGTCCCGAGGACCGGTCCGCGCTGATCCCCGGCCGTGCCGGACCACCGGTGAAGTCCACGCGGACCGGGCGCACGCGCTCCGCTCCTGCGGTACCGACCGGGTCCGGGGCATCGCGCGGCCACCCGCCGGGACGGCCCACCAGCGGTTCGGCCCGACACCCACTCCGGCTTCCGGAGCAGGTCGGAACGCGCTTCCGGGCCATCGTCGTCCGGCCCGCGCCTCCGGTGAAGCGATCACCGCGAACCTTGCCGATCCGTACAGCGTGTTCTCTGACGCGTCGCTCCCCGGACGTGTGCGGAGCCGTGCCGACGGGGCGGGCAGCGAACCCGCAGGCAGCGGGCGTGCGCGAGCGGGCCGGCAACTCGCGCCAGGTTTCCCTCGCTTGTGGGACGTCCGGCCCCTGGCACGGATGTTCCGGTCCTCGCGGATGGCACGATCAGCCTGAATCACACGGACGGCCACATTCCTCATGGACGCCCACATTCCGCATGGGCGACGGCACTCCTCGTGGGCACGCGGTCGGGAGTTGGGAGGGCACATGCCGCAGCAGGTACTCGACGGGACCGTACGCGTGGTCATCCACGCGCCCTCCCCCCTCGTGCGCGCCGGACTGGCCAACTTCGTCGCGCTGGACCCGCGCCTCGACGAACTGCCGCGGGAGAGGATCCGGGAGGCCGACGTGATCGTGGTCGCCCTGGACGCGGCGGACGCCTCGGCCCTGGACCTGCTCCCCCGTCTGTGCGACGAGCCCGGGGCCCGTTTCCTCGTGGTGGTGGGCCGGCAGTGGCGGGCCGACACGGCCGCCGCGCGAAGACGGGGCGTACGCGCCGTCGTCCGCTGGGACTTCTGCAGCCCGGACCTCTTCGCCCGCTCGGTGCGCGCGGTGGCCGCCCGGCCCCGGACCGCACCCGAGCTCGACCCCCGCGAGGTGGACGTGCTGCGCCTGATCGCGGAGGGGAAGCAGGTGGACGAGATCGCCACGGAGCTGTCCTACTCCGCACGCACGGTCAGATACATCCTGTACGGCGCGATGAAGCGCACCCGGACCCGCAACCGGGCCCACGCGGTCTCGTACGCGATACGGGCGGGCCTGATCTGAGCCCGCCCGCCCGGCCTACGGACGTGGTGCCGGGCTCACGAAGCGCCGGGCTCCGGCGAGTCGTCCGGCGCCGCGTCCCGCTGTCCGGAAGCCGCGTCCGCCAGCGTCTGCGCGAGACCGTCCGTGGTCAGCACCATGCTGACCGGGGCCGAACTGTTGAGGGACAGACTGTGGCCCGGCGGGATCCGGGCCAGCAGATCCACGACCGGCAACCGCTCGAACCCGAGCTGCCCCGCGCTCTGGAGGTAGCGCGGGGAGGTGTAGACCGGGACCACCGCCGTGCCGTCCGGCGCCGACGCGCTCACCGGCGTGCCGTCCGCCGTGACCAGCACCGCGACCTCGGCCCCGGCCAGCGCGGCGGTGACGTCCTCGGCCGGACCGTATCCGGTGGTGGCGAGCTGGATGGCCCGGTCCACGTCGTCGGCGGGCTCGGGCCATCCCATCGCCTCGGGCGACGGCCGGTACTCCTCGTTGTCCTCCCACTCGACGATCTCGCCGTCGGAGTCGGAGCGCCACTGGCCGACCACGGCCCAGTCCGGCGGCGCCCCCTCCCCCTGCCAGGCGGGATCGGTCAGGTAGAGCCAGTGGTCGGGTGCCAGTCTGGCGGCCTGGACGAACTCCTCCGGGGGCGGGGGGTCCAGAGGGGAGGTCGGGGTCTCGACGCCGGACTCACTCATCGTGTCCTCGTTCACTGGGGGTGCCTGGTTCGGTGGTCGGGCTCCCGGCCGTCCGGGCGGGGGCGCCCGGTGCCGGTCCGCCCGTCGTCTCCTCCCACCGTGCCCGGAGCTCGTCCGCACGGACGAGCAGGGCCGCGGGGGCGGACGGGCTGAGGAACATCACGTCCCGTCCGGGCGGCAGCCGGCCGAGGAGCTCGGGGAGCGTCATCATCACATGCGCGGGCAGCCGGTCCGCAGGCGCCCGCGGCGACTCGGGGAAGACCGGCACCGCGTGGGTCCCGCCGGGGACGCGCGTCCACGCCGGTTCCCCGTCCTCGGTCACGCAGACGGCCACCGCCGCGGCCTCGGCGAGCGCCTCGGCGACGTCCGCCTGCGGACCGTACCCGGTGGCGGCCAGCTGGACGGCGGCGTCGGCGTCGCTCACCGGCGGCGCCCAGCCCCGTGCGGCGGGCGAGGGCCGGTAGTCCGGGTTGGGCTCCCACGTGACGATCCTGCCGCGGGAGTCGGAACGCCAGCGGCCGAGTACGGCCCACGGGGGCGCGGGTTCGTCGTCGCTCTCGCCCAGCCAGTGCCGGTCGGTCACCGACAGCCAGTGGTCGGGCGCGGTACGGGCCGCCGCGACGATGTCCGCGGGCGGCACCGGAAACTCCGGTTCGCCGGCCGCGACCGTCCCGGCCGAGGGCGCGGACGGCCCGTCGGACGCTCCTCCCGGGACCGGCTCGAAGCCGGCGCCGGGCTGTCCGCTAGGGGGCGGCATCGAGGTCACTCCAGACGGTCATGCCGCGCGGACGCCCGGCTCCGGTCACATCGGACGGACGGCCCGGCGCCGTCGCACCGTACGGAGGGACGGCTCGCCGGGAGGGCCTGAGGGCGGGCCCGGCACCGGACCCGGCCGCTGTCATTCGTCTCCCCCGCCCCGCGGGCCCCCGGCCCGATGCCGCTCGCGCTCCTCCAGGACGGCCAGCAGCGCGCGGGCGTGCTCGTCGGGGAACAGCCGCTCGCGGGCGACGAAGGTCCGCAGCTCCTCCTCGGTCAGCGGAAGGACGTCCCAGTACCGGCCCCAGTTGTCCGCGTAGGCCGGAACCGCCGCGGGGTCGATCTCGTCCAGAGCGTGCTGCGCGCCGGTCATCACCTCGTGGAAGCTGTGGTGGCCCACCCCCACCAGGATGCTCACCAGTCCGGACCGGATCAGGCCGAGGTCCACCGGCACCCCGGCGAGCCGGTTCAGCCGGGCCACGTGCGTGACGATCCGGTAGGCGCTGCCCGAGGTACCGGTCAGCACCAGGCCGCCGGAGTCCTCGGAGCGCGCCTGGAAGTCGGCGGCCATCGGCAGGGTGTGCAGCTGTCCGGCGGGCGACCAGAGCAGGATGCCGTCGCGCACCGCGAGGCGCCGTTCGGCCGGGCTCAGCGCGGGCCACACCTCGTGGGGCCGCAGCGGCGTCCGCAGCATCGCCTCCAGCTCCTCCAGTTCCTGTGCCGCGTCCTCGGGGTCCAGCTCCGCCGCCCGGAGTTCGGCCACCTCGCGCTCGTAACGCCTGAGCTGCTCGCTGCGGTGCCGGTCGCGGCGCTCCACCCCGATCACCGGGTGCTGGGGCTCGACGCCGCCCATGAGGTAGGGGACGAGGTTGCTGGCGACGCCGTTGAACAGGAACGTGACCCGCTCGCGCAGGTTGCCCGACTCCACCACCCGCACGAGGTCCTCGTACGAGGTGCCGACCGCGCCGCCGTCCTCCCCGCTGTCGCTGCCGAACAGCCGGTAGTCCACGCGGTTGTGCAGCGCGATGAGCCACAGCGCTCGTACGACCTTGCCGAACTCCTCGTTGACCTGCGCGTTCTCCCCCAGGTACGCGGCCAGGCGCCGTTCGAAGTACAGGGCTTCCTGTGCGTAGCGGACGCGTGCCAGGGCCCAGGGGGGTGCGGGGAGCCCGTCGGTCTCCTCCTCGGACTCCTCGTCGGACTCTCCTTCGGACTCCTCGTCGGGCTCTTCTTCGGACTCCGGGAGGTCCTGCGGCCCGGGGGTCCGCCGGGGGCCGGCCGGTACCGGGGTGGCCGCACGGTCCGCCGACGGCTCCCGCTCGCGCGACAGCAGCGGTGTCGGGTCGTCGTCCTCGTAGTCGTAGTCGTCATCGTCGTCCCGCGACAGCAGCGGCCGCGGATCGTCGTCCGGCTCCGATTCCCCGTCCGATTCCCCGTCCGTTTCCAGGGACAGGGCGGGGAACGATTCGAGGACCTGGGCGGCGGCCGGTTCCGCCGGGCCCGCGAAGTCCGCGTCCTCGACCCGTCCGGCCGGGGCGAAGTGCGGGTTGGCGACGTACGGCCCGACCGGGACGCCGTTCACCATCGGCTGCGCGCCGCGGATGTAGCGGCGGGCGACGCCTCCGGGGAAGAGCACCTCCTCCTGGTCGGGGAAGGGCGACGCCAGGCCCAGGGTGGCGTTCACGTCGATGCCGCCGCGGACCTCGAGGTCGTAGCGCCAGCGGTAGCGGCGGTGGAGGGCGGGGGCGCCCAGCGGGTTGGCGCGGGCGCTGTCGCGCACGTAGTGGCGGTTGGCGGTGGTGCTGGCGAAGACGGTGTCCGGGACCAGACTGCTGCCGCCGTAGACGTGGTCGATCAGATGCACCGTCTCGGGGCCGTACGGCTTCAGCCCCTCGGCGAAGACCCGCTCGGGGCCGTCCGGGCTGAAGCGGTACAACGGGCCGTCGTGGTCGCGCCACAGGGCGTCGGGCAGCGTGGCACCCGTCAGCGCGGCGGGGTCCGCGGCGACCGCGGCCGGGTCGACGGGCGGTGTCGGGCTGACCGGTCCGGTGGCGGGCCAGCCGACCGGTACCGGCGAGGGGTCCTGTGCGTCCGCGGTGCCCGGCCTCGTCAGCAGGCGGGAGGAGGCGACGAGACCGCGGCCGGGCAGGTACCAGTTCCAGGCGGGCCCGTCGAAGTGGATGCGTCCGCTCATGTCGGTGACGCCCCCGGCGGACGGACCGTCGGAGGTGTACTCGCCGCGCAGGCCCAGGGACGGGATCTCCGCCACGAACACATGGAAGTCCGGGTCGTCCTGGCCGTAGCCCCAGACGGTGTGCCGGTCGGTGGAGTCGGCCACCGGGAAGCCGTCCAGCGTCTGGGCGAACCGCTCGTCGAACCCGCCGTCCGCCGAGTAGGGCAGCGGCGTTCCGGCCGAGGGCCCGGCGGGGGCCGCGGGGGCCGGGTCCGCCTTCCACTCGGCGGGCCCGGCCGAGGCGGCCTGGGCCGGCGGGAGCTGCGGCCGGGTCCGGAGCCAGGTGGCGGGTCCGGTCGCGGACGGGTCCGCGCCGGTCGCGGGGCGCGCCACGGTGGTCACCGTGGCGGGCTGCGCCGCGTCGCCTTCGGTGACCAGGAGCGGACCGCCGTAGCTCCAGACGGTCCGGTCGTTGCGCAGCGAGAACTCTCCCAGCGCGCTGTCCGGTCCGGTGTCGAGTCCGGGCACCAGCAGCGCCAGCGGGCGGTTGCGGTCGGCCCGCACCAGGTCCGGGTCGGACTCCAGGAGGACGTAGAACTCGTCCGACGGGACGTGGACGGTTCCGCCCGGCAGGTGCAGGACGACCGCACCGGCGCCGTCCGTCCGCGCGTACACGAACCACGGGGCGGGCGCGCCCTCCTGGGTCCACGGGGCGAACCGCCGCGTGGCGGCCCCGGTGGGACCGGTCTCCGAGAGCCGGAGCGGGTCGAGTCCGCCGGGGGCCCGCGCGGCTCCCCAGTTGCGGCCCTGGAGGGTCCCCTCGGGCGTTCGCAGACGGCTTTCGTCGGCGAAGGCACCCAGCGTCTCCAGGTGGAAGACGGCCAGTTCACCCGGGTTGCCCCCGTCCCGTCCCGCGGCGAGGCCCTGTTCGGCCAGTTCCCGCAGCCGGGTCTCGGCCGCGGCGTCCCACGGGGCGGTGGCGGGCAGGTGCAGCGCCGTACGTCCCCACGCCTCGCGCTCGGCCGGGGAACCGGTGTCCAGCAGCCGGGCGGCCCCGGCCGTCGCCCACAGCGCCCGGGCCCGCTCGCGCGGACCGACCGGGCCGGCGGGCCGCCGCAGCACGGCGCGCACCGCGGCGTCGCCGTCCGCGGCGAACCGGTCCAGCGCGGTCCGCAGCGCGGGCGTGTCCCACACCTGGCCGAGGGTGGCGTCCGGCGGCGCGGCCAGAGCACGGTCCAGGACGGCCTCGTGGTCGGCCGGCGTCGGCCGGGACCCGTCGGAGGGGGTGGCGAGCAGCTCCCACAGCTCGTGGCGCAACGGGGTGCGCGGGGCCAGCTCCGGGTCGTTCGCCCGCAGCGTCTCCAGTGCGCCGATGCCGCGCAGCAGCCGCTCGTACCGGCCGCCGGGCACCCCGCGGTCGGCCTCGACGTCGCTGCCGAAGACCTGGCGCAGCGCCCGGACCAGCCGCAGCGCGCGCGGCCCCCGGTCGTCCCAGGCGGCCAGGCCCGAGGGGTGGGTGAGCGGGCGGAGCCCGGCGGCCTCGGCCACCTGTGCCGTCGCGTCCACCGGTTCGGGGCGGAAGGTCTCCATCCGTGCCAGGGTGCCGTCCGGTGTCGCGGCCAGCAGCCGCCTGGTGTCGTTGTAACCGGTACGTCCGGTGGCCGCGGTGGTCGTGCGACCGCTGTGGTTGGCGGCGTGCTGGGCGAGCGCCACCTCCTCCAGGGGGTCCTCGACCGGCGGGGCGGGGCGGGTCAGGGGCTGGACGCGCCGGGGGTCGCCCGCCACGCCGCCGTAGCAACTGGCGAGGTGCAGGTCGTCCCCGGCCGCGCGGGCGACCACCTCGGGCAGCCCGCCGACGTAGCGCCCGCCGTCCTCGGCCCCGAGCAGCAGCATCCGGCCGTCCCGGTGGGCGAGCTTGAGACCGCCGGGCACGCCGTGGGCGTGGAAGGTGTAGACCGACGCCTCGGGGTCGGGGGCGACCTCCTCGGAGGCGACCACGTGGTAGGTGTCGCCGACGCGGACCTCGTGGGTGCGCTCGCGCATCTCGCGCCAGCGGCGCAGCCGCCGCTCCCGCAGCCGCCTGCGGCCGTCGTCCGGCATCGACTCGCGGCCCTCGAAGCGGTGGTCGGAACCGACCAGCGGCCGGGTGTCCACGTCGCTGTCCCGGAACCGGATGCCGTCGACCGTGACCCACTCGCGGTCCGCGGAGGGGAACGCGACCCCCTCCGCGGCGCCCTCGGCGGGCGGGTCGAACGGCACCCAGTCGCCGTACGCGTCGTCGGGGTCGGCGTCCACGAGGGTCGGCACCTGCGAAGCCGCGCCGGTGGACGCGCTGCCGGCCCGCGTGGTCCCGTCGGTCCCGCCCTCCAGGTGCCCGTCCCCGCTGGGCGCCCAGACCCTGCGGCCCAGTCGCCGTGCCACGGCGCGGGCCAGCCGCCCGTCCTGCGCGCCCGCGTAGGGGCTCGCCAGCACCACCGGGACGTGCGGCGGCAGCAGGGCCAGCACCGGATCGGCGGCCAGCAGTTCCGCGACCTCCCGCGGGCCCAGCTCGCGGTCGCCGGCGAACAGCGCCTCCTGACCGCCCTCGCCCGCGATCACGTAGGCGTCGTCCCCCCAGGGGGCCGGCTGCTCCGTCACGTGCGACTCGCCGTCCCGCTGCCGGCGGAGCCGGATCCGGCCGGTGTCGACGGTTCCGGCGGCCGAGCCGGTCCAGTCCCGGCCGCGCGCGGTGCCCGAGGCGTCGGTCAGCCGCGTGGCGTCGGAGAGCAGCGCCGACGCGGTGCCGACGGCGCCCGTGACGGACTGCGCGGCGAAGTCCGCGGCGGCAGGCTCGGAGCCGGACGTGGCGGGCGGGGCCGCGAGGGTGACGGGCGGGGCCGGTGCGGAGGCCGTGCCGTCCGCCGGGGCGAACGCCCAGTCGGGACCGGCCGGTCCGGTCCGGCCGTCCCGGGCGGCGCCGCGGGGCAGCGAGGCCGGGACCGAGCGCGGCGCGTCCTGTGCCGGGGCGGGGTGGACCGGGCGCGCCTGCTGCCAGGGGGTGGCTCCGGGGACGTGCCCGTCGGCCGTGGCCCGCAGGGTGAGTACCGGCTCGCCGGAGTCGTCCGTGCCGGAGAGGTCTGCCGGGAAGCCGGTCCACCACACGCCGCGGCCCAGCCGCTGGGCGATCCGGGCGGCGAGTGCGGCGGCGTCGGCCGCCGGGCCGGGGAAGGCCAGCACGACGGACGTGGACAGCTCCAGGCGCGTCAGCATCGGGTCGGCGGCCAGGAGTTCGGCGAACTCGGCCGGGGTCAGCTCGTAGCTCTCCCCCTCCCACGACACCTCCAGCAGGTCCGGGTCGTCCGCGTCGGGGGCGACCTGCACCAGGAAGGGGACGGGCTCGGTCCGTCCGCCGCTGTTCACGGCCCACGGCGCGTCCGTCAGCCCGGACGGGGTGCGGAACCGGGCCAGGTCGGCGTCCGGCGGCCGGGTGTCGGTGTAGTCGCGCCCGGCGCCGTCGGCCGTTCCCTGCGTCACGGTCGTCATGGTGTTGCGGTACGCGCCCGCCTCCGCCAGGCCGTACGCCGCCGCGACCTCGGGGTCGGACGCCTCCCGGCCCACCGCGAAGGCGCGGGTGAGCACGTCCAGCGCCTCCTCGGTCCGGTCGTCGTCCACATCCGAGCCCGGCGGCAGGTGGAGCAGCCGTTCGACGAAGGCGTCCGTGTCAGCGCCGGGCTGCGACAGCGTCTCCTCCGCCCTGACCCGCGCCCAGAACATCCGGGACATCTCCGCCTCGCCGACCGCGTCGGCGCCGATGCGCAGGACGGCGGCGGCCTCGTCCTCGACGCCGCCCTCCCGCAGCCACTCGGCGGTGATCTGCACGGCGGACAGCTGCACGAAGTCCTGGAGCCCGCTGTCGGGGTCCTGGGCCCACTGCTGCGCGGCGGCGGCCAGCACGCGCCGGGCGGCCTGCCGGTCCACCCCGGAGGCGGCCTGCGGGTGTGCCGCGACCACGCGCCGCAGCAGGTCCAGCGTGAACGGGCCGGCCTCGTCGAAGTCGGGGTCGCCGCGCCACATGTGGTCCAGCGCCGCCACGCCGCGCAGCAGGTCGCCGAAGTCGGCCGCGTCGTCGACGTACGGGCCGAAGGTCGTCCGCAGCGCCCGCAGCAGGCGCAGCGCCCCGGTGCGCATCTCCTCGGACACCTCGCCGTCGGGGCTCAGTCCCGCGGTCCGCGCCAGCAGGTCCAGCCCGGCGTCGTCGGGCTCGGGCCGGGCCAGGTCCCAGGCCCGGTGGCGGCCCTGGGCGTCGGCGAACAGGGTCCGCTGGTAGCGGCCGTTGCTGTCGCGGGTGCCCTGCGAGCTGTGGGCGAGGCGCACCCAGCGACCCGTGGAGTTGGCCACGTGCTGTGCCATGGAGACCGTGCGCAGCGGGTCGGGGACGAAGGGGCCGGGGAAGGCGTCGGAGGCGGTGTCCGGCCGGGGCACGGCGCTGTCCGCGGGCGCGCCGCTCCAGCAGACGACCAGGTCGACCCAGTGGTCCTTCGGCAGGGTCGTCAGGCTCTTGCGGCGGCGCAGCCAGGGGCCCGCCTCGCGCTCGTCGACGCTGCGGGTGGAGCCGTCCTGCAGGGCCAGCACCAGGCGGCCGGGGGAGCCGTGCATGTCCAGTCGGTAGGCCCTGTCCTCCGGTCCCGGGCGCGGCAGGTCGTGTTCCGCCGAGACCCGGTCGGTGGCGGGGTACTCGTGCACGAACGTCGTCATCCGGTCCAGGTGGCGGTCGTGGTCCTCGAAGGAGCGGGTGAACTCGGCGGGGTGGTGCGAGGCGCGGCCGATCTGGCGGCCGGTCCGGGCGCTGACGATGGGCCGGCTCACCACCTGGTGGTGCCAGTCCGGCACGTCGTCGTCCGGGTCGGGGGCCAGTCCGGGGGTGCTCGCGATCCAGTCCCCCAGCGGGTACCGGCGACCGGGGCTGCGGACGACGTTGATCGTGCTCGCCGAGCCGGAGACGGATTCGACCGTGACGTCGCCGCTGCGCGCCCACACCGTCAGACCGGTGCGGTCGGCGAGCTTGCGGGGCAGGTCGAGGTAGCCGTTGCCGGCGAACGGCACGGCCAGCACGACGGGGGTGTCCTGCGGCAGCCCTTCACGGGCCACGTCGGCCGCGACCAGCTCCACGAACTCGTCGATGTCCAGCTCGCGCGTCGTGTCGTCCGGCAGCAGCACCTCCACGCGGTCGGGCCCGCCCTCGGCGGCCACCACGTAGGGTGTGGCGCCGCTCGCCCAGGGGACGGGGACGGTGGGCGCCAGCATGCTGGTGGGGGGCTTCGGCAGCAGGTGGCTGCGGGTGGTGTCGAGCTCGACGACGTCGTCCGCGCTCCAGTTCAGGCCCGCCGTCCGGTGGCCCCCCGCGGTGAAGTGGTGCTCGCGGTCCGGTGCGGTGACGCCCAGTTCGGACAGGTGGAACGCGCCCAGCGCCGCCACGCCGGTCGCCCGGCCGGCCGCCGTGGCCCTGGCCACCAGCGCGAACAGCTGTGCCCGGGTGTCCTGTCGGACGGCGACGCCGGAATCCAGGTGCAGGACGCGCCGGGCGATGGCGTCCACGTCGAACGGGCGGTTGCGCAGGGCGCGGTCGTGACGGCGCAGGGTGTCCAGCTTCTGCACCGCCTGCGCGTCCGCCGCCTGGGAGAGGCCGATCGTCGCCTGCCGGCCCAGCTCGGCCCGGCTGACGTGCTGGAGCCCACCGGGGGCCACCCAGTCGGCCGGTACACGGGACATGGCCCGCATCGCGACCGTGTAGTCCTTCGCGGTCAGCCGCGGCGCACCGGCCGGCAGGTCCTGCTGGAGCCTGTCCAGCTCCCTCGTCAGCAGCCGGGTGAAACGGGCGCGCGCGGTGGTCGCACGCCGCATCGCGGGCGCAGCCGAGGGGCCCGTGGCGGGGCGGGCGTCGGCCCCGTAGCCGGTGATCTCGACGCGCGGCAGCGCCGCGCCCGCCCGCCAGTTGCGCAGTCCGGTGGCCGCCGCCTGGACGGCGAGCCGCTCGATGGTCCGCTCGCCCTGCGCGGACGGGTTCGTCTCGTCCCGTCCGTACGCCACCAGGGTCCGCACCGGCAGCGGCGGCAGCGGCCGGACCGGCGCCGCGGCCACCGGGCCTGCGGGCACCGGGAGCGAGGTGGTGTCCACGGCCGCGGGGGCGACGGGCACGGGGAACGAGGTCGTCTCCACGCCCTCCATGGGGTCGCCGACGGAGGAGCGCGCCCTGGTCGCCGTACGGGGCACCGCGCCCTCGCCGGACGGGTCCGCCGCGGGGGTGTGCGGGGCCTCGGGGAGCGCCGGCGGGATCGGGCGCGGGCCCTCCTGGCCGGTGGCCGGGTCGGCGGGGCGCGCCTCGTGCCAGTCCGCGGCCGTCGGAGCGGCCAGCCTGGACAGGGAGTCGGTCAGGGTGGGCAGCACGGGCGCGCCGGCGTCCTTCGCGGACAGCCTCACCGGGAAGGGGCTCCACCACACACTCCGGCCGAGCCGTCCGGCGATGGCGTCCGCGACGCCGGAGGAGGGTCCGTCGAAGCCGTCCAGCGCGAGCAGGACCGGGGTGGTCAGCGCCGTGCGCCGCAGCACGGGGTCCGCGGCCAGCAGTTCGGCGAGCTCGGCGGCCGTGACCCGGTGGGAGGTGCCGCCGAGGTCCATGTCGATGTGGTCGCCGTCCTCCAGGCCCACCGACGCCCGCACCACATAGGGGGCCGGCCGGTCCTGCCCGTTCGTGTCCTGGCCCGCCCACGGTGCGGCGGCCACCGTGTCCGTCGTCCCCTCCTGCACCCGGAACCGTCCCAGTTCGGGCCGGACGGCCGGACTGTCCTGCCAGTCACGGCCGCCGTCGGCACCACTTCCGCCCTCGACGGCCGTCCCGGTCGCGTCGAAGGCGCCGGCCGCCTCGACCGCGTACGCCCCCGTCACGTCCGGGTCGGTCATGTCCCGGCCCGCCGCGAAGCCCCGGGTGAGCAGGGTGCGCGCCCGGTCGCGCAGCGCGTCGTCGAGGCCGGCGGCGGGGTCCTGGCGCAGCGCCCGCGCGGTGAGCGTGTCCGCGTCCGGGCCGGCCAGCGCCTCCTCCGCCTTGACCCGCGCCCAGAACATCCGGGGCCGGTGCGCCGCGGCGTCGGCGGGGTCGAGGAGGCCGAGCGCGGCGACCGCCGTCCCGTCCACGGTCGCGGTGTCCTTGTGCCATCCCGCCGCCGAGAGCAGCGCCGGCAGGTTCACGAACCCGCTGATCGCCGGTGAGGGGCCGGGGCCCTTCCACGCCTTCGCGGCCTCGGCCAGCACACGGCGGGTCGCCTCCCGGTCCACCCCGGACGCCGCCAGCGGGTGCGCGGCGACCACACGGCGCAGCAGGTCGGGTGAGAACGGGCCGGTGGGCTGCAGGTCCGGGTCGGTGAACCACATGTTGACGACCGCGGCGGCGCCGGCCACCAGGGCCGGGAAGTCGTCGGCGTCCTGCACGTCCTGTCCGAGGACCAGTTTCAGGGCACGGACCACCCGCAGCAGCTCCGACCGGATCTGCGCCGACGGCTCACCCTCGAAACCGACCAGTCCCGCCAGCCGGTCCAGCTCCGTCTCGTCGGGCTCCGGGCGGGCCGTCTCCCACCACCAGCGGCGGCCCCGCGGGTCGGTGAACAGCACGCGCACCGATTCGTCCTGGTACCGGCCGGATCCCTGCAGGGCGTAGGACAGCCGCACCGTGCGGCCCGTCACGTTCGCCAGGTGCTGGCCGAGGGAGAGCGCGTCGTCGGCGAGCGGGTCGGCGGCGAACGGCACCGGGAAGGAATGGCCGACCTGGGACAGGTCCTGCAGGGCGCCGTCGACCGGGGCCGCGGAGTAACAGACCACCAGGTCGACCCAGTGGTCCTTCGGCAGGACCGACAGGCTCTTGCGCCGGCGCAGCCATTCGCCCGCCTCGTGCCGGTCGGCCGTGCGGGACCCGCCGCCGGAGAGCGGCATGGTCAGCAGGCCCGGCAGGCCGTGGCCGGCGAGGAAGTACGCCTTCTCCTTCGGGCCGGGATCCACCAGCGGCAGCTTGGCGCTGTAGGTGCCCGTGGCGGCGTTGTAGTGGACGTACACCGTCATCCGGTCGAGGTCGGCGAACGTCTCGCGCGAACCGACGAGTTCCGCGGGCTCGTGCAGGCTGCGCCCGATCTGCCGCCCGGTCCCCGAGCTGACGATGGGCTGGGTCAGCACGTCCCGGTGCCAGTCGGGGGCGCCGGGTTCCGGGGCCAGGCCCGGGGACACCTCGAGCCAGGAGCCGTCCGGCAGCCCGTCGCGGTGGAGTACGGCGACGGTGTTCAGGGCGGCCGGGTCGGGGTGGCGCTGTGCCAGACCGCTGTGCACCCACACGGTGCGGCCGGTCCGGTCCGCGAGGGTGCGGGGCAGGTCGAGGTGGCGGTCGCCGGTGGACGGCACGGCCAGCACGATCGGGGCGTCCGCCGGCAGCGGGTTGCGCGCCAGGTCCGCCGCGACCAGCTCGGCGAACTCGGCCTCGTCCAGTTCCCACCGGCTCCCGTCCGGCAGCAGTGCCTCCACCATGTCGTGGCGGCCGTCGGCGAACACCGGGTACGAGGCGGTCCCGAACGCCCACGGTGCGAGGTCGGAGGGGCCGCTCAGCTGTCCGACGGAGAGCAGGTCCACGAAGAGGCCGCTGCTCCCGGCGGTGTCGGGACCGGTCCAGTTCAGGCCCGGCACCCGGCTGCCGTTGTCGGAGACGTACCGGGCGCGGTCGGCCGCGAGGACGCCCGCCTCCTCCAGGTGGAAGGCGGTGAGCGCGGCCAGACCGGTCGCGCGCCCGGCGGCGGTGGCCCGCTCGGTCAGCGCGTAGAGGTCCCGGCGCGTCTGCGGGCCCACCGGCGCGGACGGGTCCAGGTGCAGGACCCGGCGGGCGACGGCGTCCACGTCCAGCAAACCGGAGCGCAGCATTCCGGAGCCCGGCCTGCGGTCCGTGCGCCGCAGGGCGTCCAGGGTCTCCACCGCCGCCGCGTATCCCGGCGAGACGACGGCGACCGTGGCCTGGCGTCCGAGGTCGGCGTGGCTCACCCGCTGGTCCGGGGCCACGGTGACGCCCTGGCTCGGCACCCGGGTGCGGCCGCGCGCGGAGATCGTGAAGTCCCGCACCCGCAGCGGCGTCCGCCCGGCCGGCAGGTCCGTCTGGAGGACGTCCAGCGCGTGCCGCAGCTTCTGCGTGAACAGGTCGCGCGTCGTGTGCGCCCGCAGGTTTCCCTGGGCCTGGGCGGCCTGGTCCCGTTCACGGGCGGTGCCGGCTCCGCGGGCGTCGGCACCGTATCCGGCGATGTCGATCCTCGGCAGCGGCACCTGGTTGCGCCGGTTGCGCAGGGCGGCCGCGGCCACCCGGTGGGCCAGCCGCTCCAGATCGTGTCCGGCGCCGTCGGCCGGGGTGGTGCGCTGCGGGGCGAACGGTACGAGGCTCAGCGGCGGCAGGGCGGTGAGCGGCCGTGCCGGTGCGGTGACGGGCACCGCGTGCACCGGCTGTCCGGTGCCCGGGGCCGGTGCGACCGGGGCCGGCGCGAACGGGTCCGCATCGGTCATCTCCAGGTCGCCCAGGTCCAGATCCAGGCCCAGATCCAGGTCCAGGTCCAGGTCCAGGTCCAGGCCGGGGAGGTCCGTCCCGAGGAGGGAGAGGTCGAACCCCTCCAGGTCGCCGAGGGCGTCGAAGTCGAAGCTGTCCAGGACCGACGGGCCGGCGTCCGGCATGTCCAGGTCGGGCAGGTCCGCACCGGGCTGCGACTGCGCCGTCGGGGCGGTCTGTGCGGCAGCGGTCCCGGGCGCGGTCCAACGCGGCGGCAGGCCGAGGCCGGACCGCAGCGTGTCGGCCAACTCCGCGGCGGACACCGCCGCCTCCTTCGCCCCGGTCGTCGCCGTGAGCAGGTGGCCGGCGACGCGGAGCACCGCGTCGCGGAAGCCGTCGGTGGCGTACCGGACGTCGGCGAGCACCGGGTGCGGTTCGGGCGGCAGCACCAGGGCGACGGCTGCGGACCAGGCGCGGGAGAGGTCCCCGTCGTCCGTGTCCTGCGGCGCGGCACCGGTGACGTCGGCGCGGGTCCGCGCCCACAGCCGCCGTGCGACATGGGCGGCCACCGTGTCCAGGGTGTCCGTCCACGGCCCGGGACGCGCCATCCGCACCCGGACCAGGTCGAGCGGGCTCAGTGCGCTCGCGGGCAGCCGGCCGTCGCCCAGCATCGCCTCGACGCGCTGCCCCGCGGAGGGCGTGCCGCCCGCCTCGCCCAGTTCCGTCAGGCTCACGGTCTCGTCCGCCGCGGGGGCCGGCGGCGCGGGCGGCAGGTCGTCCGCGGTGACCTGCCCGATGATCCACCGCGTCAGGCCGGCGTCCCGGGGCACCACCGGGGACGGGTCGCCGGGTTCGGAGCCCTCGGCCGCGTCGGTGGTCCGTGCCGCGCCCAGCTCGTCCGGCGCGACCCCCAGGTCCCGCAGCCGTGCCTCGGCGTCCTCCAGCAGCCGGCGCGCATCGTCCGCGGCGGTCCAGGCGTCCGTGACCGCCGTCGCGTCCCCGCCGCTGCGCTGGGCCGTCGCGGCTTCGGCGGTGGCCGCGCCGAACGCGGCCAGCGCCCGCGCGTGCGTGTCCCACGCGGCGGTGAGGCGGGCGTCGGGCGCGGTGCCGGTGCGGGGGGCGGCGGAGTTGGCCGCCGCCGGGACCGGGGTGTGCCCGGGGTCGGGGGCCGTGCCGACCGGGTCGCCGTCGGAGGGTTCGGTCCGCTGCCAGGAGGCGGCCGACACGGGCCGCCCGTCCGGGCCGGGCAGCATCGCGACGGTGTACGTCCCGGTCGCCGGGTCGTGGTGGAGGGTGGTGGCGCCGCCGGTGCTCCACCAGTTGCGGGCCGAGTTCCGGGCGCCCTCGCCCGGGATGCTGCCCCGTACCGGGCGCCCCGCGGCCGGGCCGCCGTGCGGCAGCACCACGACGACCTCGGCGTAGCCGTCCTCGGCGAGCAGCTCCGGGTCCCGGAAGACCAGTTCGCCGAACTCCTGGGGCGGCACCGGTCCCGGCATGCGCAGCCCGTCGGCGTCCCCGTCGGCGACGTACACGAAGGGCGCGGGGCGGTACGGGTCGGCCGCCCACGGGGCGGGTTCGGTGCCGACGGGCATCAGCGAGCCGTCGGGGGCGTGTCCCAGCACGGTGATCACCGCGGGGTCGAAGGTGCCCTCCGGACGGTCCACGCCGTCCAGGGCACGGCCCCAGGACGCGCCGTCGTCGTCCGTCAGGAGCCGTTCGGGGTCCAGCGCGCCCTGCCGCTCCAGGTGGAAGGCGGTCAGTTCCTGGACCTGCCAGAGGTCGCGGCCGGCGGCCGCCGCCTGGCGTGCCACCAGGACCGCTTCGTCGAACCGGGTCGCGTCCGGGGCCGGCAGGTGCAGCACCACGGAGGCGAACGCGCCCCGGTCCACCTGGCCGGTGAAGACGGCGGTCCGGTAGGACGCCCACAGCAGCCGGGACAGCTCGGCCTCGCCGACCGGCTCGGCGGCGTCCAGGCCCAGCACCTCGCGGGCGAGGCTCTCGCGCCGCGGCGCGGTGGCGAGGCCGTCCAGCATGTGGGTCAGGTGCGGCAGACCGATCCAGTCGGTCAGCGGGCCGCGGCGGCCCCCTTCCCATCGCTGGGCGGCCTCGGTCAGCAGAGCGAGGTGGGCGTCCGGCGTGAACCGCGGGACCGGTCCCGCCTGCGCCGCACCGGAGTGGCGGACGAGGATCTGCTCGTACAGGTCCATGGTGAACCGGCGCGCGCCGTCCCGGTTGAGCCGCGGGTCCGCCTCGTGCATCAGGTCGAGCGCGCCCATGCCGCGCAGCAGCTGCGGGTACTGCGGGGTGTCGTCGACGGCGGGGCCGAAGATCTGGCGCAGCGCCCGCACTAGCCGCAGGGTCCGCTCCGCCGTCTCCGGCGGGACGGGCCGCGGGCCCTGGTGCAGTCCGGCGTCGCGGGCCCGCCGGCCGAGGGCGTCCCCGGCCGGTTCCGGCCGGAACATCACCCAGTCGTGGGTGCGGCCCCGCGCGTCGGTCTGGAGGTTGATGTGTGTCCCGGCGGAGCCGGTGGGACGGTGCTCGACGGCGTTCATCAGGACGGACGCGAAGACCGTGCGGTCCGTCTCGTTGGCGGTGTGCTGGGCGACCGCGACGGACGCGAGCGGGTCCGGCACGAACGGAAGGGGGCCGTCGATGTGGCGGCCGTGCATCTCGCCGATGCCGGGGGCGGTCGCCGCGTAGCAGATGACCAGCACCACGGGGTGCTCGGGGGCCAGTGAGGCCAGGCTGCGGCGGCGGGCGAGGGTGCGGGCGAACCGGGGCCCGTCGTCCCTGCGCTCGCCCTGCGGGGTGTGCCACATGACGGTGCCCGGCAGGCCGTGGTTGCCGGCGAAGTACGGCTGCGGCAGGTTGAGTCCGACCCAGGGCACCACGGTGGGCGCGGGGCGTCCGAAGCCGTATCCGTTGCGCTGATGGGCGTAGGCCGTGATCGATCCCAGCCGGCTGTGGGCCAGGGTCCGGGACCAGCCGCCGTCGGCCGAGTCCGCGAGGTCCATGGAGAGATAGCCGGTCGCCCGGGGTCCGTGGTGGCCGATGGAGACGGCGGTGACCCGGTCGTCCGCCGGGTCGGCGGAGGGTGCGGGCGGCGCGGCGGGCGGGCTGAGGAGCCACTGGCTGCGGGGGGCCCGGTCCACCTCGTCGAGGAGGAGCAGCATCGAGCTGCCCGGGGTGTTCGGAAGGGATCCGATCGAGGTCCGTCCCGCGGTCGCCCACACCTCGCGGCCGGTCCGGTCGGCGATCGAGCGCGCCAGGTCCAGGTCGGCACCGGCGCCCCGTTCGACGTGCAGGAGCACCGTCGCGTCGGCCGGGAGGCCGGCCAGTTCCGCGTCCAGGGCCAGCAGTTCGCGGAGCACCTCGGGCCGTACGGCGCGCGAGAACCCGCCGAGTCCGCGCACCACCACGGCGTCGGAGTCCGCGGTGAGCAGCAGGGTGTAGGGGTCGGGGCGGCCGGGGACGGCGCGCCACGGTGCGGCCTCCGGGCCGCTGTGGCCGGTGGTGCCGTCGGGCGAGCGCGAGAGGCGGCCGGTGAGGTCCGGGTCGAAGTCGCCGGGCAGCGGCCGGCCGAGCCAGTTCCAGCCGCGGCCGTGGCCCCGGGCGTCGGTGAGCCGGAAGCCGGGGTGGAACGCCCCGCGGCGGACCAGGTGGTGGGCGGAGAGCGCGTCCAGGCTGCCGGCCGCCGCGGTGCCCGGGTCGGCCACCAGCCGGAGCAGGGCGCCGTGGGCCGCCGCGTTCAGCGGGGTGGCGGGGTCGGTCAGCAGCACCCGGCGCGCCACCGCGTCCAGGTCGAGGAAGCCGCCGCGCAGCTCAGGGTCGGCCTCGCGCAGCCGGTCCAGCCGTTCCAGGCCCTCGGCGGCCCGCTGCCGGTCGAGGTCGTCCAGGGAGCCGAGACCGTACAGCGCGTCGAGGATCGCCTCCAGGTGCCGCTCCGTCTCCTCCACGGTGACGGGCTGGGCGGCCGGGGCGGTGGTCCGGGCCGGGCCCGGGGCCCCCGGGTGGTTGGCGAGCTGCGGGGCCGGGCGGTTGGACCGGCCGGCGACCGGCCGGGTGTGGACGGGGCGGTGCGGGAGCGCGCGGTGGGTGCCGGGACCGCTCCGGCGCTCGCCGGTCCCCGCGTCGGACGAGGGGCCGCCGGTCTGCGCGGCGGACGGCGGGTCCAGTTCGGTGAGGAGGGCCTGGGCGTGCTCGTCGGGAAAGCGTCCGTCCCGCGCGACGTCGTCGCGCAGTTCCTGCTCGGTGAGCGGGTAGACGTTCCAGTAGCGGCCCCAGTTGTCCTGGTAGTCCAGGGACGGGTCGTGGCCGGGGATGTCGTCGAGCGCCAGCTGGGCGCCGCGCATCACCTCGTGGAACGAGTGGTGGCCGGCCGACAGGGAGATGGCGATCATCCCGGCCCGGATCAGCCCGAGGTCGAGGTCGATCCCCCACTGGTCCCGCATCCGGGCGGCGTGCAGCAGGAAGCGGTACGTCGATCCCGCGGTGCCGGTCAGGACGAGGCCGCCGGTGTCCTCGGACAGCTCCTGGATCGCGGAGCTCATCGCGATGTCGTACGCCGAGGAGGCCGGCATCCAGGCCAGCCTTCCGTCGGCGACCCCGAGCCCGCGCTCCGCCCGGCTCAGCGGCGGACGCACGTCGTCCGGGTCCGTCTGGACCAGCAGCGGCCGGGTGGCCTCCGCCAGCGCGGCCTGCTTCTGCGCCGGGGACAGACTGTCGTCCCGCTGGATCTCCTCGGCCCGGCGCTCCAGTTCGGCACGGACCTCCGCCTTGCGGCGGCTGGGCCGCTCGGCGGCGATCTCCGGGTGCTGCTCCTCGGGGCCGCCGAGCAGCTCGGGCACCAGGTCGCTGGAGATCCCCTGGAACAGGAACGTCACCAGTTCCCGCAGGTTCCCGCTCCGCAGCACCTGCTGGAGGGCGGGCCTGGCGGTGCCCACGGAACCGGCCAGACTCGGGTTCGCGCTGCCGAACGCGCCCAGACCGTTCGGGTACTGGAGCCGCGCCCGCTCCCACGCGGCGCGGGCCATCTTCCGGAACTCCTCGGCCACCGCCTCGTTGTCGGCGAGGTGCTCGGCCAGCCGCCGGTCGAAGGCGGCGGACTCCTCGGCGTAGCGGATCCGCGCCTGCACCCATGCGGGTACGGGGGCGCCGCGGTCCGGGCTGGGGGCCGCGGAGCGGCGCGGCGTCCGGGAGCCGTCGCGGACGGAGGAGCCGGCCGGTGCGGTGCTGCCGGAGCGCCGCCCGGTGGCCGGGGCGAGGTCCGCGGAGGTGGGCCGCAGCGGCGCGGGGGTCCCGGGCCGGGGCGGCTGCCCGGTGGTGGCGGGGTCCGGCGGCGGGGCGGGGGTGTGGCGCCGGTCGTCGATACCGACCGTCACCACCCGTCCCTGGTCCGGGTCGGTGGCGCGGCGCACCCGCTTCGCCTCCAGGGCCACCGGGAAGTCGGACAGGGTGACGTGCGGTCCGGGGAGGGCCGCCTGGAAGTCCTTCAGCAGCCGGTCCAGCCGGGTGCCGAGGGCAGCCCTGACCGCCTCGGCCCGCTTGCGGCCGCTGGCCTGCGAGCGGTTGCCGTGGCCGGTGACGGTGATCCCCGGCAGCGGCAGGCCGTTGGCCCGGTTCCACAGACCCGCGCGCGCCAGCGACCGGGCCAGCGCGTCCAGGGTCGCGTCCGCGTCGGCGGACGGGGTGTGCTCCTCCTGCGCGAAGGCGATCGTCCGCTGGTGCCAGCGCGGCGCGTGGCCGTGCAGGACCACCGTGGTCAGCGGGTTGGCGACGGCGGGCGCCTGCTCCGACAGGAGCGCCGCGTTGACCTCGTGCGCCGATTCCCCGGGGCGCCTGCTGTAGGCCCGGAAGAACCACAGGTCCTTGTCCTCCGTCACGGGGGCCGCGGAGCGGACCGCGTCCCGGGCGCGGGCGCGGGCCGCGTCCAGGTCCCGCTGGGCCAGCGCGTGTTCGGGGCGGTCCTCGGGGAAGTACCACCGCACCTGCTCGGCCTCGTGGACCTCGGCGAGCGCCCGCGCCACGCGGACGAACCCTTCCAGCCGGCCGGTGGCGGCCTCGTCCGCGCCCTCGCGCCGGGCCGTGTCGAGGCGCCGGCCGGCCTCGTCCGCCAGCCGCTTCAGCTCGTCCTCGGCGTAGCGCTCCAGGTTGTCGTCGACGATGTCGTCGAGCTGGTCCGCCGGGATCTCGGTACGGGAGTGGGTCTCGTTCTCCAGGGTGATCTGGTGGGTGCCGTCCTCACTGGCCAGCACCACCTGGGCGAAGTGGTACGGGGCGTGCGGGCCGACCCGGTCGCCGGGTTTGGCGTGGTTGTGCGTGAACAGCTGGGCGCCGCCGTCGTTCGTGGTGCTGACCGACTGGATCAGGTAGCCCTCGCCGACCTGAGCCCAGGCGAACTCGTTGACGCCGACGCGCGCCGCGGCGGCGGTCAGCGGGCCGCGCCGCGTGTTGTCCGGGGCGTGGCTCAGGGCCCGGCCGTACTCCTGGCCGGGGGTCGGCGCGCCCACCACGCCGCCGGTGAAGCGCTGGTCCGAGCCCGCCTCGCGGGCCGCCCAGCCGGGGGTGACACCGGTGGCGGGACGGGTGCCGTCGGCGACCTCCGTCAGTGCCTGGGCCAGGTGGTGGGTGCCGGTGACCTCGCGGCCGTGCAGTGCGTTGACGGGGACCGTGGCCACGGAGCCGTCCGGGCCGCGGAAGGCGAGGTGGGAGAGCGGCGGAGCCTCGATCCCGGCGACCGTCCGGGCGAAGTCACGGGTGAAGGCGTGCTCGGAGGAGCCGGAGGGGGTCAGGAACCGCGGCTCCACCCGGAACAGCGGCTCGCCCGTCGAGCCGTCCTCCTTGGTCAGCAGCACGCTCACCGACGGGTCGACGACGAGCTGCATCCCGGCGGCGGCCAGCAGCGCCGAGGAGCGCTCGACGGCGGCCCGGGTGGCGTACACCTGCCTGCTGCGGCCGGTGGTGTCGTCGCCGGCCGAGAGCAGCGCCAGCGTCCGGTCCGCGGAGATGTGCAGCGGCGGCCGGTCGGCGGCGCGGACCTCGACCTCGTCCTGGCGGGGCAGGACGAGGGCCGGCGCGTCGGACCCGTCCGCGGCCCGGACGTCGCCGACCGTCCGGGGGGACATCTCGGTGAACAGCACCCCGGTGCCGTTCTCGTCGACGACCCGGTAGTCGCGGGTGATCAGCGGCCGGGGGCGCAGGGCGTCGGTGCGGCGTTCCCGTTCGAGCTCCTCGACCATCCGGTCGAACTCGGCGTCGCCGTCGCTGTCGGAGTCGCTGCCGAAGTCGCTGCCGTCGTCGCTGTCGCTGCTGAGGTCGCGGGCGCCGCTCAGGCCCCGCTCCTGGGGCGGCGGGGGCGTGGTCCAGCCCGCCGCGGGGTCGCCGTCGGGCTGGTGCAGCAGCAGGTGCCGGGCTCCGGTGTCGGGGTGCGTGACGATCTCGGCCGGGCCCTGCGGGTACCAGACGGGCCGGGCCGTCGTACCGGAGACCAGGTCGGCGACGCGCGCGGCGTACGCGGCGGGGAGCGCCAGGACGATGTCCGCGCCGGGCGGCCGCCGGGAGTCGTAGGAGATGAGGCGGGCCATCTCCACGGCGTCGCGCACCACGAAGGTGCGCCACGGCGTGACGATCTCGATGCCGCCTCCGTCGGCCTCCTCGGCGACGAACAGGTAGGGGTTGCGCCACGGCGCGGGCTGCCGGACGCGCCGCCCGGAACGCTCGGTGAAGGTGGTCCCCAGATCCGGCAGCGGCTCGTCGCCGTCGGTGAAGTCGCGTCCGGCCGGGCTGCCGTCCGCGGTGCGCAGCAGGGTCTCGTCGGCCAGGGCGTCCCGCCGGATCTCGACCTGCCGGTCGATGAAGTACTCCGCGAGGCCCTCGGCGCTCGCGAGGTCGTCCGAGGAGGCCTCCAGCGCCAGCGAGCCGAGGTCCAGCACGTCCTGGCCGGTCATCGGCGCACGGCGCGGCATGTGCAGGACCCGGCGGGTGAGGTCGGCCAGTCCGTCCCGCAGGCTGCGGTCGCCGGCCGTCTCCCGGACCAGCCGGTACAGCGCCTGGGAGGTCTCCTGGAGCCGGGCGCGCGGGGCCCTGCTCCACTGCGGTCCGAAGACCGGGCCCAGCCAGTCCGGGGAGGCCCAGACCGGCGGCTCGGCCGTCTCCTCGTCCTCGGAGTCCGTGTCGTCGTCCGAGTCCGTCCCGGAATCGGACTCCTCGGCGGCCGGGGCCGTGCCGGGGGGCAGCGGCGGCGGCACCGAGCCGTCCGGTTCCGTCTGCGGGGAGGGTCCGGGCAGTGACACCGGGTCGGCCCAGGTCCGTTCCCGGGTCTCTTCCGGCGCGTCCGTCCACGCCTGGTCCCAGCTCGCCCCGTCCGCCGGGACGTGCACGGGGAGGTCGCCGGCGACCGCGGCCCACACCTGGAGGTGGCGGTCGCGCAGTCCGCTCTGCGCGAGACCGGCCGGGGCCGGTTCGCGGAACGGCCCGAGCAGACTGCCGGGGGCGTGCAGCCGGGCGGGGTTGTCCGCGCCGCGGGTCTCGTCCCGCAGGAAGAGCTGGTGGGCCAGCTCGTGCGCGAACTCCACCGGGTCGGCGTCGGTCCACCACGCCCGCTGGTTCATCGGCTGGTCCCGGCCGACGAGGTCGACGGTCAGGTGCGGGTCGGCGTCCGGGGCGACCAGGGTGAGGGAGACGTGCACCCGGTCGCCGTTGGGAAGGCGGTGGCCCGGCCTGTTGTAGAACTCCTCGACGCCCTCGCGCACCCGCGCCAGTACGGCCTCGGGATCGCCCTGTCCGTCCCCGGGGCGGAGCGCGAGCCGGACCTCCAGGTCGGTGACGGTCTCCCCGCCGAAGGCGATGCGGCGTACGCCGAAGGAGGAGCGCACCACGACGCGCGGCCGGTCGTCGAGACGGGCGCGCGGTGCGGGGCTCTCGCGCAGCGGGATGCGGAACGCGGCCTCGCCCTCACCGTCCGGCACCAGGTAGAGGGACGAGGAGTCGGTCGTGATCCGGTACGGCGCGGCGTCCGGGTCGAGGTCGGCGAGGGCCGGGGCGAGGGTGTCGATGTTGGCGACCCTGCCGAGCCATCCGCTGTCGCCCCGCAGGAGCGCCCCGGTCTCGGGGTGCACGAAGTCGTCGCCGAACCGCGTCCATCCGGTCGGCGGGATCTCCTGTCCCTCGGGCAGCCGCAGGTGCCCGGTGTCGGCGACCTCGTAGCGCAGCGGCTCCGAGCGGGACTCGGCGGCGCGGGTGTAGGGGAACCAGCGCTGCGGCTGCGGCTCGGGGCTCTTGCCCTTGCCGGAGCCGGCGGTCCCGGCGGGTGCCTCGGCGGCGGGCAGCACGCCGGGGGGCACCCGGTCGCCGAAGCGCGGGCGCATGACGGTGACCGGACGGCCGATCGGCCAGTGCTCGGCCAGCGGGTCGAGGCCGTCGTCGGGGGAACCGCCGCGCAGTCCACCCGGCAGGGAGCCTCGTGTGACGACCTGCCGTGCCCCGCCGCGCCGGTCGTCGACGCTGATGTCGACGGTGCCGGCGCCCTGTTCCCCGACGGAGACCCGGCGGCCGCGGGCCGTGGCGGGCACGACGGCGATCCGGTCCGCGCCCAGGTGGGGCCCGGGGGTGCCGTCCTGGAGGTCCGCGAGCGCGGACGCCAGCTCCTGCCGGAACGAGGCGGCGACCGCTTCCGCCCGGATCCTGCCGAGGTCCCGGCCCACCAGCGCGGCCGGGCGCCGGCTGACCACGTCGACCTGCGGCATCGGCAGCCCGTTGTCGGCGTTCCACAGCGCCGTGCGGGCCACCACCTTCGCCAGGTGCCGGACGGCGAAGACCGCCGCCTCGGGCGTCTGCTCGGCTCCCTTGGGAAAGGCGACCGCCGCGGGCACGGCCTGCTGGCCCCGCAGGACCACGGCGGTGAGCGGGTTGGCCTCAGCCGAGGGCTCGGTGCTCAGCAGCTCCGCCTTGGAGTCGTGCGGCCACTCGCCCGGTCGCTGCGAGAACATCCGCATGTACCACAGGTCCTTGCCCGGCAGGACGGGTTCGACCTGTCCGATGCGGGACATCACGGCCTGGACGGCGTTGCGCAGCTTCCGGTTGGCCTCGGCCCGCGGCTTGGATCCCTCGGGGGCCGAGGCCCGCTCGGTGTACGCCTCCTTGGCGTGGGCCAGCGCCTGGGTCAGGAAGAGGTAGTGCCGCAGTTCCGCGAGGTCCTCGGTGGTTCCGGCCTCCTCCCGTCGCTTGATCTCGGCGAGCAGCCGGTCGGCGTTCTCCCGCATCTCCTCCACGGAGAAGTTGTCGACGTTCGCCCGGATCGCCCGCTCGTGCCGGTAGGCGCGGGCGGAGACCCGGGAGTGGTTCTCCAGCGAGATCTGGTGTGTTCCGTCCTCGCTCGCGAGGAGCACGGTGGCGAAGTGGTAGCCGAAGTGCCCGCTGCCGGACTCGGCCTGCGGCTTGGCGTAGTTGTGCTCGAGGCTCGCCTGGCCCTGTTCGCCGGCCGCGGCGATGGACTGGAAGACGTACCCCTCGCCGACGTCGGCCCAGGCGTGCTCGTTGACGCCGATGCGGCCCGCCGCCTCGGAGAGGGCCGTGCGTCGCGGGTTCTCCTCCTCGGCGAGGCTCAGCGCGCTGCCGTACTCCTCACCCGGCAGCGGTCCGGTGCCGTCGCCGCCGGTGGGGCGGTTGTCGGAGCGCACCAGCCCCGCCGCCCACCCGGGACCGGTCGCGCGCAGGGGCAGCTTCCCGTCCGCGACGCCGTTGAGGCCCTCGGCCAGCAGGTGGGTGCCGGTGACCTCCGTTCCGTCCGAGGCGTTGGCCGGCGCGGTGACCGCGGGACCGCCGCCGGGGGTGCGGAAGACGAGGTGCGAGGTGCGGGCGTTGCCGGCCAGCGAGTCGGCGAAGTCGCGGCACACCTCCTCGGTGGAGCGGCCCGAGGAGCTCGCGAAGACGGGCCTCACCAGGAACAGCCGCCGGGCGCCCGTGGGAGTGGGCAGGACGACACCGACGTCCGGGTCGGTCTCCAGCCGCGTGGTGATGCCCGCGCGCTTCAGCTTCGCCGACGACCGGGCGATCGCCTCGGCGGTGGCGAAGACCTGCTGCCCGTTCGCGCCGTGCTCGACGGCGAGCGTGCGGTCGGCGGAGATCTGCAGCACGGGACGGTCGGCCGTCGACCTCTCCAGGTAGTCCTGGTGGGTCAGGGCCAGTTCCGGGGCGTCCTCGACACCGGCCAGGGCGCGCGGCGGCCGCATACGGCCGCGGGTGGGGCCCGGCCTGCGGAAGAGGACGCCCTCGCCCCGGTTGTCCACCACGCCGTAGTCGCGGGTGGTCAGCGGCCTGGCCCGGCGGGCCTCGACGCCTTCGGCCGGTCCGGTGTCCTCCCCGCTGCGGTCCGCCGTGTCCGGGGCCGGGGTCCGCGTGTGCAGGACGGGGTCCTGTCCCGGCAGGACGGACGCCCATGCCCTGGCGCCCCCGTCGCGCACCGGGCCGACCAGCAGGTGGTCGGCACCGCTGCGCCAGTCGGTGGCCGGGTGCGGGGCCAGCCCCGAGAACCAGACCCGGGAGCCGGTCAGGTCCGCCACGGTTCGGGCGATCGACTCGATGTCCTCGTGCGGGAACCCCAGCACCACGTCGGCGCCCTCGGACCGGGCCGGGTCGCGCGCCACCAGCCGGGCCAGCTCGGCGGAGTCCTCCACCCGCAGCGTCCCGCTCGAAGTGTGCAGCTGCGCGGTCTCCCCGGAGGACTGGGCGAGAACCAGGTGGGCGTCCGACCAGGGGGCGGGCCACACGACCAGCCCGCCGTCCTCGTCCTGGGCCGTGTAGGAGCCCGCGGACGGCACCTGGTCGGTGCCCGTCCAGTTCCGTCCGGCGCCCTGCCCGGGCCCGAATTGGGTCTCCTCCGTCAGGGCGGCGTCCTGACGGAAGAGGTAGTCGGCGAGAGCGTCCTCGTCGGCCAGTTCCTCGGGCGAGGCGCTGAGCGCCAGTGATCCCAGGAGCAGCAGGTCCCGCCGGCCCACCGGGGCGCCGGGGGCGAGGTCCAGCACCCGGCGGGCCAGGTCGTGCAGGCTCTCCAGGACACCGGTCGCCACGGAGGCCGTGTCCCCGTCCTGGCGGGCCAGGTTCCACAGCGACTGCGCGGTGTCGAGCAGCGTCTCGGACGAGTAGTCGTAGCGGGCGGCGGAACCGAACAGCAGGTCCGTCCATGCCTGCGGCACCGCGTCCGGGTCGCCGTCCGTGCTCGTGGTGTCGCCGTCGCTGTCCTCGGTGAACTGGAAACGCGACAGCGCCTCCGCCTCGGGGTCGCCGGTACGGAGCCGGTCCAGCGCCTCGGTCATCGCATCCGGGAACTCCGCCCAGCCACTGCGCCGGTCGGACGGCGGCGGCGGAGGCAGCGCGGTCCGTCCGTCCGCGTCCGTCCCCGGCTGCGTGCGGGTGTCGGGGGCGGGCGGTACGGGCGCGGGTGGGTGCGGCTGGGCCAGGTGGACGCCCTCCGCCTGGTTCCACAGGGCACGGAAGCCCTCGTACATCTCGTTCTCGGCGCGGGTGGTCTTCACCGGGTTGGCCGGGCCGAGGCCGTCCTGTCGCGGGCCGGCGCCGAACAGCCGTTCGAGGATGGGGAGGAGGGCGGGTTCGTTCCGCCGCACCCAGTCGGCGCCGTTGTTGCGCGGCTGTCTGGTGTACGGGTCACGGCCGGTGTTCGTGCCGAGGTAGGCGTTGACGGCCTGGGCGAAGTACTCGAACTCGTCGGTGGAGGAGTAGTTGTCGGCCGGCCGGCCGTCGGCCGCGCGGCGCCGCGGGCCGTCCGGCCACTCCACGTCGGCCGGGTCCTGCCCGGTGGGCGGGGCGAGCTTGGTGCGGTACGCGGTCTCGACGGTCCGCCGGTCCGCGTCGCCGAGCCCGTACAGGTGAATGGCGTGCGCGAACTCGTGGGTGGTGGTGGAGTACCCGTCCACGTAGCTCCGCGCGCCCGGCACGTCGGTGCTCTCGCCGAGGAGGTTCTCCTCGGTGATGCCCGTGTGGAGCTGGCCGAGGCCGCGCACCGTGTCCCAGGTGCGCCGGTCCGCCGGGGAGAGCCGGCGGCCCGCGAGGTCGCGGAACGGGTCGAGCGTGGTCAGCGCCTCGTTCTTCGGCACCACCAGCACCCGGGCGCCCCGCTCCAGCAGCCGCGCCGCCACGGTGGGGTCGTGCAGCATGGCGGCGATCCGCGCCCGTGCCTCCCGCCCGGCCGACACCGGCTGGTCCACACCGGGGGCCACCTGCACGATCAGCTGGGCGGCCGTGGCGGCGAATTCACCCTCGCCCAGGGCCGAACGCAGCGCCGCCAGCAGGGAGGGGTCGGCCGCCAGCCGTTCCCGGTCGGCCGCCGGCAGCAGCGCCAGCTCCGCCGCACGCTCGGTCTGCGTCATCCCGGGCAGCCGCGCCGCCAGGTCGGCGAGGGCGCCGGTCGGCGGCGGGACGGGCACCGCCGGGCCCGCCGGGTCCGGATCGGCCGTCCGGCCCTGCGTCGGGGCGGCGGTCTCCCGGGCGGGCGGCGGGGGCAGCGGGATGCTGGCCCCGGCCGGGACCGGGGCCGATGTGGGTGCGGGGGCGGGGGTCAGCCGGGTCAGCGGGACGAAGTCGCCGCCGCGGCGGCGGAGCCGGACGTGCGGGCCGGCGCCGCCGGCCGGGCCGGCGTAGGTGTGGGCGGTTCCGTTCTCCTCCACCAGGGTGACGGTGGCGCCGGTCGCGGCGGCGGCCCACTCGGCCACCGCACGGTCGGCCCCCGGACCCCACGGGGCCTCGGCGAGGTGGCGGCGCAGACGGCCGTCGCGGGCCTCCTGGCTCGGCGCGGGCTCACCGGGGCGGGCGATCGGGGGCGGGGGCGAGAACAGGGCGTCGTGCTCCGCCCGGTCGCCGGGCAGGCCGTTCAGGCGCATCAGCTGGGCGGGGGTGGCCCCGGCGCGCATGCGCAGCCGTGCCGCCTCCCGGCGGTCGAGTCCGGGCTGCTCCGCGGCCTGGCGCAGCACCGTGGAGAGGGCGCCGAAGAAGCCGTTGCCGCGGCCGGTGGGCGCACCCTGGGCGTACGTGGCGCCGTCCGGCGCCGTGAGGACGCCGTCGCGGTCCAGGCGGTAGCGCGGGCCGCTGCTGTCGGCCGGCGGCAGCCAGGGCGCGGTGCTGTGGCTGCGGTGCGCGGGCGGCTGCCCGGGCGCGGGAGGCGTGCCGTCGGTACCCGTGGTGCCGGCCGCCGGGGCCGGCAGCGCGGTGGCGGCCGGAGCGGGGGTGCCGGTCGGGAGAGCGGCGTGGAAGAAGCCCTCGTGGGCGAAGAGGACGGGATCGCCGGCCGGATCCACGGAGGCCGCGTCGACGCCGTGCGGGAGGAAGAGCTGATCGCGGCCCTCGCCGGTCACGACGGTGACCGGGGTGCCGAGGACCCGGGCGGCGAGGGCGGGCAGCAGGTCGGCCCCGCCGTGGTCGCCGGCCCGCCGCTCGGGCGGTTCGCCGTCCGGGAGCTCCGTGCCGTCCTGGCGGGGCTCGCTCGCGAAGGGGCGGGCCAGGGCGGTGGCCGCGAGCGCCACCCGCTGCGCCGGGGTCGGCCAGTAGGTCTGCGGGAGCCGGCCGAGGGTGTCGAACTCGGCCTGCTGCGCGGGGGTGAGCACCACGCCGGCCGCGTCGAGTTCGGCCTGGGTGAAGGTGTCCGCCGCGTCCAGGGCGAGGGCGTCCAGCAGGTCCTCGTTGCCGTCCTCGCCCAGCTCCCAGGCCAGCCGGTCACGGGCGGTGCCTACGGCCTCCGCGGTGACCGCCGGATCGCCGGGGTGCCGGACGAACCGGTCGGCGAGGTCGTCGCCCAGGAGGTACGGCAGGCGGCCCCGCGCCCCGGCGGCGGCGAGCAGCGCGTGGAAGAACGAGGCACCGTCGTGCGGTACGTCGTGCAGTTCGCGCACGGTGGCGCCGTCCGGCGAGGTGAGGGTGCGCGGCGCGGAGTCGGTGGCGTCGGTGACGGTGTACGGCTCGGGTGCCTCGGAGCGCCAGTCCGGCTCGGTGTACTCCTGCGGCGCGTCCGGCACGGTGACCGTGGCCGAGCCCTGGTGGTGGGCGGTGAGGCGGGAGGCGGCGAGCTGCAGCCGGTGGTGGTCGCGGGCGGCGGCGTCGGTGCGCCGCTCCCAGCGGTGGACCTCCTCGCGGGCGGCCTGCCAGGCGACGACGGCCGGGGACCAGAGCACGTCCTGCGGCAGGTCGGTCAACGGGCCGGAGTTGTCGTCGCCTAGCGCGGCGCGGTCCGCGTCGCTCAGGTCGAGCCAGGTCTCCCGGGCCCGGGCCCGCGCGTCGTAGTAGTTCTTCTCGGCCGTGGCGAGGTCGGCGGCCGCCTTGGCCTGGCTGTCCCAGGCCGCGAGGACCTCGTCGGGGAACGTGGAGTCGTCCAGCAGCCCGTAGTCGCGGGCGAGGTCCTCGCGGAGCCAGACCAGGGCGGTCGTCCGCGCCTCGGCGGCGCGCGGCCCGCGCCGGGCCTTGCCGAGCGCGCGCAGCGGGCGGCTGTCGGTGACCCGGTGGTCCACCTCGGCCACCGACAGCCAGCTCACCGGCACCGCGAAGAGCATGCTCCGGTCGGTGACGACCTTGAGGTGGGTGCCGAGGGTGGTGTCCGCGGTGCCCTTGAGGGCGGTGCTGTCGTTCGTGCCGGCGATCGGGACCGTGACGCCGGGGTTGGTGACACCGGCGTTGCTGTTGCCCGCCAGCGGCGCGGTGCCCACCGCGCCCTCGACGTTGTCGGTGATGCCGGCCTCCTGCGCGTCGGAGGTCTTGGCCCGCTGCATGGCCTCCATGCGCGGCTTGTTCTCCACGGCGAGCAGCCGTGCGCCGCGGCGGTGCATCTTCGCGTAGAGGCGGGAGTCGGCGGTGTGCGACTGGCCGAGGAGGTGGGCGGACGCCTGGGTGGGCAGCGCGGCGCCGTGCGCGCCGAGCGCCGCGCGGAAGCCGGCGGTCAGGCCGACCTGCGTGGTGGCCTCCTGCTGGGCCTGGCCGGGCGCGGTGCCGAGGCCCGTGAGGGGGGTGAGGCGGGCCATGCGTACGCGGCTGGTGAGGACGTCACCGGTGTGCCGGCTGCCGAGGTCGCCGTCGCCGAGGCCGTCGGCGCGGGCGGTGGCGAGGGTCAGGGCGTCGTGCACGTTGCCGGCGCCGCGGACGTCCACGGCGAGGATGCCGGAGCCGATCTGGTCGTCGAAGGGCAGGACGTCCGGGTCGGGGCCGCCGGCCGGGTCCCCGGCGGCGGAGGTGCGCCAGGCGGCGACGCCCTCCGGGCGGGCCTGGGCGGCGGTCAGCACCCGCACCGCGCGCTCGGGTTCCGGCACGTCCTGCTCGGTGAGCGCGCCGTCGGCGCCGTCGCCGTCCGGGGTGAGCAGGCCGGCCGGGAGGAACTCGTTGAGACTGCCGACGGGGACCGCGGAGACGCCGGGGGCGAGCGCGTCGCCGGCCGAGTCCGTCATGGTGATCGTCAGGGCGTAGCTGGTGACGATCTCGGCGTGGGCCTGGGTGGTGGCGATGTTCGGCATCGCGGTGGTGCCGGCGGTCCGGGTCCGTGTGCTGGACCGCTGCTTGGCCGCGGTGCCCTGGAACGAGGGGTTGGCGATGAGGATGCCGTCCTCCGCGGCGCGCTGGCCGCCGCTGAGCGTCACGTCGGCGCCGCGGTCCTGGGAGATGCCGCCGGCGTCGTCGCGGGCGGTGGTGCGGTAGTCCTCCAGCTCGTAGCCGGTGCGCAGCCTGTCCACGGTGGTGGTGACCGGTGTCAGTTCGAACCGCAGCTGTCCGGGGCTGCCGCCGACCGGCAGGTGGAAGGGGCTGGACCAGGCGCGGTAGCGCACCGGCAGGGTCATCCCGTCGGTCGTCAGCTCGTGCAGGTGGGCGGCGAGGAAGTCCGGGGAGAGCCGTTGGAGGACCTGCTCCCGGTCGTGCGAGGGCACCCCGATCCGCGTCAGCTGGCCCAGCAGCCGCTGTGCCGCCGGACTGGCGTCGAGCTGTCCGCTGGGGTGGCTGGGGAAGCGGCGGAACCGCAGGTAGGGGGGCAGCCGGTAGCCGCCGCCGAGGTTGTGCGGAGTGCTGTCGCCCAGTCCGTCCGGGGCGAGTCCGGCCTCGATGACGTCCTGCATCGGCAGGTGGAACATGACCGCTTCGCGGATGCGCTGGAGCGCGGCGGCGGCCCGGCGCGGGGCCAGAGCGCTGCCGAGGCGGTCGGACATGCGTCCGGCCATCGAGCTGAGGCCGGCCCCGGCGCGGGTGCCGACCGCTCCCATCGCGGCCGTCCACCGGTCCCGTACCGCGATGGTCTCGGCGGTGTCGGCGACCACCAGGTACATCCGCCCGGCGAAGGAGACCGTGGTGTTACGCCCCTGGGTGAGGGTCTGCGAGACGCTGCGGCCCTTGCCCCAGGCGTACTGCAGGGCGGCCGAGTAGGAGCCGACCACCGCCGGCTGGCCCGGGGCCTGCTGCAGCGGCATGTCGGCGCCCTGGAGACCGAGGGTGGTGCGCGAGGCGGTGCTCGAACTTCCGTTGATGCGGTGCTCGTTGCCGACCGTCGTCTCGGAACCGGCCGCCTTGGGGTCGCTCTTGACCTGGAAGTTGCTCAGCTCACCGCGGACGGCTCCCTTGAGGTAGTGGGTCCGGAACGGCCCGGCGCCGTTGAGCCCGGCGATGCGGGAGCCGAACGGGCCCAGGTACTGGCCGATCTGACCGGCCACGCTGAGGTTCGCCATCGCCCGGCGCAGCGCGGTGCGCACCGGGGCGCCGGGCGCACTGACGTGCCAGGAGGCGCCCGAGGCGCGGTCGGCGGTGTCCTGCATGAGCTGCTGCCGCTGCGGGCCGCCCTCGGCGCTGAGCACCACGTGCGGGGCGCTCAGCAGCTTCTTGGTGAGCTGCCGGTCGGGCGAGTCGGTTCTGGGCAGCGGGCGGGTGCCGTCGAGGAGCTGGTCCGCCTCGGTGGCGGAGAGCAGCTGCGGGACGGGTGCGGCCGCCGGGGCGGGGGCGGGTCCGGTGGGCGGCGGGTCGGCGGGGGCGTACCGGTCGGAGCCGTGCGCGGACGGTACGGCCAGTTCCACCCGGCCGACGGTCTCGTTGCCCCGGCTGAACAGGGGCCGTTCCTCGACCTTGCTGACGAAGACACCCGCGCCGAGCAGGCCGACCGTGGCGAGCCGGGCCCAGCCGCGGGGGCGGCGGTGGCCCTCGAAGGAGGCGCCCAGTTCCACCTGGTAGCTGTAGAGGTCGGCGCCGGTCTGGAACATCAGGTGGTCGTGGACGGCCGCGACCGTGCTCCGGGTGGCCTTCTGGTCGGTCCTGGCGTGCCGGAGCCCGACCGACACGTTGCCCGCCTGGCGCGGCACCCCGACGTCGGGCACCTTGTCGTGGTCGCGCGGCGAGACGCCCAGCTCGACACCGCCGGACAGGGTCATGGCGGCCTGCTGGCCCTGACCGGAGACCTCGGTGCCGATCACCGCGTTGCGCAGCGAGCGCTCGCTCATGGTGGTCTCGAACCGCCGGTCGGTGAGACGCGCCTTGAGGATGAGCGTGTGGTGGCCGCGGCGTACCTTGCCGTCCTCGGTGAGGGTGACGGGCACGCCGGTGGTGGAGAGGTCGTCCAGGCTCTGCGCCAGGGTGGGCCGGTTCAGCGCCTCGCGCACCTGGCGGTCGTTGTGCAGCGCGGTCCGCATGCGCCCGTCGCCGTACCAGAACTTGGCCAGCCGCGGGTGCTGCAGCATGAACGGCGGAACGAACAGCGACGGGTACGAGCGGTGCAGCGTGTCCAGGACGGCGTCCGAGAAAACCCGCATGGGGTCCTGGGGGGCGGGCTGCTGGGTCTGAGGCTGCTGAGTCTGGGTCTGGGTCTGGTTCTGGGTCTGGGGCTGCTGGGTCTGGGTCTGGTCCTGACCGGACGGCTGGGACTGGGTCTGTACCGGGGGCTGGGTCTGCGGCTGTCCCGACGGCTGCACCAGGGTCTGCGGGGCGGCGACGGGGCGGAAGCCCTCGGCGCGGACCTGCCCGCTGAGGTGGACCGGGTCCTCCCGGGTGAGGTACCACGGCACCGGCGGCTCGGCGTCCGGGTGAGGGCCCGTCCGGCCGGGCGTACGGCTGTCCCAGCCCGCGAGGCGGCGCGCGTCCTGGGTGGAGATCCAGTCCAGGCTGACCACCCGGACCGGGCGGGCCGCCGACGCCGGCTCGCCGGGCTTGCGCACCATGAGGGTGCGCTCCACGCGGTAGAGCGCGACCGGGTGGTTGCGTACGCGGCCGGTGGTCTTGCGGGCCGCGTCGACGCCGAGGTAGTGGCCCCGGCCGGTGGAGAGGTCCGCGCGGACCAGCGGGCCGCCCTGCAGGCGTACGTCGGTCTCCAGGCCGGGAAGGGTGTAGTTCGGCCCCGCGGTGACCTGGAAGCCCAGACGGGTGTCACGGACGTGCCCGCGCTCGTTCTGGTACGTGGTCTGGGTGAGGTCGCGCAGCTCCGCCTTGACCGACTCCGTGACCAGGGTGGCCCGGTGCGGCACCGACCGCTCCACGATCAGGTGCCCCAGCGGGTGCTGCCCGCTGCCCCGCGTCAGTTCGGGCCCGGTGACAGGCCCGGAGAACCGGCCGAACAGCCCGAGCAGCCGCCCCGGCCGGAGGTACGAGACCAGGGTGCGGTGCGCCGAACTGCCGGGCCGGGCGCCGGACATGGCGATCGCCATGTCCTCCGGGGCGTCCGTCAGGTGCAGGCCGGTGGTGTCGGTCATCCGCGGCTCGATCCCGTCCGGGAACGTGAGCGTCCTCGGTGCCCGCCGAGGTCCCTCGTAGGGGACGGTGAGGTCGTCCGGCAACCGCCAGCTCAGTCCGTCGCGCATCGCGAACTCCGCGGTGTGCACCCGGGTGCGCTGCCAGTCCGGCTTCGGCAGGGAGGGGGCGGGCCCGGCGCCCTTCGGTGCCTCCGTGACGCGGTCCACCCGTACCCGGTAGTGGACGTCGTCCAGGTGCAGGTGCGAGCCCTCCCAGTTGCGCCACTCGGACTGGTTGTAGGCCTGGGTGCCCTGCGCGTAGTCGGTCCGGCGGGTCCAGCCCAGCGAGAAACCGATCTTGAGCAGCCAGTTGAGCGGCGGGCCCATGCTGAGGCCGCCGGCGATCCGGCGCCCGAAGCCGACGCTGCGCCCGCCGCCCGTGCCCGCCTGGCCGCGCCGCACGGTGTCGATCCGGACGGTGCCGCCGTCCACATTGGCGAAGCGCTCCCAGCGGTGGTACGGGATGGCTTCGACCGTCATCTCGTGGCCGACCCCGGACTTCTCCCGGCCGACGAAGCGCGCGCCGCGCGGGGCGGTGAAGGCGTCGGGCTGCTGTATCAGCAGACGCATCAGTTCGGCCTCGTCGAACTGGTCGCGCAGCTTCTTCGGCAGCTTGCCCAGGATCTCCTCGGCGACCTGTTCCGGCGAGCGCAGGGTGGTCTTGCCGATCCCGGTGAAGAGTCCGGCCGGACGGCTGCGCGCGGTTCCGGAGGGCCTGCCGCCGGGGGCGCCGTCGTCCGGGTCCGCGCCGGGGTCGATCAGGATCGTGGGCAGCCGGCTGCCGTCCTCGAACGTGACGGTCCGCGGTACCGGACCGGGCGGCCGGGCGTCCGGACCGGTCAGCAGCCGTGCCGGGCGGTAGCGTTCGAGCTGGGTCTCCAGCGGTACCCGGTCGCCCCGGTCGGGGGTATCGGTGTCGGGGCCGTCCAGCTCGGTGATCCCGCCCATGCCGCGCAGCCACTCCCCGAAGACGTCGTCGTCCGGGTCCTGGGCGGCCGGGTCCTGCGTCGCGGCCGAGCTCTGCGTCGCGTTCGGGTCCTGCGTGGCGTTCGGGTCCGGGTTCGGTTCCGGGGTGGTGTTCGGGTCCGGTACGGGGGTGAGCGGCGCCGTGGCCGGGATCAGCGCGTCGAAGTGATCGGTGCCGTTGTAGGACAGGTGCAACGCGCCGCCCTGTCCGCCCGGGTTGAGGGTGTTGACGAAGGTGGTCCCCGGCGACCGCGGATCGGGCTGGACGAGCCGCAGGTCGAGGTCGAGGGTGTGGGCCAGCGCTTCCGGCAACAGGTCCGCGAAAGGGGAGGACCACAGCGCGGAGCGCTCGGCCGCCGCGGCGACGAGTCCCCTCGCGCCGAGCCGCCGCGCGTCGGCCGGAGTGGGCGCGACGGCGGCGAGTTCCGGATAGTCGCTCTCCCGGAGGATCCGCTGCCACGAGCCGGTGTCACCGCCGGTGACGACGGCCTGCGCGATCCGGTTCCAGCGCCGCCCGACCCGGTCCCGTTCGGCCTCGTCCCGGACCCCGGCGACCGCGCGCATCCGCAGGTCGTCCACCACGGAGAACACCGGGTCCGGGATCGCCACCGCCATGGTGTCGCCCAGTTCGGTCCCGGTGATCCGGTCGCGCAGCAACTGGCGCAGCCCGGCGACGTTCCGCGCGGCCCACGCCGGTGGCACGTCCCGGCTGCGCGCGCTGTCGAGCAGTGACCGGAAGAGACAGTTCCCGCCGCCCGGGGTGTCCAGCCGCCGCAGGGCGAGACCGTCCGCGTGCACGGTGTCCGCCGTGCCGGGCGCGGCCTTGCTCAGGAGGGAGACGTCCTCGGCGAGGCTCTCCGGGCGGCCCGACGCGGACGCCAGGTCGGGTCTGCGGCGGGCGAGTTCGGCGGTGTCCTGCGCACTGAGGTCCAGCTCGGACAGCGGCAGCGGGGTGCCGGAGAGCGACCAGGTGATCTGCGCGGAGGGCGCGTAGGCGAGACCGCGCACGTCCTCGGGCGAAACCCGGACGGTCGGCGCGAGTGCGGGCGGCGGCGGGGGCAGCAGGGCGTCGAGCGTGGTGTCGGGCCCCGCGGTGCCGCGCAGCCCGGCCGCGGCGCGCAGGAAGCCGGTGTACTGCTCGACGGTGGGACGGGCGGAGGGGTCGGCGGTCGTGGCGCCCGTCGCACGGCCGTGGTCGACGACCATCCGGCGCAGGAGGTCCGGGGTCATCCGGCCGTCGCCGTAGCGGGCCGCGGTGTCCTGGCTCAGCCAGCGCAGGCCGTCCACGTAGGCGAGGCCGGCGAGCAGTTCGCGGTTCTCCGGGCGCTGTTCGGCGTCGGTACCGAGGGCGTCCCGCAGCGTGCGGACCTGCTGGAGGGTGCGGGCCCGGGCGAAGGCGTCGGCCGGTTCCGGGCCCGCGTGCAGGCCGGCGTCACGCACCAGCGCGTCCAGGTCGCTGCCGTCGGGCTCCGGGGTGAAGAGTCTCCAGCTCCCCGGCCCGTCCGGTCCCTCGGTGAGCACCGCGCGGACGTTGCCGTCCTGGTCGCGGGCCGTGCCCACCTCGGTCGTGGGCGCCCACACCTGCCGCTTCGTCCGGTTCGTCACGTGCTGGGCCACCGGCAGCCCCGCCACCTCGGGCTGGCGTCCCGTCTTGCAGGAGAACAGCACCAGCGGCCGGTCCGAGTCGCCGTCCTGCGCCCAGGATTTGAGCACCTCACCGAGCTGTACGCCGCTGACCTGCACCGTGGGGCGAGTCGGGTCCGTGGTGCCGAGCGTGACGGTACGGGAGGTGGCGTGCGCCACGAAGCGGTCGGCGCCCCGCTCGGTGTCCGAGCCGGGCAGCGCGGTCGGCGGGCCGGTGAACACGGTACGGCGGACGGGCGGGTCGGCGGCCGCCGCCGTGTTCCGCGTCACCGGGCCGGCGGACGTGGTGCGCACCCCGCGGAAGGTGTCCTGGTCCAGCAGCGCGCGCCGCCCCGCGCCCTGCGCCGTACCGTCCTCGGCCACACCCTGCGAGATGGTCAACGTCTGCACCGCGCGGCCCGGCCGGGGCCTCGTGGTCGCGTCCGGCACCAGGCGCCGCAGCTGTGCGACGGGCACGGTGTGGCCGTCCAGGGTGGTGACGACCGGATCGCCCGCGGGCCGTGCGGGGCCGTTGCCGTTGCCGTTGCTGGCGGTGGTGCCGTTGCCGGAGGCGGCCGGCCGCACGACGATCCGCCCGGTGGGCGGGAGTGCCACGGGGGGTGTCGCCGGGGCGGGCGTCGCGGTCCCGTCGTCCGGATCGGCCGGGGGCGGCGGAAGCGGGGTCCCGCCGTTCCCGGACCCGCGCCCGCCGCCGAGGTCGGCGCCCTGTCCGCCGGTCGCGTCACCGTCGCCCGACTCCAGATGGAGGTCGGTGGCCGTCTCCGTCCACGGGCGGGACAGGGTGGCGAGCTTGGCCGTGGCGGGTGCGCCCGTGTTCGTGTCCGTGGGGACGGAGTTCGGGGCGGCTCCGATGCTGTCCAGGGCCGTTTTCACATCCGAGACGAGCTTGGGACGCGCGGCCGGATCGAGGACCGGGTCGGGAACCGGGTCGCTGTCGGTCGTCACGCCGCTCTGCGTGGCGGGACCGGAAGTCGTGGCCGGGGCAGGGTTCGTGGCCGGGGCCGGACCGAGGGCGTCGGCGAGCGGCAGCAGCACGTCCGCGCCCGGGAACGCGGTGTCCGAGGTGTCCGGGGTGCCGTCCGGCAGCACGGCGGTCGGCGGGCCGGTGAGCGTGCGGACCCGGACCGGGGCGCCCGGAGCCTCCCGGGTCAGCTCGACGGCTGCGCGTACCGGACGCCCCGCCCCGTCCGGCGCGACCGCCGGCCCGAGCACGACGGCCCGGTCGACCCCGGCCCCGTCCAGCAGCTCGGCCGCCTCCGGCGCGCCCTCCCCCGGCGGCGGCACCTCCGAGACGACGATCGTCAACGGCTGGGCCTGCGGCCGGCTGTCCGAGGAGTTCGTGGTGGCGGGGGCCGGACCGGACTTCACGTCACCGGGGCTGCCGGTGTCGCGTACGTCGCCGGTGTCCGCGTACGACCCGGTGGTGCTCACCTTCGGCGGGGCGGCGGTGGGGTCGGAAGTGCCGTCGCTGCCGGCCGGGTTGACGTCCTCCGCGGAGGGCGCGGTCTCGGTCTCGGTCTGGGTCTCGGGAGAGATGACGGTCTGCGGCGACTGCGAGACCTGCGGACCGTCGCCGGTGGCGGCGAGCGGGCCGTCGCCGGGCGTGGTCTGCGAACCGTCGTCGGGCGTGGTCCGGGCGGTGTCGTCCGTCGTGGCCTGTGAGGTGTCGGTCGTCGTGCTCTGCGAGCCGTCCGCCGGGTTCGTGACCTCGGCGGGATCACGGGTGCCTTGAGGCTGTGTACCGGCGGAACTCTGGTTGCTTCCGGCGGCGGGGACACTGCCCGGCCGGGCACCGGTGCCGGTGCCCGAGCCGGTGCCGGTACCAGTGCCGGTGCCGGTACCAGTGCCTGTGCCGGTACCAGTGCCGGTGCCTGTGCCGGTACCAGTACCGGTCCCAGTGCCCGAGCCGGTGCCAGTACCTGTACCTGCGGCTGTGCCTGTCCCTGTCCCTGTGCCTGTCCCCGTCGTAGTCGAGTTGGACGAGCCGTTGGACGGGACGGGACCGCCGGCGCTCTGGTCCGGCGCGTTCCGGACGTCGCCGTCCGGCGACGTCTCCGGCGCGGGCGCGGCACCGTTCAGGTCGGCGGCGGCCGGGGCCGGGGCGGGGGCGGGGTTGCCCGTGGAGCCGCCGCCGAAGCCGCCCGTGGCGATCGGGGCGTCCACCGTGACCGGCGTACCGAAGGCATCGAGGACGCGGCGGACCTCGTCGGTGCCGATCTGGGCCGCAGGACCGTTCCCGGCCGGCACCACCCTGACCTCGGGCACCTGCGACAGGTTGCCGTGCAGGCTGTCGCGGACATCCAGCTCGGTGCTGCCGGGCAGCGGGGAACCGCGCAGGGCGGCGAGATCGCGCAGGGCCTGCTCGCGGACCTCCGGGGTGCCGTTGTGGATCTGCTGCCACAGCTCGTTCTCGGCGGCGGTCACGGGCAGCGGGCCCGGCGAGTACGCAGGCGGGTCCACGCTGCTGTACGGCGGCGGGTCCACGCTGGTGTAGGGCGGGGGCGAGTCGGTCCCGGTGAAGTCCCCGGTGCCGTTGTTCCGCTGCGACGCCGGCGAGGGCGAGGGACGCGCGGAACCGTTGCCGCTGCCGTTGCCGCTGCCGCCCGAGGAGCCCGAGGTGTCCGTGTCCGAGGACCCTTCGGCGCTGTCGGGGCCACCGCCGGTGCGCGTGGAGCCGTCCGAGCCGTGCGCGCCGGTGCCGGTGCCGCCGCCGGAGACGGTGGGCGGCATCCGCAACTTGTCGATGGCGTGGCGCAGTTCGGCACCGCTGTTCAGGGCGGTGTCGCTGAGCGTGGCCTCGACCTGGCTGCTGAGTCCCGCACCGACGAAGGTGGACCAGCTGGTGGACCAGTCGCCGTCGAAGGCGCCCTTGATCAGGATCTCCGCGAGCGCCTCGCCGGCACCGGCGGCGAGAAAGTCGGCCGTCCCCTTGAGCCCGTAGTGCCCGGCCAGCGCGCCCGGCCGGTCGGCGTTGTTGCGCAGGATCTGGTCGTTCCGCCACAAGTTGGTGTTGTTCCGGAAGGACAGCGGGTTGTTCCGGAAGGTGACCGGTGTGTGGTTCCCCAGGCCGGGGCCGTTCCCGTACGGGTTGGCGTTGGGGTCCGGACGGTCCTTCGGCTTGTTGTCGTGGGGGGTCGGGGTCGGGTCGGGGTTCGGCTTCGGGTTGGGGGTCGGGCCCTTGTTGTCGAAGTCGAGCTTCGGCGGGTTCTTGAAGTCGGGATTGTTCTTGAAGTTGAGGTCGGGCCCGTTCTTCAGGAAGTTGTTGTCGTAGCTCTTGACGATGTTTCTCGCGAAGTCGTCGAAGATGCTGGTGAGACCGCCGGCGGCGGCGCCGAACGCGGCCGACTTGAGGATGTCGTTCCAGTCGAAGCCGTCGGGGCGGCGGCCGTTGGGGGCGAAGTTCATCATCGCCAGCCGCACCGCGAAGGTCGTGAAGGCCTCGGCGAACGCCTCGGTCAGCGAGGGTGCGATGTGCAGCCGCTGGAGCAGGTGGCTCAGCGTGGTCAGGATCATGAACCGGCTGCGCAGCTTGGCCATCATGATCTGGCTGGCCGAGGCGCCGCCGGTGAAGAAGGACATCGCCAGGTAGAGGGCGATCTCGATGAGCAGCCGGATGACCTCGGCGATGACCTGCCACTTGGACTCCATGATGTCCATGGAGGTCTTGCGCCGGCCCTCGGCGATCTTGTCGAGCTGCTCGGCGAAGTCGCGCAGGTAGTTCTTGCCGCCGTCGTCGATGAGCATGCCCATCGCCTTGCCGTACGACTTGGCGAGGTCGTCGGGCATGACCTCGGCGATGTCGTGGATCGACTTCGCGATCAGCGACGACATCCGGTCGAGCTTGCGGCCCAGGCCGGCGTAGGGCCGGCGGCTCTCGTAGGCGAGGTCCTCGTCGGCGTCGATGAGCCTCTCACCGGTGAGGATGAAAAGCATCGCGTTGACCTCGGGCGAGGCCATCATGCTCATCGGTGGCCGCCCCGGAGGTCACGCGGGCACGCCTGGCGGGCCGCTCGCGCCAGGAGGCGGGAGCGGCCTGCGGAGCGCGGGTCAGCGGCGGCCATGCCCGCCTGAGCCGTTGCCGTCCAGACCATGGGTGTCGAGCTCTCGGTTGTTCTGCTCGATCGCCTCGATGTTGCCGTCGCGCGTCGTCTTCATGAGCCGGACCTGACTGAGCGTGGCGTCCGTGATGCCCACCAGCGCGTCGCGGATGGACATCATGGTCTCCTTCGTGGTCTGCCGCTCCTTCTGCTCCTGCGGCTTGGCCTTCTCGGCGAAGTCGCCGCTCGTACCGGGCCACTTGACGGTGGGGGCCAGCTCGTCGAGGAACTCCTCGGTCATGCTCCTGGCCAGGGTGCCGATCTCTTCCAGCTGCCCCGCCAGGGCCTCGATGCGCTGCGGGTCGACGTAGTAGCGCTCTCCCATGGTCAGTCCTCCCCGTCCTCGCCGATCGCGTCCCGCCAGGCGGGGGTGGCCTGGTCGTCGCGCGCCGTGTCCTCGTCGTCCTCGCGCAGGACCTCGGGGCCGAAGATCTGCTCCCAGTCCAGCTCGAAGCCCTTCAGTTCCGGCACGTTGCTGCTCGGTTCGGCGAAGGGTGCCATCGCCTTCATCACGTGCCGGTTCATCTTCAGGCGTGCCGCGTTCGTCGCCTCCAGGACGCTGGCGGCCAGCTCCTGGGGGGACATGTCGCGGTACTTGTTCTCCAGGAACTCGATCCCGGTCAGCTCACCCTGCGGGCCCACGCTGGCGCGGACCGCACGGTCGGAGGAGAGCACCGCGAACGACGCCTGGCGCAGCTCGCGTTCGGTGCGCGCGATGCCCTCCTGGGCGGCCTGGAGTTCGGCCATCGCCTTCTCCAGGCGCTTCTCCAGCGGCTCCGTCACGCCGGCTCCCCCTTTCTCCGTAGGTCCCCGCAGCCGTCCGAACAGGGCAACTGCTGTGCTGATCTTGCCTGGTGAGGGCCCGGTTGCGAAAGTCGGAACCGGGTGGGATTCGTCTCTTCGCCCTGGTCACGCCGGGCCCGCGCCGTCGTCACCGGCCGATGACGGCCGGGGTGCCGCCCTCCTCGGTGCCCCACACGTCCTCGTCCTCCTCCAGGTAGTCGGCGGAGCTGGTGACCCTGCGGCCCGGCTCCGTCTCCTCCTGGGGGGAGTCGCCACCGCCACCGGTGGTGTTGACCCGGGACGGGGCGAGGAAGGTGTCGTTGTCCTCCTGGCGGTTCCACGGGCTGCGCCGGCGGCGGTTGCGCCGCTCGCTCTCCTCGGCCGCGTCGACCAGGACGGAGCGCACCCGCTCGCCGTTGCCCTTCTCGCCGCCCGCGCCCATGCCGCCCCCGCCGCCGCCCATCGGCATACCGGGGCTGCCGGGCGTCCCGGGGGCACCGGGGGTGCCGGCCCCGGCGTTGGCGGCCGTTGCGGCGGTCAGCGGGGAGCCTGCGCCGTCCGAGAGGGGGGCGACACCGGACCCCTGGAAGTCCGAGGACAAGGAGTCCGTCCCGGAGAGGCCGCCGCTGTAGGCCCCGCCGCTCGCGCCGCCGCCTGCGCCGCCGCCGAGGCCCAGTTCGGAGAGCGGCACGTCGCGGGAGGTGGTGCCGCCGCCGGTCGTGTCGAGGTCACCGATGCCGTTGAGGTCACCGAGACCGTCGAGGATGTCCGACCTGTCGTTGTTCGCCGAGGAGTTGAGGTCGTGCAGGTCCACGGTCTCGGTGTTGCCCTGCGGGTCGGTGACGGTGGCGATGCCGGTGTCCGGGTCGATGACCTGCGTGCTGCCGTCCGGGAAGGTGGTGGTCAGCTGACCGTTGTCCAGGGTGGTGAAGGAGCCGTCCGGGTTGGCGACCCTCGCACCGTGGGTGAGGTCGGTGGTCGTGACGTTGCCGTCCGCGTCGGTACTGGTGAGCAGCCCGTTGTCCGGGTCGAACGTGGACGTGCCGCCGTCGTCGAACGTCGTCAGGAAGTCGCCGCTGTCGTCCAGCTCCACCTGGCCGCCGGTCGGGGTCTCCAGGGCGGACCCGTCGCTGTTGAGGTCCCCGAGGTTGCCGAGCGTCTCGGTGGTCACGTCGGAGTTGATGTCGCCCAGATCGTTCAGGTCGTTCAGGTCGTTCAGGCTGTTGTTGAGGTCGTTCAGGCTGTTCTGGCTGTTCTGGCCGTTGAGGTCGCCCAGGCTGCCCAGGTTCTCGGTCGTGGTGGTGCCGTCCGGGTCGGTGGTGACCGCCTGGCCGGTCGACGGGTCCACGCTCTGGGTGGTGCCGTCCGGGAAGGTGGTCGTCAGCTTCCCGTCGTCGCCCAGCGACGTCACCGAACCGTCGGGGTTCGTCACCTTCAGACCGTCGCCCAGGTCCTGCGTGGTGACGGCGCCGTCCGGCGAGGTGCTGGTGAGCAGCCCGCTGTCGGGGTCGAAGGAGGTGCTGCTGCCGTCCGGGAAGTCGGTGGTCAGCTCACCCGCATTGTTCAGCTGGGTGCTGGTTCCGGTCGGGCCGTCGAGCACGCCGTCGCCGTTGAGGCTGCCGTTGAGGTCGGTGAGGCTGCCCAGGTCGGTCGTGGTGGTGCTGCCGTCCGGGTTGGTGGTGATCGCCTGACCGGTGGCGGGGTCGACGGTCTGGGTGGTGCCGTCCGGGAAGGTGGTCGTCAGCTTCCCGTCGTCGCCCAGCGACGTCACCGAGCCGTCGGGATTCGTCACCTTCAGACCGTCGCCCAGGTCCTGCGTGGTGACGGCGCCGTCCGGCGACGTGGTGGTGAGCAGCCCGCTGTCGGGGTCGAAGGAGGTGCTGCTGCCGTCCGGGAAGTCGGTGGTGAGCTTGCCTCCGTCGGCCTGGGTCTTTGCGCCGGTCGGGGTGTTGAGGGCGCCGCCCGTGCCGTTCAGGCCGCCGAGGCCGCCGAGGCTCTGGGTGACCGGGCCCAGGTCGGTCTCGCCCTGACCGTTGCCGGTGCCGTTGATGTCCCCGATGTCGCCCAGGCTCTCGGTGGTGACCGCGTTGTTCTGGTTCAGCAGGTCGTCGAGGCTGTCGAGGTTCTCGGTGGTGATCGCGTTGGGGTCGTTGAGCCCGCCGAGGCTCTCCTTCACCTCCTTGGCCTGCTCCTCGGCCTCGCGCTTGGCCTCCTCCTGCTCCTTCTTCTGCTCCTCGCGCAGCTCGTCCGCGTACTTCTTGTCCTCGTCGCGCTGCTGGTTCTGCTCGTTGCGCAGCTCCTCGGCCTCACGTTTGGCCTCGTCCTGCTCTCCCTTCTGCTCGTTGCGCAGCTCCTCGGCCTCGCGCTTGGCCTCGTCCTGCTCCTTCTTCTGCTCCTCGCGCAGCTCGTCCGCGTACTTCTTGTCCTCCTCGCGCTGCTTCCGCTGCTCCTCGCGCAGCTCGTCGGCCTCGCGCTTGGCCTCGTCCTGCTCCTTCTTCTGCTCCTCGCGCAGCTCGTCCTGGTACTTCTTGTCCTCCTCGCGCTGCTTCCGCTGCTCCTCGCGGAGCTCCTCCTGGTACTTCTTGTCCTCCTCGCGCTGCTTCCGCTGCTCCTCGCGGAGCTCGTCCTGCTCCTTCTTGTTCTCCTCCTTCTCCTTCTTGGCCTCCTCCTTTTCCTTTTCGAGCTGCTCCTTCTCGTACTCCTCCGAGGCCGTGCTGGTCGACTTCGGCTTGGGCACGTTGTCCGCGAAGTCCTCGCCGAGTTCGAGGAAGTGGTTGTTCAGGTTGGACTGCACCGTGGCCGCGGGCTTGCTCAGGTACTCCTCGACACCCTGGCTCCAGATCTTGACCGCCTTGTCGCCGACCTTGGCCCAGTTGGCGACGTCGGTCAGGTCGCCGTACTCGGGGTGCGTATGGGAGAAGCCGCCCTTCGGATTGTGACTGACGTTCGAGGTGTAGCGGTTGCTGGTCACCGTGATGTCCGTCTTCGCGACGTTGTTGTTGTCCACCCACTGGGCGAGGTCGTCCAGGACGTAGCGCAGCACCTGGTGCGGGTCGTAGTACGGGGACTTGGCCCACGCCAGCCAGGCGTCCAGCAGCTTGCTGGCGGCGTCCTCCAGGTACTTGCGGCCCAGCGACAGGGCGCGCGAGTACACCGTGTTGCCGGTGCCGGTCTCGTCGCCGGTGCCGGCCTTGGAGTCGAAGGTCTCGACGTAGGCGTCGTAGTTCTCGCGGATCTTCTTCAGCAGGCTGCGGAAGACATCCGCGGCCTCGCCCTTCCAGCTCGCGTCGTCCTTGCCGAAACGATCCTCCCAGTCCTTCAGGACCACCGCGTGGTCCCGGAAGAACTTGGCGGCGTAGTCGAAGGAGTCGCCCGTCGCGTTGAAGGAACTCAGGTCCACCGCGTCGCTGCCGCCCACGCCCAGGTTGCTGAACCGGGCGTTCTGGGTGCCGCCCTTCAGCAGTTCCAGGAGCGCCGTCCGCGGCCCGTTCATGTACCGGGCGAGCGCGACGGTGGACATCTTGTCCTTGTTGTAGTCCGTGAACTCGTTGCCCTCACGGACCTGGGCGTCGTTGACGTTGTCGGAGCCGGGGCCGGCGAAGATGATCTCCTCACCGGCCTTCACACGGCCCTCGAACACGATCCGGGCCTGCATGATCTTCTTCTTCTTGTTGCCGTCGAAGAAGAAGATGTCGTAGTCCTCGCCGGTGTTCGTCAGGAACCCGGAGTCCTTGACCATCAGGCTGAGGCTGCGCTCCTTGATGTCCATCCGGAAGAGCTTGCCGCCGTGGTCGGAGCGGAGCGTGTCGAAGATGGTGCTGCGGTCCGGCACGGGGTAGCCGGTGATGTGCTTGACCAGGGTGGCCCAGGTGTCACTCGACGGGTCGCCGGCGTTGTCGAACTTGTCGAGGTTGGTGCCGGAGTTGGGGTCGTAGCGATCGGCCACCGGGCGCCCTTTCTGGTCGGTTGTCGTACGTGCCGGCACACCGTGTCTTCGTACGGGTGCGCGAGCGTGTGTCTCTTACGGGGGCGCGCCGGTCGGCCGTGGCCACCGTCGGCACGCGTGGGGGTCAGTCCTCTTCCTCTTCTTCCGAACCGCCCGCGGTGAGGGTGTCGACCTCGTCGAAGGTCTGCAGCAGGGTCTGCGCGTCGATCGCGTCGAGGTTCTTGTTCTTGGTCTTGTTGGCTTCCTCGATGGTGTCCGAGAGCGCTTCCTTCAGCTCCTTGAAGAGTTCCATCTGGTCACCCAGCAGCTTGTCGATGGCCTCCGCCGCGGTGCGGACGCCCTCGATCAGCTTCGGTCCCGAGACCAGGGGCTCGGTGGCCATCTTGCCGATGCGCAGGAGCTGCTGGTTCTGGTCGAGGTTGCCCGGGGTGGTGTGCCCGTCGACGAGGTGGCCGAGCGGGCGGATCGTGCTTCCGTCGCCCTCTTCACGGTGCTTCTTGGCAGCGGTGTAGACCGGCTGTACCTCGTTGTCCCGGAAGTTCTCCATCTGCTTGAGGTCGAAATGCTTGACGTCGGCCTTTTCACCGGCCATGGGACGATCTCCTGCTGCTGGGTTCCGGACGGGTGGGGGTGGGACGGCCCGGCGGGGAGGGCGGGGTCACATCGCTGTGACCTCCCGCACGGGAGTTGTCGCCTCAGCCGCCCGCATGAGGCCGCCATGCGGGCGGTTCGGCGCCTTGGGACTACACGTACGCGACGCCGGACCCCGCCCTCAGGACGGAGGGGAGACTCCGGACGGGCCCTGGGGCCCAGCCCTTAACGGGCCCGTACGTTGCCCCAGTTGTCGGCGCTCTTGCGCTCGTCACGGGAGTGGTTGTCGTGGATGGTCCGGATCAGCTCGCCGTTGTCGCCGAGGAGCCGCGCCATGTTCTTGGTGGCGTTGTCCCACTCCGCCTGGACGACGCGGTACTGCTCCTGGTCCGCACCTTCCCAGCTGCTGACGAGCGGCTTGAGCTCGTCCTCCAGGTTGTTGAGGGTGTTGATGATGACCTGGGTCTGGTCCTTCAGTTCCTCGATGGCCTGCTGGACCTTGGGGTACTGCACGTCAATGATGCCGTCGGCCATGACGTCTCCTCTCGAAGGCCGGGCACGCGGCCCGGGAAGCTCACGCAGTCCGGCTCACCGAAGTGCGCCGGTGCCGTGGTCGGTTCAGCTCAGTGCTTCGAAGACACCCTGGCTGGTCTTGCTGTTGAGGACCTCGGTCAGGTCCTGGTTCTCCTTCGCCAGGCGGTTGGCGGAGGTCACGTTCTCCTGGAGCGCGTCGATCATCGTGCTGATCTGGATGACGACCTTCTGCGCCTCGGCGTTCCAGCTGCGGAAGAGCTTCAGCAGGGCCTGGCCCTCGTCGCCGCCGACACCGGACCGCGCGGCGATCTCAGCCACGTTGTTCTGGGTCTTCTCGACCTGGTCGCGGGCCGTCTCCAGGGAGGAGACGCCTCCCAAGCCCTTGGCATAGTCCGCTTTCCTTGCGGCGCTGTCCGCCATGTCACGCTCCCTTCGTTCAGGCGCGTCTCGTCGCACCGTTGCCCGCTGAGGCTAAAGAGAAAACAGGGTTCCGCGCAACGCGTGCAGGAAAGATGTGGGCAACAGCCGGTTCGGTAGAATTCGCCTGTATGGCAACGGAGTTGTGCGAACGTTGCAGAGGGATGAACAGGAGCGCCGCAACCGCGGTGAAGCAGGGCGTGAACTGCCCCGCACGACCCGCGAAACGGGCGGAAAGCGGGCACGGGAAGAGACCGAACGGTCACGGAGAAGAACCACGCCCGGTTTTGTGTGCGCACTCACGGCATTCAACGGGTGCAATCCGCCGATAAGTCTGAGCTTTTTCTGAGGTTTCTCCCGAGTAACCGTCGCCATGACACCGTGCGGTGCCGGCGACTTCGCACCGCCGGCGCCGAGTTCGGCTCGGCCTTTCCCTCCCTCACTTCTTTTCTTTTCCCTTCCCCACTGCCGCGCGCGTTCCCGTCCGGATCGCCACGCGGTGTCAGTTCTGCGCGGCGGCGCCCGCCGTGACCGCTTCACTCCCCTTGTCCGGCTTGCCCGCCCCGTTCCCCGCGACCTTCTGCGCGACCTTTTCCACGGTCTTGCCCCCGGCCTTGTCCGAACGCTCGGCGGTGCTGCACTGCGGAGCCGTGACCTTGGGCTCCGTGGCACCGGTGGCGGCGGTCGCGTCGAGGTCCGCGCCGGTCGGGAAGGCCGCGAGCAGCGGTGCCGGGACGGAGGCGATGTCCCCGGCCCCGTACCCGAGCGCTCCCAGCGACTCCTTGGCGGACACCCGGTACTTCACGCCGTTCTCCGCCACCAGGTACGTGGTCCCGGCGTGCGCGGCGCCGCTCGCGTGCAGGGCCCGCACCAGGGCGCCGTGCCCCGGCCGCACCACCGTGGCGTCCGTCGGCACACAGGCCGGTTCGAGCGGCTGCGCGGTGCCCTGCGACACCGCGACGGGGGTGAGCTGGGTGAGCGGGACCAGCACCGACCTGATCCGTACGCCGCCGTCGCCGCCGTCGACCTGTGCGCAGAGCGCCATGCCGCGTTCCGTGGACTGCGGCAGGGGCGGCGTGTCCGGCAGTTCCGCGGACGCGGCGGCGCCGGAGTCCTTGCCCTGGTGCCCGCGCAGCGCGTCCGCGCCGACGGTGCGCGCCTCGGGCGACTGCCCCTGGTAGGCCTCCTTCTGGGTGGCCGGGTCGCCCAGCACCAGGGCCGCGCCGAGCCGGGTCAGCGGCACCAGGCCGTCCTTGCGCAGCAGGTGGTAGGTGCTGTCGCCGCCGGGCACGCTGACCTTGAACAGCTGGCCGATCCGGCTGGCCTCCCCACCGAGCGTGGGGCCCTTCTCGCCGCGCCCCGGCACCGCGGGCGGCTTCAGGGCGGGGCCGGGTGCCAGCGCGTCGAGGAAGGCCGCCGAGACCGGCATCGCCTTCTGTGAGCCGTAGCCGAGGGCGTTGCGGGCGTCGGAGGCGCGGTCCAGCGGCAGTCTGCTGCCCCGCCACACCAGGTACTCGGTGTCGTCCGGACCGCTCACCAGCACACCGCGGTCGCGGCCGATGCCGTGGGAGTCCAGGGACATCCCGGCCGCCACGGTGGTGGCACCCGGCGCGTCCACCCCACTGGTCGTCACGACGCCGGAGGTGTTGGGCAGGGCCCCGTCCGGTCCGGTGACGCACATGTGCCAGGCGCCGTCGTCGAGCTGACCTGGTGCGGGCACGGCGTCGGGGGCGCCCGGTATGCCGACCGGGGCGCCCACCGGGACACCCTGCAGGGAGGGCGTGCGGACGTCCGCGGTCGCGAGGTCGGAGCCGCCGATCAGCTTCGCCGAGGCGTAGTTGCGCACCGGGTGCAGTACGCCGTCGGTGCCGGTCCACAGGTACCGGGCGCCGGTGTCGCGGTTGACCACCAGGTGCTCGCCGTCGCGCCAGCCGTCGTTGCCGCCCGGACGCAGCAGGCCGTAGACGGTGGTGCCCGCGGCGATCAGGACGGTGACCAGCACGCCGAAGACCACGCCCCGGGTGGTGCGGCCGAGCGGGCTCTCCGGGGCGTCCGGGTCGGCCATCAGCAGGCTCGAGCTGAGCCTGCCCATCATGAACGTGTGGGCGTGTACCTGGTCTCGTTTGGACTGCACGGCCTCTCCTCAACTCCTTCTCATGCCGCGGCGTAAGGGGTGTGCTCAGCCGAACAGGCCGCGCAGCCAGCCGAAGAGGCCCGCCGCCCAGAGGGCGAGCGGCAGCAGCGCCACCGCGAAGCCGGTGTGCGCCAGTTCCGCCGCCCGGCCCCAGTACGGCAGCATCCGGCGGCCGGGCACCGTCCAGGCGGCGATCACGAGCGCGGCGGCGCAGCAGAGCAGCACCGCGAAGACCACCACGCGTACGGCGCCGCCGTCGTCCACCGCCCAGGCGCGGGCCAGCAGCAGCAGACCCAGGACGCCGGGCACGGCGAGGGTCAGCCGCTGCCCGATGTGCACCAGGCCGCGGCTGTGCAGGAGCAGCAGCAGGCTCAGCCCGACGGAGGTCAGCACCTCGGGCAGGTTCGGGCCGTGGGTCAGGACGACCAGGGCGGCCAGGGCGACGACGCCGGTGGCGGCGAAGAGCGCGGTGACCCAGCGCCCGGCCAGTTCGGTGCGCTCGGCGACCTCGTCGCCCGCGTAGGGCTCGATGCCCTCCTGGAGCTGGGCGGCGGAGGACGGCAGCGCGGGCAGCCGCATCCCGGCCAGTTTGAAGGCGAACGGTGCCACCGCTCCGGCGGCGAGGGCGACCACCGTCGCCACGATGCCCGCGGAGGCGGGCACGGACAGGCCGGAGTACCCCATGAGGGCGCCGGTGATCGCGGCCGCCACCGAGACGACGGCGGTGGTGAACAGGGCCGGGGCGCCGACCGCGGTGGCGGCGAGCGCGAGGACCGCGCCGCCCGCGCCCGCGGCGCCGGCCGCCAGCAGCCGGGCGCCCACGACCTGGGCCGCGTCCGGGCCGGTCAGGTCGCCACCGGGCAGCAGCCAGCCGGCCAGCGCCAGACAGGGCGCGACCAGCAGCGCGAGGGCGGTCGCGGAGAGGCGGTCGCCGACCGCACGGCTGGCCGAGCCCGCGCCCGCGAGCAGCAGCAGCCCGGTCACGGCCGCGAAGGCGACCTGCCGGGAGCCGGAGGCGGTCGCCCCGGGCCAGAGCACCAGGGCGAGGCCCGCCACCACGGTCGCCACCGCGGCGGCCACCAGGAGTCCGCGGGCCGCGCCGGGGTGCCAGGTGTGCAGTTTGCGGGCCGCGGTGTCGGCTATGCCGTCCACCAGGTCGTCGAGCCGGGCCTCGGGCAGCGCCTCGGTGTGCGGGCGCAGGTAGAGCACGGCGCCGTCGGCGAGCCCGGCGCGGGCGAGGGTGGTCTCCTCGTCGAGCGGGGCGTCGCCGAGCTGCTGGAGCACCCAGCCCGCGTGGTCGAGACCGGCTTCCTCGGCCTCCTCGCCGACGTAACGCAGCAGCGTGGGCAGCAGATCGGCGACCGGCACGTCGGCGGGCACGGCCAGATCGACGGAGACGCTCGGCGCACGTACGGTCAGGCGGCACAGTTCGGCCACAGCGCTGTCGGTCATCAGCTGAACTCTCGTCTTCCGTGGGGGCTTTGACAGGAGGACTTCCCCGGGAGGGGGACCTGCGAAGGGTACGGAAGGCCGGCGCGGCCAGGAACGGGGGGTACTGGCAGGAGAATTGTGTCCGCGCGGCCGGCGACCGCCTCTCCCACGTGGACAGGTCGCGTTCCGTGAATGCAGACTACTGCCTACGCCCGCCGGATCGTGCTGCGGACCGGACTCGTTGTCCGGTATGGAGTTGTCTTCACGGGAGTTGCCCGTCTTCGCTATCCGCTCGAAACATTCACCCCGGCGTTCACCGCCTGACGCGGGACCCGGAGAATCGACCCGGTACGGTCTTTCCCGCTGCCGGGTGCGTCGGTATTCGGTGCGGGCCGGAAAGTCAGTGAACCCGGAGGTTTCGTTCCTTGAGTGTGGTGCTGTTTCGCCGGCCGGCCCGCAGACGCGGACCGGAGATGCCCGAGGGTCAATTGACCCTGCAGGAGCCACCGGTCCTCGCCGAGGCGGTGCCCGACACCTCGGCGATATGGACCTATCTGCCGATGGCCCTGATGTCGGTGTCGATGATGCTGATGTTCCTGCGCCCCGGCGGCGGGAACGGCGTCTTCATGTACCTGGCCATGGGCGTCATGGCGCTCTCCGCCGGTGCCATGCTCCTGGGGCAGCTGATGCGCCGCTCCAGCGAGCGCAAGCAGCGTCTGAAGGGCGAACGCCGCGACTACCTCCGCTACCTGACCCAGATGCGCAAGCGGGTCCGTTCCACCATCGTGGAGCAGCAGCGGGCGCTCGCCTGGCGCCACCCGGACCCCGCCTCGCTGCGCTCGCTGGCCCGCACCTCGCGGCTGTGGGAGCGCCGCCCGACCGACGAGGACTTCGGCGAGGCCCGGCTCGCGGTCGGTGAGCAGCAGCTCGCGCTGACCCTGCAGCCGGTCTCGACCCGCCCGGTGGAGGACCTCGAACCGCTCACCGCGCACGCCCTGCGCCGCTTCATCCGCGCCTACTCGACCGTGCCCGACCAGCCCCTGGGCCTGTACCTGCGCTCCTCGGCCCGGATCCTGGTGCGCCCCGAGGACGCCCCGGGACAGACCTCCGCCGAACCGGGCGTCCCGCCCGGCGGGGAGCTCGGCGCGGCCCGGTCCGAGGCCGGCACCCCCGCACCGGACCCGACCGACGCCGTACGCTCCCTCGTGCGCGCCGCGCTCGGTCAGCTCGCGGTGTTCCACGCGCCCGAGGAGCTGTGGCTCGCGATCTGTGTCAGCGACGAGCGGCGGCCCGACTGGGAGTGGGTCAAGTGGCTGCCGCACGCGCTGCATCCGCAGGAGGAGGACGGCGCCGGACAGGTCCGCCGAATCACCGCCGACCTCAACGAGCTGGACGACCTGCTCGGCGCGGAGTTCGCCGAGCGGCCCGGCTTCGACCCGGACGCCCGCCCCGGCCGTGACGAGCCGTACACCGTGGTCGTCCTGGACGGCGTCACCGTCCCCGAGGGCCACCGCTGGGAGGGGCACGGCTACCGCAACGCCGTGGTCCTCGACGTCTCCGGGGCGCTGCGCTGGAAGCCCGGCCGCAACACGCTGCGGCTGACCGTCGGTCCCGACCGGGTCAACCTGGTGCGTACCGACCGCAGCCGCAAGGAGCGTTCCGTCGCGCTCGGCCGCCCGGACCGGCTCGGCCCGCTCGGCGCGGAGTCGCTGGCCCGGCTGCTCACCTCCCGCCGGATCAGCCTGGGCACCGACATCGCGCAGCCGCTGGACGCCGACGTCGAACTGACCACCCTGCTCGGCATCCCCGACCTGCACCGGCACGACCCGGCCACCCTCTTCGCCCGGCACACCGGCTCCGCCCGGCTGCGGGTGCCGGTCGCGGTCGGCGTGGACGGGCGCCCGGTGGAACTCGACATCAAGGAGTCCGCGCAGGGCGGCATGGGCCCGCACGGCATGCTCATCGGCGCCACCGGCTCCGGCAAGAGCGAGCTGCTGCGCACCCTCGTCCTCGGTCTCGCGCTGACCAACTCCTCCGAGACCCTGAACTTCGTCCTGGTCGACTTCAAGGGCGGCGCCACGTTCCTGGGCCTGGAGGAACTCCCGCACACCTCCGCGGTCATCACCAACCTCGCCGACGAGGTCGCCCTGGTGGAACGCATGCAGGACGCTCTGCACGGCGAACTCATGCGCCGCCAGGAGCTGCTGCGCTCGGCCGGCAACTACACCTCCGCCCTGGAGTACGAGCGGGCCCGCGCGGCGGGGACCGCCCTGACCCCGCTGCCCAGCCTGTTCGTCGTGGTCGACGAGTTCAGCGAGCTCCTGTCCACGCACCGGGAGTTCATGGACCTGTTCGTGATGATCGGCCGCCTCGGCCGCTCCCTCGGGGTGCACCTGCTGCTCGCCTCGCAGCGCCTGGACGAGGGCCGCATGCACCAGTTGGAGAGCCATCTCTCGTACCGGGTCGGCCTGCGCACCTTCTCCGCCATGGAGAGCCGCGGCGTACTCGGTGTGCCGGACGCCTACGAACTGCCGGCCCAGCCCGGCAGCGGCTACCTGAAGTCCGGGGTGGAGTCGCTGACCCGGTTCCGTGCCGCCTACTCGTCCGGCACCTACCGGCGCCGTACCGGCGCGGTGGTGCAGGCCCGGGTGGCCAGTCAGGTGGTGCCGTGGACCAGCGGCTGGGTCGTGCCGCGCACCCTGGAGGCCGCCCCCGAACCGGAGCCGGAGACCAAGGAGGGCGACGAGGACGAGGAGACGCTGCTCGCCGTGGCCCTCGACCGGCTGCGCGACTCCGGTCCGGCCGCCCACCAGGTGTGGCTGCCGCCGCTGGACGAGCCGTCCCCGCTGGACGTCCTGCTGCCCGGTGGCCTCACCGTCGACCCCGAGCGCGGTCTCACCGCCGCGGGCTGGGGCGGCACCGGCAAGCTGCGCGTCCCGGTCGGCCTGGTGGACAAGCCCTTCGAGCAGCGCCGCGACCCGCTGGTCGTGGACCTCTCCGGAGCCGGCGGCCACGTCGCCGTCGCGGGCGGTTCGCAGAGCGGCAAGTCCACGCTCGCCCGCACGCTGATCGGCGCCCTCGCCCTCACCCACACCCCCGCCGAGGTCCAGTTCTACTGCCTCGACTTCGGTGGCGGCGGTCTCTCGCAGCTCGCGGCGCTCCCGCACGTCGGCGGTGTCGCGGCGCGGCTCAACCCGGAGCGGGTGCACCGGGCGGTCGCCGAGGTGATGACGCTGCTCGCCCGGCGCGAGCAGTTCTTCGTCGACCACACCATCGACTCCATGCAGTCCTACCGCCGCCGGCGGGCCGCCGGGGAGTTCCCCGACGAGCCCTTCGGCGACGTGTTCATGGTGGTCGACGGCTGGTCCACGGTCCGCCAGGACTACGACGACCTGATCGCGAAGTTCAACGAGCTCGCCGCGCGGGGCCTCAACTACGGCATCCACCTGATCATCACCACCACCCGCTGGGTGGAGCTGTCCGCGCAGGTCCGCGACCAGTCGGCCACCCGCCTGGAACTGCGGATGGGTGACCCGATGGACTCCGAGATCGACACCCGCAAGGCCCGTTCGGTGCCGCGCAGCGGTGGCCGTGGCATCACCGCCGACAGCAAGATGCACTTCCTCGCGGGTCTGCCCCGTCTCGACGGCAGCGGCTCTCTGGAGGACCTCGGCGAGGGTGTCACCCACCTGGTCACCGAGGTCGCCCGGCACTGGCCCGGCGCGCCCGCCCCGCAGGTCCGGATGCTGCCGCACCGCCTCCCGGCCGCCGAACTCCCCGCGCCCGAGCCCACCGAGGGCGGCGGTATGCGCCTGCCCCTCGGTATCGACCAGGACGCGCTGGAGCCGGTCTGGCACGACTTCAGCCGTACTCCGCACATGATCGTGGTCGGCGACACGGAGAGCGGCAAGACCAACCTGCTGCGCAGCGTCACGGCGGGCATCACCGCCCGCTACTCCCCCGCCGAGGCGAAGATCATCGTGGTGGACTACCGCCGTACCCTGGTGGACACCGTCCCCGAGGAGTACCGCATCGGGCACGTCATCTCGCTGGACAACCTCAAGGAGACCATCGAGGGCGCGGCCCGGGCGCTGAAGACCCGGGTCCCCGGGGCCGACATCGCCCCCGGCCGCATGCGCCGGTGCGACTGGTGGACCGGCCCGCGTCTGTTCATCCTGATCGACGACTACGACATGGTCTCCGGCAGCTCGTTCCAGAGTCCTCTGGAGCCGCTGTTCGAGTACCTGACGCTCGGCTTCGAGATGGGGCTGCACCTGGTCGTCGCCCGCAGTGCCATGGGCGCGGGACGCGGTCTCAGCGACGGCCTGATCCGCCGTCTCGACGAGGCCAACAACCCGGCCGTCCTGCTCTCCTGCCCGCCCACGGAGGGCAGCCTCTTCGGCAACACCAAGCCCCGCAACCTCCCGCCGGGCCGAGCCCTGCACATCGCCCGCCGCAAGGCGAAGCTGATACAGACGGCCCTGGTGGAGGAGCCCGAGGCACAGAACACCTGAGCGACGCAGCGAAGCGGGGGCCACCTGAGGTGGCCCCCGCTTCCCGTTCCCCGGGCCCTGCAAGGGGCGCGGGGAACGGCGCAGTCCTTCGTCTCAAGGGACGCGGGGAACGGCGCGGTCTTCTGTCTCAAGGGACGCGGGGAACGGCGCAGTCCTTCGCCCCTCAGGGGCGCGGGGAACGGCGCGACCGGACCCCCCGCCCACCCGCAGGCAGCGAACCGCTCAGCCCTCGTCAGGGGCACCCGACGAGGGCCCCGCCCCCGCCGGCCGCCACCCCCGCGCCCGCGCCCGCGGCAGGGCGAAGGCGGCCCACAGGACGGCCAGCACGCCGCCGGTACCGAGGAGCACGAACAGCGTGGCCCGGTCGGTGGCCCGGTCCGCCGCGGAGGTGTCCCGGACCGCTACGGGGTCCGCGGCCCGCCCGGCCCCGGCGGACCCGTCCGCGTCGCCCGAGTCGTTCAGGACGGTGGTGACGGCCGCGTAGGCGTCGAGCTGCGGGATGTCGGCCGGATAGGCGGTCGCGGTCAGGCGGCGCGCGACGGCGTCGGGCGAGTCGTCCGGCCGCACGGCGCGGACCGCGGCGGCGGCCCCGGCCGCGTAGGCGGCGGCCACCGAGGCGCCCGCGCCGAGGTAGTGACCGTCCCCGCGCGGACCGCCGGAGACCACTCCGGCGCCCGGAGCGGCCAGGTCGATGCCACCGGTGGCGAGGGCGTTGTCCGGCCGGACCCCCGCGGGCATCATGTCGGCCACCGACAGCACGCCGGGCTCACCGGCCGGCCAGTACGTGCGGGCCGGGATCTCGTCGGTGCCGCTGCGGGGCGGGTCCGGGGTGGCCGCGGCGACCACCAGCGCGCCCGCCTCGCGCGCGTCGGCGACCGCGCGGGTCAGCTCCGCGTCACGGCGCGGCAGGGCCACCCCGACCGCGATCACCTCGGCCTTCGCCGCGATCGCCGCGCGAACCGCCGCCACGACGAGGGTCGTACTCGCCTGGCCGCGTGTGTCGGTACCGCGCAGGGCCAGGATCTTCGCGCCCGGGGCGACCCCGGTCAGGCGCGCACGGCCCTCACCGGTCCCGGCGATCAGCCCGGCCAGGAAGGTGCCGTGCCCGACGCAGTCCTCGGCGGCCGCGCCCTCGGCGGTGACCCGGCCGGCGAGACCGGCGGCGCCCGGCACTACACCGGTGTCGATCAGGGCGACGGTGACACCCGCGCCGGTGCTGTACCCGTGCAGCCGGTCCAGGTCGAGGCGCTGGCGCGACCAGTCCTGCTTCCCGGCCTTCTCACGGGAGGCGGGGGTGCAGTCCACCGTGTCGGCGTCCGCGGCGAGCGCGGAGGGCATACCGGGCAGTTCCTGGCCCTTCCCGTCGGCCGCGGGCGGACCGGCGGCAGGGGTCGCCTGCGCCGGGACGACGGTGGGCAGCAGCAGCGCGGCGGCGAGGCCGGTGCCGGACAGCAGGCGGGCGACCCCGCGCGCGGGCTTTCTCATCGGGGGGCCGCCTTGGGTGCCGCGGACACGACGTCCTCGGGGAGCAGGATGCGCAGGTCGTCGAGGGTGGGCGTAGCCAGTGAACTGAGCCGTCCCGCCTGCCGGGTGACCATCGACTCGACCACCTGGCGGGCCAGCCGGGCGTTGCCGAAGGAACGGTCCCGGGGCACCGAGTCGAAGTACTCCTTGAGCACCGGGCCGGTGCCCGCTCCGCACTCGTACCCCATGCTCGCCGCCTGGGCGCGCACGATGGTGACCAGTTCCTCGGAGGAGTAGTCGGCGAAGCCGATGCGGCGCGGGAAGCGGGAGGACAGGCCCGGGTTGGAGGCGAGGAAGCGCTCCATCTCGTCGGTGTAGCCGGCGACGATGACGACCACCTCGTCGCGGTGGTCCTCCATCAGCTTCAGCAGCGTGTCCACCGCTTCCTGGCCGAAGTCGGCGCCGCCGCCGCGCGGGGTGAGGGTGTACGCCTCGTCGATGAACAGCACACCGCCGCGGGCCTTCTCGAAGACCTCGCGGGTGAGCTGGGCGGTGTGACCGATGTAGCGGCCCACCAGGTCGGCGCGGGCGGCCTCGATCAGCTGTCCCCGGTCGAGGATGCCGAGCTGCGTCAGGATCTCCCCGTACAGGCGCGCGACGGTGGTCTTGCCGGTACCGGGCGGGCCGGTGAAGACCAGGTGGTTGCTGAGCGAGGGCACCGGCAGCCCGGCGGCGGCACGGTGACGGGCGGTGGTGATGAGGTTGACCAGGTCGGCGACCTCGCGCTTCACCTCGGCCAGGCCGATCATGTCGCCGAGGCGGGTCAGCGGGTCGTCGGCCGGGGCCGCGGTGTCGGTGGCCTGCGCGGCGGCGGTGGCGGAGACGTCCTCCGGCAGCAGCAGCCGCAGGTCGTGCTCACTGACCTGTTGCAGGGTGGCGAGCCGGACCGCCTGTCTGTCCACCATCTCCTCGAACACCCCGCGCGCGGCACGGCCGTTGCCGAACCCGCTGTCCCGCGGCATCGCCTCGAAGTGCGCGGCCAGCGCGGCCGGGGTGCCCTCGCCCAGTTCGTACTGGTGCTGGCCGCACATGTTCTCCATGATCGCGACCAGTTCGGGCACCGAGTAGTTCTCGAACTCGACGGTCCGCGAGAAGCGGGAGGCCAGACCCGGGTTGGAGCCGAGGAAGGACTCCATCTCGCGGGAGTAGCCGGCCGCGACCACCACCACGTCGTCGCGGTGGTCCTCCATCAGCTTCAGCAGGGTGTCCACCGCCTCGCGGCCGAAGTCGGCGCCGCCGTTGCCGCTGTCCGAGGAGAGGGTGTACGCCTCGTCGATGAACAGCACGCCGCCGAGCGCCCGCTGGAAGGTCTCGGTGGTCTTGATCGCGGTGCCGCCGACGACCTGCGCGACCAGGTCGGCGCGGGAGACCTCGACCAGGTGCCCGCTGCGCAGCGAGCCCAGTTCGGCGAGGATCGACCCGTAGAGGCGGGCGACGGTGGTCTTGCCGGTACCGGGCGGGCCGGCGAAGATCAGGTGCCGGCTCATCGGCGGGGCCGACATGCCGAGCTGTTCGCGGCGCTGGGCGAGCTGGGTCAGGTTGACCAGCGTGCGCACCTGCTGCTTGACGTTCTCCAGGCCGATCAGCGCGTTCAGGGCGCCCAGCGGGCCGTCCGCGCGGTCCGGCGGGGGCGCGTCCGCGGCGCCGGAGCCGGCCGGGTCGGTGTTCTCCGCGCTGCCGGAGCCCCAGGCGTCCCGCTTGCCGTTGCCGGTGCTGTTCAGGCCGTCCACGGCGAGCCGGTCGCCGGGCGCGGTCTGCACCAGGCCGCCGCCCTCGTTCTCGCGGGCGAGGCAGTTCACCAGGGAGACCGGCGCGGTGGACTCCACCCGGAAGCCGTCCTGGGCGCCTCCGGAGACCTCGCAGCCGCTGAGCGAGGCGAGCGCGCCCTCGCGGAGCAGGAAGCCGTGGCCCTTGGAGGCGTGCACGGAGGTGCGGTTGGCGGTCAGTTCGCCGCCCGGGGCGACGACCACGCCTTCCTCGCCGGATATCTCGACGCGGAAGTCACGGACGGTGACGTTGCCGCCGTCCTCCACGACCAGGCCGTTGGTGGCCGTGTCGGAGACTCCGCCGCCGGCCAGGTAGAGGGTGCTGCCGGAGGCCACGCGGACGCCCGCGCCCTTCGGCCGGACCACCTCGCAGTCCTCGACGCGGCCCCGGGCGTCCTTGGCCGTCGAGATGCCGTCGCCTGCGGGCTCCACCAGCCGGGCCCGGCGCAGCAGCGGGTTGGCTCCGCCGCGCACCGCGATGGCGGGCGCGCCGCCGATCACCTCGAGGTGGTCCAGCTCGGGCGCCGAGTCCTCCTCCAGGAGCAGTCCGGTCTGGTCGCAGTCGCGGACCGTCAGACCGGTCAGGGCCGGGGAGGCGGCGCCGGCGACCCGCAGTGCCGCACCCTGTGTGCCGTCGATCCAGCAGTCCTCGAAGGTGCCGCGCGCCCGGTCGGTGACCAGCACGCCGTGTCCGCGGGTGCGCGAGACGCGGCAGCGGCGCAGTACCGGGTCGGTGCCCTGGGCGAGCGTGATGCCGTTGCCGGACGCCCCGGTGACGCGGACGTCCTCCAGCGTCGTACGGCCCGCACTGCTCAGGTGCACGCCGGTGCTGGTGTCGTGCACCACGGTGCGGACCACCGAGAGGGAGCAGTTCTGTTCCAGGGCGATGGAGGGCTTGTCGGTGGAGGAGATGTCGCAGTCCTCGACCGTGCCGCGGGACTCGCCGTTGGCGAGCAGGCCGTTGCCGCGGGCGTCGCGCACCGTGCAGCCGCGGATGCGGGCCTCGCCCTGCTCGGCGAGGACCAGGCCGCTGGTGCCCAGGTGCTCGAAGGTGCAGGACTCCACGGTGGTGGGCGTGGTCGAGGTGACCACGATGCCCGCGCCCTGCGAGTTGCTGATCCGGCACTCCCGCAGCGCGAGCGAACCCGTGCCGCCGGCGAGCATCGCGGTCCACGCGGCGCCGATGATCTCGCAGCCGTCGAGCGCGGCCTGCCCGCGCCGCACGTCCACGGCCGGCAGCTCGGCGTCGCCGCCGCGCAATGTCACTTCGGAGAGCATCACGGCGTCGGCGCGCAGCGCGATCACGCTGCCCGAACGCGGGCGGATCTCCACCGTTCCCCGCCCTTCGGCGGCGGTGAGGGTGACCCTGGTGTTGATCACCAGGTTCTCCGCGTACGTCCCGGGCGCGACGCTGATGAGTGCGCCGGTCCGGGCAGCCGCGAGTGCCTCACCGATCGTCCGGTGACGGTCCCGGTCTCCCGGACCGACCGTCAGTACCTGGCGCGACACGCACCAACCTCCTTGCCACGGGGGCGTCTGCAACGGACGCCCCCGTCTGCTGGGGGCGTGTGTCGGCGAGCCGACGGTGCCATCATGCCCCGCCCGCGGGGCGGACGGGTATCGGGAGTGTTGCTCCCGGTCCGCGGGCGTCCTCAGACGCTCCACTTCTGGTTGTCGGTCCCCGCGCAGCTCCACAACTGCAGCCAGGCACCGCTGTCCCGGTTGTTGTCCTTGATGTCCACACACTTGCCGACGACGGTGTTGACGAGGTCGTGGCTAGCGTTCAGGACGAACTTCTGGGCGGCGTTGCCGCTGCACCGGGCGATCTGGATCGGGGTGCCGTCGTTGTAGTTCGCGTCGGCCACGTCCAGGCAGTAGCCCTTGATGCGGACGGTGCCGTCGGAGGCGAACTGCCATTTCTGCGCGGCGCCGCCGTTGCAGTCCCACACGAACAGCTTCCTGCCGTCGCCGAAGTCGCTGCCCGGTACGTCGATGCAGCGGCCCGAGAGGTGACTGCGCAGGGAGACGGGGGCGCCGAAGGTCACACCCGAACCGGACCTCACCGGCTGGTCCTTGTCACTGTCGGCCTTCTCGTCACCCTTGTCGCCCTTGTCGCCGCTTCGCTTCTTCGGCTGTTCCTTCTCACCGGTGTCCTTGGGTCCGCCGCCGCTCTCGCCCTTCGCGGCGGTGGAGGCGGACGCCTTCTCCACCGGCTTCCCCTGCTTGCCGGCGGACTCCTTCGCGTCGGCGCCCGGGGAACCCGTGCCGGGTGCGGCCGCCGCGAACTCGCCCGGCTCCTCCTGGGCGTCGCCCCCGAGCACGGTGCCCGCCGACGCCGGTCCCTTGCGGTCCTCCTTGTCGTTGCCGCCGAGCATCAGCAGCGGCACCGACACGAGCAGCGCGCCCGCGACCGCGGCTCCGGCCAGCACGGCCCTGCCCGGGCGCCCGACCGGGGCGGTCTCCGGCTGCGGCCGGTCGATGGCGGTCGCGGTCATGGTCCGTACGAGCGCGGGCAGTCGGCTCTTGGCCGCCGCGGCGGCACCGGGGTCCGTACCGGAGTCCGCTTCGGCGTCGGACTCGCTGTCGGGCTCCGCGCCGGGCTCTGCGGCTGTGCCCCGGGACCCTGCCGCCTCGGCTTCGGCGGCTTCGGCTCCGGCTCCGGTCGAGGCCTCGTTCCCGGACCCGGCCTCTGCGGGTGCGGACGTGGCCCCGGGGGTGGGCTCGGACGTCGGCCCGGGCTCGGCAGCCTTCGTACCGGACGTGCGGGATTCACCGGGCGTACGGGACCCGGCTGTGGCCGCGGTCTTCGCCTCGGCGGACTCGGTGCCGGCGGCAGGTGCGGTCGCGGCCGTCGCCTCGCCCTCCGAGCCCGACGATGCGCTCGGGGAAGTGGAGGACTCGGGGGAGGTGGGGGGCTGCTGGGCCGGACGTGTCACGTGGTCCTCCCTGTGGTGTGAGGCCGGGCGCCGGGGGTGTCGTCGTCCCGGGGCGCGGCCTCCGGGCGGGTGGGGTCCGCCGGGCCGGAGGGGTCACCGGAGCCGGGCAGGTCGCCGGAGCCGGGAAGAAGACTGTCCGCCGGTACGAGCAGGGGGGCCGCGGCCCCGGCGTTGGCCAGCAGCCGGGCGCCCGAACCGGTCAGTGAACGGGCCAGCTCCCGGGCCGGGAGTGTGCCGTGCCGAAGCGTCGGGGACATGAACTCGTGCGCCGGTGAGGTGAACAACAGCACCACCGGCGCCCCGTCCTGACCGGTGGCCGTGAGCGGTCGGCCGTCCGCCCCGCGCACCACGGTGACCTCCGCCTCCGCGAGCGCCGCGACCGCCTCGTCCACCGAGCCGTAGCCGGTGGCGGCGCGCTGGGCTGCCGCGTCCACCGGGTCGGTGGGTTCCGGCCAGCCGAGCACGCGGGCCGAGGGCCGGTAGGCGGGATTGGCACGGTAGTCGCCGACACCCCCGCTCCCGTCCGACTGCCACTCCCCCAGCACGGCCCACTCCGGGGGTGTCCGCTCGTCGGTCCACTCCGGGTCGACCACACCGATCCAGTGTCCGGGCGCCCGGCGGGCGGCGTCCCGCACGGCCTCGGGTATCTCGACCTCCGGGATACCCCGGTCCGTCTCCGGGACGCCGGCCACGGGCGACTCGGAAGCAGAGGCGGAGGCGGTGACCGGGGCGGAGCCGTCGGGCACCACGGACGAGGCATCAGGCCTGCCCTCTTGCCGTTCTCCGGGCCGCATCTTCACCTGAACTCTTCGGTCCGTACGAATTCCTGGGTGCCGCACACCATGCGCGCACGCCCACACTGAGCCGACACTGATCAGATCGGGGAGTCAACAGAATGCCACACACGCCCCACCCGTGGGCGCGGGGGTGCGGGTCCGTATCGGGCTCCCACGTGCCCGTTCGCTGCCCGGTCGGAGAACTTTTGGGGAGCAGTGAGGCGTGGACGGACAAAGCGGTGGGGCGGTTGGGACGGTGGGTGCTGCTGTCGCTCCCGTGACGGGCTAAGTTGGATACGCCATCGGACCCGTCGAACGTACATGTGCCTTCCGCCCGGACGTCCAAGCCAGGGCCGTACGGGAGGACTTCGCAGCTCGGAAGGCATCGGACCGGTTCGCGGCCGCCACCGCGGAAGGTCATGCGGACCCGGCGACCCGGACCGGGCCCCACCGGCGCACCTCGACGCGGCACTTGACCAACGCCCGGCGAGCCGGGCGGTGTTCGTCGGCCCGCCCGCTGCGCGGGCCCTCGCCCACCACCGACGGCTCCGCCACCGAGGAGGAGTACCGCATGTCCCCCCAACCCCCACAGACGCCAGGCGCGGACACGAACGCGGACCCGGCCTCCGCTACGCCGGCGGCCGGGTCCGCGACCCCGCCTCCGGTGCCGACACCGTCACCCGCACCCTCATCCGCACCGGACGAGCAGGCCCCGAGCGCGAGCGCGGCCAAGGCTCCTGAAGCCGCGGCTCCCGAGACCGCGGCTCCCGAGGCGGAGTCCGGCACGGCCCCGAAGACCGGGGAGACCCCCGCCGCCCCCGACACCGCCGCCCCGGCCGCCGCCAAGCCGGCCGAGGAATCCGAGGAGGCCACCGCGATGGCGGCGGCCGTCACCATCGCGCCGCCGAACGTCAAGTCCGACACCGGCGTCGACACCGGGCGGCCCCGCAAGCCGATCCTGGCGGGTGCCGCGATCGCCGGCGCCGTCCTGGTCGCCATACCCCTGCTGCTGGCCGGCAGCGCGAACGACGAACGTCCCGGCTCCGACAAGGGTTTGGCCGCGGACTCCGACACCGTCCTCAACGCGAGCTCCGCCCCCGCCATGCTCGACGACTACGTGGCGAAGAAGCCCAGTTCGTCACCGGGCAAGGCCAAGCCGAAGAAGAGCGCGGCTCCGAAGGTCGCCGTGGCACAGCCCGCCTCGCCCTCACCTTCGGCGTCGGCACCGGCGCCGGCCGAGAAGAGCAAGTCGCCCGAGAAGAAGAAGACCGAGAAGCCCAAGGCGGACCCGAAGCCGGTCTGGGGCACCAAGACGGTCTACGCGACCAGCGTGCTGCAGGCCGGGCAGTCCTGGTCCACCAACCGCATCCGCATGGTCATGCAGAGCGACGGCAACCTCGTCGTCTACAACGAGAAGGACAAGCCCGTCTGGGCGTCCATGACCTTCGGCGCCAACCACCGGGCGATCTTCCAGCAGGACGGCAACCTCGTCGTCCACAACGGCGACGACCGCCCGATCTGGGCCTCCAAGAGCCACGGTCACGACAACGCCCAGCTGGTCCTGCGCGCGGACGGCAAGGTGGTCGTCCTGCACAACGGCAACGTCATCTGGTCGACCTGACACCACACCACCGCACCGTCACCACGGCGCGCCGTCACCACGGCGCGCCCTGCCGGCAGGCCTCAGCCGAGGAACGACAACCGGACCTTCCTGTCCGGGTTGTCGCGGTTGGTGTCGACCAGGCACACCGACTGCCACGTGCCCAGTTCCAGCCGGCCGTCGATCACCGGCAGCGTGGCGTGCGGGGGGACGATCGCCGGCAGGACGTGGTCGCGGCCGTGGCCCGGGCTGCCGTGGCGGTGCTGCCAGCGGTCGTCCGCGGGAAGCAGCGTGTGGAGGGCCGCGAGCAGGTCCTCGTCGCTGCCCGCACCCGTCTCGAGGACGGCCACGCCCGCTGTCGCGTGCGGCACGAAGACGTTGAGCAGGCCGTCACGGCCGCCCGCCGCTTCCCGCAGGAACGCCTCGCAGTCACGGGTGAGATCGACGACCGCCTCCCTGGATCCGGAGGTGACGTTCAGGACGCGGGTGGTGAAGGCATCGGACATGCCCCCATCCTGACCCATGCGCCGGATCCCCCACCCGACGACGGCGCCGGGCCGATGCGTGGGACGCATGTCCGTCCCGTGGGACGCGGGTCCGTCCCACGAGACGGCATTGACCCCGTGCGGGCCGACTGGCTACTTTCCTGACCATGCTGCGTTCAGTCCTGCTCACCACGCGCGGTCACATCGACCTGCTGCGGGTGGCCTCCGCCGCGTGTCGCACCGGCCGCTGACGCCTCCTCGCCCCTTTCTCCCGGCGCCCCTGCGCCTCCCCGCTCCCGCAGGCCTGCCCGACCCGGCCCGGGCCGACCCTGGCCGACCCGGGCCGCGTCGGTGCCGGTGCCGGTGAAGGCTCACCAGGGCACGGCTTCCCCCAGCGACACCGTCCGCTTCCCCGAAGGGCTGGCGCCGCCATGGCGACCGACATCCAGGAACCGGCCGCACCCGCCTCCGCGGTACGCGTCGAGGGCCTGACGCGGACCTTCGGCGACCGCGCCGTCCTCAAGGGCCTCGGGCTCGACGTGCGGCCCGGCGAGTTCGTGGCCGTCCTGGGCCGCAGCGGCTGCGGCGGGTCCACCCTCGTGCGCGTACTCGCCGGTCTCGACCGCGACGTCGAGGGCACCGTGCTCGTCCCGCGCCGCAAGGCCGCCGTGTTCCAGGAGCCCCGCCCCACGTCCTGGAAGCGGGTGGTGCGGCGCCACGCGCTGCTCGGGCTGCCCGGCGGGACCGCTCGGACCCAGCGCGCCGCGCTGGCCCGCGCGTTGCTGCGCGAGCCCGACCTCCTGCTGCTCGACGAGCCGTTCGGCGCCCTGGACCCGCCGAATCGACGCCGGGCGCAACGGCTCCTCGGCGAGCTGTGGCGGCGCCGGGGGTGCGCCGTCCTGCTGGTCACACACGACGCGGAGGAGGCCGTACTGCTCGCCGACCGCGTCCTCGTACTGGACCGGGGCGTCATCGCGCACGAGACCGGGGTGGAGCTGGACCGCCCGCGGGACAGCGCCGACCCGCGCTTCACCGCACTGCGGGCCAAACTGGCCGGGCTGCTGGCACGCCCGGGCGACGCCGGCCCGTCCTCGTGACCCCGCCGGGAAGATTCGTACCGGGCCCGGAGTTGGTAGAAGCGTGAACAACAGCGGAGTGCGGGACAGCGCGCGGGAAGTCGATGCGGTAGTCGTCGGCGCCGGTCAGGCCGGGCTGTCCAGCGCGTACCACCTGCGGCGCACCGGCTTCGAGCCCGAGCGGGACTTCGTCGTCCTGGACCACGCGCCGCGGCCGGGCGGCGCCTGGCAGTTCCGGTGGCCGTCGCTCACGTACGGCAAGGTGCACGGCATGCACGCACTGCCGGGCATGGAGCTGACGGACGCGGATCCGCAGCGGCCGTCCTCCGCGGTCATAGCCGAGTACTTCGACGCGTACGAGCACGCCTTCGACCTGCGTGTACGACGCCCGGTCGACGTGAAGGCCGTGCGCGAGGGCGACGCGGGCCGGCTGCTGGTCGAGACCTCGGACGGTATGTGGTCGACACGGGCGCTGATCAACGCGACGGGCACCTGGGACCGGCCGTTCTGGCCGCGCAGCCCCGGCCAGGAGACCTTCCGGGGGCGGCAGCTGCACACCGCCCAGTACCCCGGCCCGCAGGACTTCGCGGGGCAGCGCGTCGTCGTGGTGGGCGGGGGCGCGTCCGGGACACAGCATCTGCTGGAGATCGCGCCGTACGCCGCCGAGACCCACTGGGTGACACGGCGGCCGCCCGTCTTCCGGGAGGGGCCGTTCACCGAGGACGTGGGCCGGGAGGCGGTCGCCCTCGTGGAGGAACGGGTCCGCCGGGGGCTGCCGCCGAAGAGCGTCGTGTCGGTGACCGGCCTGCCGCTGAACGACGCGATCCGGCAGGGCATCGCCGACGGCGTCCTGGACCGGCTGCCGATGTTCGACCGGATCACCCCGGACGGGGTGGAGTGGGACGACGGACGCCGTGTGGATGCGGACGTCATCCTGTGGGCGACCGGTTTCCGCGCCGCCATCGACCATCTGGCCCCGCTGCGGCTGCGCGAGCCCGGCGGCGGCATCCGGGTCGAGGGGACCCGGGTGGTCGCCGATCCGCGGATCCACCTGGTCGGGTACGGGCCCTCGGCCAGCACCATCGGCGCCAACCGCGCCGGACGGGCGGCGGTACGGGACATCCGGCGACTGACGGCGGACGCTCCGCGGACCGTCACGCCGGCCGGGTCGGTCGGATCGGCCGGGTCGACCGTGCCGGCCGGGTCGGGGGAATGACGACTTCGCCGCGCCCCCGGAGGGGCGCGGACGGCTCCACGAGCACACACCACACCGCGGCTACGGCATGGCTGCGGCTGCGGCCGGGCTCAGCGTGACGGCGCCGGGGCGCTCCTGCCGGCGCGGTTGAACTCGGCGACGTTCTTCTTGTGCTCCTCGTAGTCGGCCGTGAAGCGCGTGTCGCCCCGCTTGACGGTGACGAAGTACAGCCAGTCGCCCTGGGCCGGTGAGACCGCGGCACGCATGGCCTGCGCGCCGGGGTTCGCGATCGGCGTGGGCGGCAGCCCCATCCGCGCGTACGTGTTGTACGGGCTGTCGAGCTGCGTGTCGTTCCGGCTGGTCTTCAGGGTGCTGCGGTTCAGCGCGTAGTTGACGGTGGAGTCCATCTGCAGCGGCATGCCCCGGTCGAGCCGGTTGTAGATGACCCGGGCCACCTTGCCCATGTCCGCCTCGGTGGCCGCCTCCGCCTGGACGATGCTCGCGACGGTGACGGTCTGGTAGACGTTCATCGCGTTGCGCTCGGCCCCGGCCGTGACCGTACCGCCGTCGAACTTCTTGTTCGCCGTCTCGACCATCCGGGCGAGCAGGGACGTGGGCGTCGACTTCCTGTCGAGGGGATAGGTCGCCGGGAAGAGGTAGCCCTCGGGGTTACCGCTCGCGTCGTTCGGCAGCTTGAGGTGCGCCTTCTCCAGTGACTTCCTGCTGGTGCCCGCGGGCAGCGCGAGGGCCTTGTCCATGGCCTGGTACACCTGGCCGGAGCGCCAGCCCTCGGGGATCACGAGGGTCCGGGGTTCCTTCCTGCCGTCCGTGCTCAGCAGCGGCACCGCCACGGCGGTGGCCGCCACGACGGCGCCGGTGGCGATGAGGGCGGTCCGCCCCCGGCGCGTCAGTCGGATCGTTCTCCGTGGCGGAGTGGGCGGAGTGTAGTTCTGCATGCGGGCACGTTAACCCGCATACGGTCATAAACTCGACATATAGTCAGTTTGTCGGCTCCAGTTGGGCGTCCCTGCGGACCAGGGCGGCGTAGCGTCCGCCCCGCGCCAACAGTTCCTCGTGCGTGCCCCGTTCGGCCGTGCGCCCGCGGTCGAGCACCACGATCTGGTCGGCACCCCTAATGGTGGACAGCCGGTGCGCGATGGTGAGCGTCGTCCGGTCGGCCGACAGGGCGTCGATGGCCTCCTGGACGGTACGTTCGGTACGGGTGTCCAGGGCGCTGGTCGCCTCGTCGAGGATCAGGACCGGCGGGTCCCGCAGGATGGTACGGGCGATGGCCAGGCGCTGCTTCTCACCGCCCGAGAACCGGTGCCCGCGCTCCCCCACCACCGTGTCGTACCCGTCGGGCAGGGCCGCGATGTGGTCGTGGATCTGCGCGGCCTCCGCCGCGGCGTACAGCTCCTCGTCGGTGGCGTCCGGCTTGGCGAACCGCAGGTTGTCGGCCACTGTGGCATGGAAGAGGTACGTCTCCTGCGAGACCACCCCGATCCCCCGCGCGAGGGTGTCGAAGTCCAGGTCGCGCACGTCCACCCCGTCGAGGGTCACCCGGCCGCCCGTGACGTCGTACAGACGCGGGACGAGATGACTGAGCGTGGATTTCCCGGCACCGGTCTGCCCGACGACGGCGAGGCTGCCACCGGCCGGCACGGTGATGTCGATGCCGTCGAGGATGGGCCCGCTCTTGTCGTCGTAGCGGAACTCGACCCCCTCGAAGCGCACTTCGCCCCTGACCCGGTCGAGGTGGACCGGGCGCTCGGGCTCGGTGATGTCGACGGGCAGGTCGAGGTACTCGAAGATGCGCTGGAACAGGGCGAGCGAGGCCTGGATCTGGACGCCGGTGGACAGCAGGCTGACGGCGGGCCGGAACAGTCCCTGCTGGAGCGAGACGAAGGCGACCAGGGTGCCGATGGAGACCGAGGGCCCGCCCAGCTGGAGGGCCATGCCCGCGGTCCAGTAGATGACGGCCGGCATGGCCGCCATGACGATGCCGATGACGGCCATCCGCCAGCGCCCCGCCATGTTCGACCGGACCTCGAGGTCGACGAGGCTCTCGGACTCCTCGGCGAAGGAGCGGGTGAGGGAGTCGGAGCGGCCCATCGTGCGGCCCAGCACGATGCCGCTCACGGACAGCGACTCGGTGACCGTGGCGGCCATGACCGCCATCTGCTTCTGGCGCTCGGTGGTGATCTTCTTGCGCTCGTTGCCGACGCGGCGGCTGATCCACACGAACACCGGCAGCAGGAGCAGCGAGACGACGGTCAGCCGCCAGTCGAGGGCGACCATCGCGACGATCGTGGCGACGACGCTGGTGAGGTTGGAGACCAGGGAGGTGGCGGTCGAGGTGACCGTCGCCTGCATCCCGCCGATGTCGTTCGCGATGCGCGACTGGACCTCGCCGGTACGCGTCCTGGTGAAGAACGCGAGTGACATGCGCTGCAGCCGGTCGTAGACGGCGGTGCGCAGGTCGTGCATGACGCGCTGGCCGACCGTCGTGGAGATCAGGGTCTGCAGGACGCCGAGGACACCGCCGAGGACGGCGCTGAGGATCATGCCCAGCGCGAGCAGGCTCAGCAGGCCGGTGCGGCCCTGCGGGATGGCGGTGTCGAGGATCTCCTTGAGCAGGAAGGGCGTCGCGACCGAGACCAGGGACGCGGCGCCGACGAGCAGGCCGACGATCGCCAGCCGCCCGCGGTAGGGACGGAAGAGGGTGAGGATGCGGCGTACCTGCCGGGGCTGTCCTGCCTCGACGGGTGGCGGCGTCCAGTTGATGTCGTCGCGGGGCATGGGCTCCTACGGGGTGTGAGAGGAACGGAGGCGGTTCGAAGCCTGACGGAGCATAGCTCATTGTTACCTATACTCACAATGAACATGGTCCTGATATTGTTCCCGCCATGGACACCTCCGACGCCGACGGTCTGCTCGCCGAGCAGTTGCTGCGGCTGACCCGCCGTGTGCACCGCATCCAGAAGCACCACCTCCAGACGCGAGGGCTGGGCATCACGCCGGCCCAGTCCCGCCTGCTGCGCACCCTCGCCCACTACGGCTCGCCGCCGCGCATGGCCGACCTGGCCGAGCGGCTGGAGGTGGTGCCCCGGGCCGTGACCACACTGGTCGACGGCCTGGAGGCGAGCGGCAAGGTACGGCGCGTACCGGACCCCACCAACCGGCGGGTCATCCGCATCGAGCTGACGGAGGACGGCGGGCGGACCCTGCGAGAACTGCACGACGCGCGCCGGGCGGCCGCGGAGGACATCCTGGCGCCTCTCACCGACCAGCAGCGCACGGTGCTCGGGGGGTTGCTGGACACACTCGTCGACGGGACGGGTGCGGCGGCCGGGGGGACGGACGCCCCGCGGGGCCCGAAGGGCACCTGCTGAAGGAGCCCTCCGACCTGCCCGACCCGCCCGGCAGTCACCGCGGACATGGGCTGCATCATGTCGTTCCGGCTGATGCGGTCCGTCCGTCCCGGACCGGTACCGGACCTCAGCCGCGAGTTGGGGAAGAAGAGGCACCCGGGCATGAACTCACCGAAGTCCCAGGACGGGTGAGGGTGCCCTGCACGGTCACCAGGCGTCGGTCGTAGCACCCGCCCGAGCCGTGGAGGCGGTAGCGCTCGCTCGTGGTGGCGACGGCGTGCCGTTGGTCGCGCGGCACGTTCGCGGTGTAGGTCGCGTCGCCCGAGTAGCTGTCGTCGAGCCGGGACCACGCGGTGCGCCGGCCGCCGCGGGTCTCCTCGACGGCCGCCCGGTCGCCGAGCGACAGCACGGTACGCAGCCGGTCACCCGCGCCGAGCGTCGTGGTGCCGTCCATGGTGTAGGTGCGGTCCGTCCGGGTCACCAGGGCGGGCCCGCGCCCGTCGACGGTGAGCTTCTCGTCGTCGGTCCAGGTCCCCTCGAGCGCGTCCGTGGTCTCGCCGTCGGTCCAGCGGTGCGCGGACGCGCTCGCCAGCGTGCGGTCGACCGTGGTCCTGACCCGGCCGTGGGACGTGTCGACATACCCGGACACGGTCAGCCGGTGCCCGGCGTCCGTGTCGAGCCGGTGCTCCGGACCGGGCGTGTATGTCGAGGAGTTCGCGAGGGCGCCGGCCCTGTGGCCGGTGAGCTTCCCGGTGACATGGGCGCTCTTCGCGTCCTGCCAGACGAGGACGTTCACCGGGGTGCTCCAGCCGCTCCGCCCCTCGGGAACGCCCACCACGGAGACGTCGATCCGGTGCGGCCGGCCGTCGTTGAGCAGCCCCGCGAACGGGGTCAGGTCGTACTCGACCGGCTTGATGTCGAAGGCGCGCGGGCCCGGGATCACGTACCAGAGGAAGGGGTTGGACCAGCCACCGGTCCACACGGTCGGGAACGGCGCGGCGATACCGGCCAGTTCGCCGTCGACGGCGATCTGCACCTCGCGGTAGGGGCCGTCGCCCGCCTTGCAGGAGTAGGGAGCGGCGTCGGGCACCGTCAGGTACCAGTACTCCTCGCAACCGCCGCCCGAACCGGTGGCGTACACCTCGGCGACGATGCGTTCACTGTTGCGCGGCGTGGTGAGGGTGCCGTCCCGGAGGGTGAGGACGCGGTCGGGGGTGACGGCTGCGACTGCGGGCTTGTTCGCGGCTGCGGGCCCGTTCGTGACTGCGGCCGCGGGACCGTCCGCGGTTCGTTCTCCGGCCGCGTAGAAGGTCAGGGTCACCTTGACGTCGATGACGCCGGTGTAGGTGTCGTCGACGACGTTGCCGATCAGCATCTCGACGTCGCGGCCCGCGCGGAACGTGTCGCTGTAGCGCGTGACGTCCTTCTCCACCGACCACTCGATGCCGTCGGGCGAGGGCTGCGGGGTGGACGTGCGGAGGACTTCGACACCGCCGATGTGCAGGTAGCCGAGCCGGTCGTACTGGCGTCCCTTCACCTTGCCGTCGAGGCGCAGCACGACCTTGCTCCAGCGGTCGCCGCAGCCGCTCGGGGGTGCGTACGTGCCCTTGTAGGGCGTGAAGTCCCGGAACTGCGCCTCGGCGACCGTGACTTCGCAGGACCGTCCGGCGGGCTTCGTGACGGGCGGGGCGGCGGTGAGGGGATCGTGCCAGTCGGTGCCGAACTCGGCGGGCGGGTCGGCGAGGGCCGAGGCCTGTGGCGGCCGGGCGGCCGAAGCGGGGTGCGCGCCGAGGAGGGTGCTCGCCGCCAGGGTCGCTCCGGCGAGCATGGACATGATGATCCGTCTTCTCATGAGCGGTGTTCTACGGGGAGCCGGCCCGGCGCGCAATGCGGCCTCGGTCGTGCACCGGGACCCGGGGACCGGGAGCTCGCCGCATGACAGGACCCGTACCACTGCTGAAGCGGTACGGGTCCGGGCCGCTGAAACGGTACGGGTACGGGTCCGGGTCCTGCGGGTGTCAGGCCTTGAGGTCGGCCTTGTCGCCCATCACCACGACCGGGTTGCGGTCCGGGTCGAGGGTGCGGAGCAGGTACTCCATACCGGACTTGGACAGGCTCACGCAGGCCGACGTACCACTGCCGTGGTCCATGTGCAGCCAGATGCTGCCGCCCTTGGACTGGCCCTCGGGGCGGGTCGGGTCGTTCGGCGAGGTGCCCTTGACGCGGTTGTAGTCGATGGCGATGACGTAATCGAAGTCGTTCCAGTGCGACTTGGCCCAGTAGTGCGGGGCCTGGAAGCCGGCCGACTCGGTGTACGGGAGTTTGGCGCCGGGGTCGGTGAGGACGCCGCCCGCGTCGCTGAGCGTGAACACCCCGACGGGGCTGCGTTTGTCGCCCTCGCGGTGGCCGGTCGTCCAGCCCTTCTTGCCGTTGTGCCCTTTCCAACTGCGCGTCTTGTCCCAGGTGGAGCCGGACTTGGTGTAGAGGACGATCGTGGAGTCCGCCGAGTCCTTGCCCTCGCCGTAGACCGCGACGACCTGCCGGGAGCCGGCCGGGATCTGCTTCTGCAGCTTGTCACCCACATCGGGGATGCGCTTCAGGTCGACGGTGCGCGCCTGTTCGGGACGGGACCCGTCGCCCGCCTGCCCGTCGTTCTCCTTGCCGCTCCCGCCGTCCGAGCCGCCGCAGGCGGCCAGAGGCACCAGCAGGGCGGTCAGGACCGCGGTCACGGCCGTCGTGCGCTTCGCACCGCGTATTCGCATACCGTCCATCGTCGCACCACGTTCCGGACAACCGCGCCCGACCCTCGGCCTACCTGCCGAATACGGGCGTTCCAGGCCGAATCTTTGCCCTGTGACGGAAAACCGTTTGCCTGCGGACACGCTGCGACGCGAACCTTGCACAGTTTGTTGCCTCCCCTCACTCCGTACTACCAGCCCTTTGGGACGTCATGCAGATTCAAGACCTTCCGTATCCCGACCCGGGTGTGCCGGACGCACGCTCGGGGCCCCGGTTCCTGATGTGGCTCGGCCGCAATCAGCTCGGCGGGCAGGTGAAGGCCCTGGTCTGGGGTCTGCTGCACTTCGTGTCCGTGTCCGCGCTGCCCTTCTGCGTCGGTTTCGCCGTCCAGGCCGTCGTGGACCGCTCCGGAGCGCGGCTCGCCCTCGCGGGCGGGGTGATCGCGCTGTGCGGCGCCGGCATCGCGCTGGGCGACACGATGCTGCACCGGGCCGCCGTCACCAACTGGATCACCGCGGCCGCACGCGTACAACAGCTGCTGGCACGCCGGACCGCCCTGCTGGGCTCCGCGCTGACGCGACGGGTCGCGGCCGGCGAGGTCGTCGCGGTCTCGACCGGTGACGTGGAGAAGATCGGCTGGTTCGTGGAGGCCGTGTCGCGGTTCACCGCGGCCGCGCTGACGATCGTGGTCGTCTGCGTCGCCCTCGTCGTCTACCAGCCGGCGCTCGGCATCGTCGTCGCCGTGGGCGTGCCCGTCCTGGCGCTGTCGGTACTGCCGCTGCTGCCGCGGGCCACCCGCCGCGCCGACTTCCAGCGCGAGAAGGCCGGGCGCGCCACCGAGCTGGCCTCGGACACCGTCGCGGGCCTGCGCGTGCTGCGCGGGATCGGCGGCGAGGAGCTGTTCCTCGACCGCTACCGCCGCGCCTCGCAGGAGGTCCGGCACGCCGCCGTGCGCAGCGCCCGGATGTGGGCGCTGATCTCCGCGATCCAGGTGCTGCTGCCCGGACTGCTGCTGATCGCGGTCGTCTGGCACGGCGTGAACCTGGCGCGCGAGGGCCGCATCACCGTCGGCGAGATGGTCACCGTGTACAGCGCTGTCATGCTCCTCAGTTACCCGTTGCGGCACTTCACCGAGATCGCGATGGCGTACTCCTTCTCCCGGCCGTCCGCCCAACGCGCGGCGCGGGTCCTGTCGCTCGAACGCGCCATGGACAGCGAGGGGTCGCGGGAGGCGCTGGTGCCGACCGGGGACCTGTACGACCCCGCGACCGGTCTGCTCGCGCCCGCCGGACGGCTCACCGCCGTGGTGTGCGGTGACCCCGACGCCGCGGGCGCACTGGCCGAACGGCTCGGCGGTCATCCGGCGGACTCCTCGGAGCTGCCGTCGGCGCTGGTCGGAGGCGTGCCGCTGGACGAGTTGCCCCTCGACTCCGCCCGCACCGCCGTCCTCGTGCAGGACAAGGACCCGGTCCTGCTCTCCGGAACCCTGCGCGACCTGCTCGCCGTGCCCGCCTCGGGGGACGTCACCGCCGAGGAGGCGCTGTCCGCGGCGCAGTGCGGGGACGTCCTGGACGCGCTCGCCCAGGGCGCGCTGGACGCCACCGACCCGATGGACGCCCGGATCACCGAACGCGGGCGCTCCCTGTCCGGCGGCCAGCGCCAGCGCCTCGCGCTGGCCCGGTCGCTGGTCACGGCACCCGGGGTGCTGGTCCTGGACGAACCCACGTCCGCGGTCGACTCGCACACCGAGGCGCGGATCGCCGACGGGATCAGGGCACTGCGCCAGGGACGCACCACGGTGGTGTTCACCTCGTCGCCGCTGCTCCTGGACCGCGCGGACCGGGTCGTACTCGTCCACGGGGGCGAGGTCGCGGCGGTCGGCGTGCACCGTGAACTGCTGCACAGCGACGTGCGGTACCGCGCGGTGGTCACCCGGGAGACCGACGACGAGGCCACCGCGCACGAGCTGGGCCACCGGCAGAAGTTCGAAGGCCTCGAAGAGATCGAAGACCTGGAAGAGATCGAGGAGACGGCATGATCGGCGTGGCGCCACCGGCCTACGACCCGGCGGCCCCGACGACAGCAGAGACCCTGCCCGTCGGTGCCCCCGCGACCGTACGCGCCTATGTGAGCGAACTCTTCCGACGGCACCGGCGGGCCTTCCTGCTCCTCGTCGCCGTCAACACGGTCGCCGTCGTCTCCTCGATGGTCGGCCCCTATCTGCTGGGCTCCCTGGTCCAGCACGTCTCCGACGGGGCGGAGGCGGCGCGCGAACTGCACATGGAGCGCACCGTCGCACTGTTCGCCGTCGCCCTGGTCGTCCAGGCCGTCTTCGTGCGCCAGGTACAGCTGCGCGGGGCCATGCTCGGCGAACGGATGCTGGCCGACCTGCGCGAGGACTTCCTCGTACGGGCCGTGGGGCTGCCGCCCGGCGTCCTCGAACGGGCCGGCACCGGCGATCTGCTGTCCCGCATCACCACGGACATCGACCGGCTGGCCAACGCCATGCGCGAGGCCGTGCCGCAGCTGTCCATCGGTGTGGTGTGGGTGGCGCTGCTGCTCGGCGGACTCGTCGTGACCGCGCCGCCGCTCGCGCCCGCCGTGCTGGTCGCCGTCCCGATCCTGGTGGTCGGCTGCCGCTGGTACTTCAAGCGCGCGCCGAAGGCCTACCGCTCCGAGGCCGCCGGTTACGCGGCCGTCGCCGCCGTGCTCGCCGAGACCGTGGACGCCGGACGGACCATCGAGTCGCACCGCCTGAGCGCCCGCCGCATCGACCTGTCGGACCGGCGGGTCGCGGAGTGGACCGCCTGGGAGCGGTACACCCTCTGGCTGCGGTCGGTGCTCTTCCCGGTCATCAACGCCACGCACACCACGGTCCTCGGCTCGGTCCTGATGATCGGCGGGTGGTTCGTCCTCCGGGGCTGGATCGACGTGGGCCAGCTGACGACCGGCGCGCTGATCGCACTGATGCTCGTCGACCCGGTGGGCCTGATCCTGCGCTGGTACGACGAGCTGCAGGTGGCCCACGTGTCGCTGGCCCGGCTCGTGGGCGTCCGTGACATCGAGCCGGACGCGGGCGACGGTTCGCTGGCCCCCGACGGACGTGACGTGCACGCCGACGAGGTGCACTTCGGCTACCGGGCGGGCGTCGACGTGCTGCGCGAGGTCTCCCTGGAGGTCGCGCCCGGCACCCGCCTCGCCCTGGTCGGTCCGTCCGGCGCGGGCAAGTCCACACTGGGCAGACTGCTCGCCGGGATCTACGCGCCCCGCACGGGCAGCGTCACCCTGGGCGGCGCCGAGCTGTCCCGGATGTCCGCGGAACGGGTCCGCTCCCACGTGGCGCTGGTCAACCAGGAACACCATGTGTTCGTGGGCGCCCTGCGCGACAACCTGCTCCTCGCCCGCACCGGTGCCGAGGATGCCGAGCTGTGGGCGGCCCTCGGCGCGGTCGACGCCGACGGCTGGGCCCGGGCGCTGGACGACGGGCTCGACACCGAGGTGGGCTCGGGCGGTGTGGCGCTCACACCGGCCCAGGCGCAGCAGGTGGCGCTCGCCCGCCTGGTGCTCGCCGACCCGCACACGCTGGTCCTGGACGAGGCCACCTCGCTCCTGGACCCGCGGGCCGCCCGTCATCTGGAGCGCTCCCTGGCCCGCGTGCTGGAGGGCCGCACGGTGGTCGCCATCGCCCACCGGCTGCACACCGCCCACGACGCGGATGTCATCGCCGTCGTCGAGAACGGCCGCATCAGCGAACTCGGCAGCCACGACGAGCTGGTCGCCGCCGGGGGCGCGTACGCGGCGTTGTGGCGGTCGTGGCACGGGTGAGCCGCTGCCCGGCCCCGGTCCGCCGCACGGGGGCGGGCCGGGGCCGGCGGGGGCCCACCCGGGGGTGGACCGGGGCCTTGCCACTCCAGGCTCACCGCCACGGCCCGCCCCGTACCCGCCCGCATGTCCGCCCCACGTGAGCAGGCGGCCACGCCCGGCCGGGCCCCTTGCCGTTGCGCGGTGTCGAAGAGGGGTGGAAGGGTAGATGGCGGCACCGGCTCGGAGAAAGCCCGGGAACCATCCGGTTCCACGTGTTCCGGACGGACGGACGGGCGGGCGGGCGGGGTCCGGGCCGGACGGTCCGCGCACCGGCGGCCGGACGCGACAGCAGACCGGCCCGCACCACCTGGAGGTACTCGTGGACAGCGCCGACGGTTGGGGAGACGACGTCTACCAGCCCGACGGATCCGAGATTCAGGACGACGCCGGGCTGCTCGACGCCGAGGACACCCTGGAGACCGACGGTGTGAACGACCCCCTCGATCGTGGCTGGTCACCTCCGGAACGCCCCTGGGCGGTGGAACGCAGAGACGTGACGGCGGCCGAGCGGCACCGCGGCGAGACCCTCGACGAACGTCTCGCGGAGGAGCTCCCCGACATCGCCCCACCCGACGGCGACGGCATCGGGGACTGTCCGGACTCGGACGGGGAACCCCTGGACAACGAAGTGGGCACCCTCCGCTCCGGGCGTCTCGTGGCTCCCGGCGAAGGCGCGCACGAGGACGGGGAGAGCGGGCTGATCGCCACGGACGTGGGCATCGACGGAGCGGCGGCCTCGGCGGAGGAGGCCGCCATGCACATAGTCGACGAGGACACCCTGTCCGGCTGACCCCGCTCTCTCCCCCGATCCGTCCGCGCACCCCTCCCCCACGCAAGGAGTACTCATGCAGCAGGACAAGCACCCCGACTACCACTCGGTCGTCTTCCGTGACCGCGCCGCCGGATACGCCTTCCTGACCCGGTCCACCGCCGTCAGCGACCGGACCATCGAGTGGGACGACGGCCGGACGTACCCCGTCGTCGACGTGGAGATCAGCTCGGAGAGCCACCCCTTCTACACGGGCACCGCCAGGACCGTCGACACGGAGGGACGGGTCGCCCGCTTCGAGAAGCGCTACGGCACCGGCACCGGCACCGGCACCGCCGCCGGGAGCGAGGGCGGAGCGGGCCAGGGTGGGGCACCGGACGGCGACGACACGGTGTGACCTCGCCGGGAGGGGTGCGGTCCGCCGCCCGTCGGCGGTACCCGCCCCTCCGGCACGGTGCCTCAGATGTAGTTGAGAGCGGCCGCGCCGCCCACCCCGCCCAGCACCATGAACGCGGGCATCAGCACCTTCAGCTCTACCCAGCTGCCCGCCCTGAACCGCAGCACCTTGGGCGGCCCGAGCGGGTACCAGCGCTTGCGGCCCACCGGGATCGGCCACAGTATCGGGCAGCCCGACACCGTCAGCGCGTCCCCGATGTCGTGCACCAGCGCACCGAGGACGATCGGCAGTCCGAGCCACAGGTACTCCTGGCCCGGCTCCGTGAACAGCCAGCCGGCGCCGTTGCCCGGCTCGTCCAGTATTCCTCCGATGATCCACGCGCTCGTCGCGGCCAGCAGCCAGACCAGGACGTCGGAGCTGGAGCCACGCGTCGCCCGCCAGAGCAGCCCCTCGATGGCCAGCACCAGGTGCACGAACAGGATGGCCAGCACCGCCCAGCGGCCTCCCTGGATCGCGATGACCGAGGCACCCGCGCCGATCAGCACCGCCCAGAGCCAGGTGTGGGTGAGGGTGCGGTGTCCACCGGAACGGCTCGGGTCGCCGGGCTTCTTCGTCCCCTTGTAGACGGCGTACGAGAGCTTGTCGACGATCTCGCACAGTCCCCGGGAGACGGGCCCGAAGGCCCGCGAGATCGTGGCGGCCTTGTGGTCCAGGTCCGGGGCCAGCGCGGCACCCGCGCAGATCAGTGCTCCGGTGAGCACGACCGGCCAGGGCATCGTGTGACCGGCGGCGGCCGCCGCCGCTCCGACGCCCAGCCAGGCCGCCGCCCCGGACAGTGAGTGTGCTGGTCCCATCATCGCCGTGCCCCGCCCCATTCCTCTTGTACGGGCCGCCGGTCGCCCGCCCGTGCCGACACCTGGCCGGCGACACAGCGTAGCCTTCATGATCTTCGGTCCCGCATCCGATTCCCTCATCGGGTGCGATGACAGGCAAGATGGGGTCGTGACCCTTATCGATCAGCTGCCGCCGACCGCAGATCCCGACGCCCTCTACGAAGCCTTCGAGTCGTGGGCCGGGGAACGCGGTCTCACGCTCTACCCCCACCAGGAGGAGGCGCTGATCGAGGTGGTCTCGGGGGCGAACGTGATCGTGTCGACCCCCACCGGGTCCGGCAAGAGCATGATCGCCGCAGGTGCCCACTTCGCGGCGCTCGCCCGTGACGAGGTCACCTTCTACACCGCGCCGATCAAGGCCCTCGTCTCGGAGAAGTTCTTCGAGCTGTGCAAGATCTTCGGCACCGAGAACGTGGGCATGCTGACCGGCGACGCCTCCGTGAACTCCGATGCCCCGGTCATCTGCTGCACCGCCGAGGTCCTGGCGTCGATCGCGCTGCGCGACGGCAGGCGCGCCGACGTCGGCCAGGTCGTCATGGACGAGTTCCACTTCTACGCCGAGGCCGACCGCGGCTGGGCCTGGCAGATCCCGATCCTCGAACTGCCGCAGGCGCAGTTCATCCTGATGTCGGCGACGCTCGGCGACGTCTCCATGTTCGAGGAGGACCTGACCCGGCGCACCGGCCGTCCCACCTCGGTGGTGCGCTCGGCGACCCGCCCTGTGCCCCTCTCCTACGAGTACAAGCTGACGCCGCTGACCGAGACGCTCACCGAGCTCCTCGAGACGAGGCAGGCGCCCGTCTACATCGTGCACTTCACCCAGGCACAGGCTGTGGAGCGCGCGCAGGCACTGATGAGCATCAACATGTGCACGCGCGAGGAGAAGGACCAGATCGCCGATCTGATCGGCAACTTCCGCTTCACCACCAAGTTCGGCCGCAACCTCTCCCGCTACGTACGGCACGGCATCGGTGTGCACCACGCCGGCATGCTGCCCAAGTACCGCCGTCTGGTGGAGAAACTGGCGCAGGCCGGTCTCCTGAAGGTCATCTGCGGCACGGACACCCTCGGCGTCGGCGTGAACGTGCCCATCCGCACCGTGCTGTTCACCGCGCTGGCGAAGTACGACGGCACCCGCGTACGGACGCTGCGCGCGCGGGAGTTCCACCAGATCGCGGGCCGGGCCGGGCGGGCGGGCTTCGACACGGCCGGCTTCGTCGTGGCGCAGGCCCCCGAGCACGTCGTGGAGAACGAGAAGGCCCTGGCCAAGGCGGGCGACGATCCGAAGAAGCGTCGCAAGGTGGTGCGCAAGAAGGCTCCGGAGGGCTTCGTCGGCTGGACGGACACCACGTTCGAGAAGCTGATCTCGTCCGATCCGGAACCGCTGACCTCGCGTTTCCGGGTCACGCACACGATGCTCCTGTCGGTCATCGCACGCCCCGGCAACGCCTTCGCCGCGATGCGGCATCTGCTGGAGGACAACCACGAGTCCCGCAAGCAGCAGCTGCGCCACATCAGGCGGGCGATCGCCATCTACCGCTCGCTCCTCGACGGCGGAGTCGTGGAGAAACTCGACACGCCCGACGCCGAGGGCCGGATCGTGCGCCTCACCGTCGACCTGCAGCAGAACTTCGCCCTCAACCAGCCGCTGTCGACCTTCGCTCTCGCCGCGTTCGAGCTCCTGGAACCCGAGTCCCCCTCGTACGCCCTCGACATGGTGTCCGTCGTGGAGTCCACGCTGGACGACCCCCGGCAGATCCTCGCCGCCCAGCAGAACAAGGCCCGTGGTGAGGCCGTGGCGGCGATGAAGGCGGACGGTGTCGAGTACGAGGAGCGCATGGAGCGGCTCCAGGACGTGTCGTACGCCAAGCCGCTCGAAGAACTGCTCTCCCATGCGTACAACACCTACCGCCAGAGTCATCCGTGGGTGGGCGACCATCCGCTCTCCCCGAAGTCCGTCATCCGCGACATGTACGAACGGGCCATGTCCTTCACGGAGTTCGTCTCCCACTACGAGCTCGCCCGCACCGAGGGCATCGTGCTCCGCTACCTGGCGAGCGCCTACAAGGCCCTCGACCACACCGTCCCGGACGACCTGAAGTCGGAGGACCTGGAGGACCTGATCGCCTGGCTCGGCGAGATGGTGCGCCAGGTCGACTCGAGCCTCCTCGACGAGTGGGAGCAGCTCGCCAACCCCGAGGTCATGACGGCCGAGGAGGCGCAGGAGAAGGCCGACCAGGTCAAGCCGGTCACGGCCAACGCGCGCGCCTTCCGGGTCCTCGTCCGCAACGCCATGTTCCGGCGCGTCGAACTCGCCGCCCTCGACCACCTCGCGGAACTGGGCGAGATGGACGCCGAGGCCGGCTGGGACGCCGACGCCTGGGGCGATGCCATGGACAAGTACTGGGACGAGTACGACGATCTCGGCACCGGTCCCGACGCGCGTGGACCCAAGCTCCTGCGCATCGAGGAGGAGCCTCAGAACGGACTGTGGAGGGTGCGGCAGACCTTCGCCGACCCGAACGGAGATCACGACTGGGGCATCGGTGCGGAAGTCGACCTCGTGGCCTCCGACGCCGAGGGACGTGCCGTCGTCAAGGTCACCGCCGTCGGCCAGCTGTGAGCACAGGAGAACGCGACTCATGACGAACCCGGCGGAACGACTCGTCGACCTGCTCGACCTGGAGCAGATCGAGGTCAACATATTCCGTGGCCGCAGCCCGCAGGAGTCCCTGCAGCGGGTCTTCGGCGGGCAGGTGGCGGGCCAGGCCCTCGTCGCCGCCGGCCGCACCACGGACGCGGAACGGCCCGTGCACTCGCTGCACGCGTACTTCCTGCGTCCGGGCCGGCCGGGCGTGCCCATCGTGTACCAGGTCGAACGGGTCAGGGACGGGCGGTCGTTCACCACACGCCGCGTCACCGCCGTGCAGCAGGGCCGCACGATCTTCAATCTGACCGCCTCCTTCCACAAACCTGAAGAGGGGAGCTTCGAGCACCAGTTGCCGCCGGCCCGCGAAGTCCCGGATCCCGAGTCGCTCCCGAGCGTCACCCAGGAGATCAAGGAGCATCTGGGCGCGCTCCCCGAGACACTGGAGCGCATGGCCCGGCGCCAGCCCTTCGACATCCGCTACGCGGACCGGCTGCGCTGGACCCCCGAGGAGATCGAGCACGCCGAGCCGCGCAGCGCCGTGTGGATGCGCGCCGTCGGTCCGTTGGGTGACGACCCGCTGGTCCACACCTGCGCACTCACCTACGCGAGCGACATGACCCTCCTGGACGCCGTCCGTATTCCGGTGGAACCCCTCTGGGGCCGGCGCGGTTTCGACATGGCCTCCCTGGACCACGCCATGTGGTTCCACCGGCCGTTCCGCGCCGACGAGTGGTTCCTCTACGACCAGGAGTCTCCGATCGCGACGGGCGGCCGGGGTCTGGCCCGGGGCCGTATCTACGACGTGGAGGGACGGCTGCTCGTCTCCGTCGTGCAGGAGGGGTTGTTCCGCAAGCTCGAGAGCTGACGGGTCGGGCGGGTCCGGGTCAGGAGTTTCTGCGCCTGAGCCGGTCGAGGAGGCGCCGGGGACGCTCCGGTTCGTCGATCACGTGCCGGGCTGCCTCGACCGCTCGCCCCGGCCCGGCCGGGTGGGGCACTCCGGCCGCGTGCAGCACCGGCACCGGCCGTCGCCGCGCAGTGGGCGTCCGGTGCCTGCCGAGCGAGGTCGGCCGGTCATGACGCAGGTCGTGGCTCCTGGGCCACGGCGCAGGCTCCGTCGTCGGTCGTGGGGCGGGCCGACGGTGGCGCGCCTCCTCCAGTCCGTTGGCCAGGTCGGCGCGGAGCCAGCCGATCTCGTCCGGATCCGCCGCTGTCAGGATCCGGGCGGTGATGCGGGCGGCGGGCGAATCGGGCGTCTCATGGCCGCCCTTGTCGGGCCGGTACCGGTTCAGGTAGGCACGCTCGTAGGGATCGGCGACGATCTCGGCGACCTGCCCGGAATCGAGCAGCGACGCCACGGCCGCGGCGCGTTCCCATGGATCCTGGGCCTGCCGGAGCAGAAAGCCCAGGTACCGCCCTCGCCAGTTCCGCGCCCGCAGATCCAGGCCGGTGTCCAGCTGGCCGCGCAGCCCCTCGGGCAGACGGCTGTTCAACAGTGGTGCGTTCTCCTTGTTCGCGGCGAACTGCTTCAGTTCCTCGGCGAGGTACAGCCACACCACGGCCCGGTAGCGGTTCAGGTAGAACTTGACGGGAACGATGAGGCCCAGGCGTGCGAAGCGGGTGAACCGGCCGGTCGTGATGTCCATGAGGGCCGCACCCTCGGAGGTACCGACCGCTTTGACGCGTTCTCGCAGAGCCTCCGGAAAGCCTGCCTCGGACCGCACCCTCTCGATCTCCGGGCGGGTCACGCGACGCCCTCCGCCGCCCTCGTCGGGCACCGTGCGGATGCGGCCGAGTCGTACGGCGAGGTCGAACTCCCCTCGCTTGAGCTCCAGTTCGCGCGCGGCGCGGCTCGGTGTCAGTGCGGGTCGCGCCTCGGACCTGACGGTCTGCGTGATGGTGTCGCCGGCCATGGTGTTCTCCCCCGTGCAGCGGTGTGCGTGTGCGTTCGCTTGCTTCGGGAAAAACCGTAGCCGGTTCGGCGTTCTTCGCGCCGGGCCTGTGGATAACCTCGATCGCGCTGACATCTGCGCAGTTCAGAGACCTGCAGAAAATTCTAGATGTCTATCGAGGACGAGTGCTCGGGCTGTCGCACATCGACGTGGAGGTGCTCTCCGACCCGGTTGACGAGCAGCGTCATCTCGTACGCGACCTGGCCGATGTCCGCTTCCGCCGCGCTGAGCACGCAGAGGCAGCTGCCGGTGCCCGCCGCCGTGACGAGGAGGAGCGCGTCGTCGAACTCGATCATCGTCTGGCGCACGCGGCCCGCGCCGAAATGCCGGCCGGAACCTTTCGCCAGACTGTGCAGACCCGAGGAGACGGCGGCGAGATGTTCGGCGTCCTCACGCCTCAGGCTTGTGCTCGCCCCGGTCACCAGTCCGTCGTTGGACAGCACCAGCGCGTGGCGTATGTGCTCGACACGCTGGGTCAGGTCGTCGAGCAGCCAGTCGAGCCCCTGGTTCTCCGCCATGATCCGTCTCCCCGTGTATGCGTGGCGCCTCCTGGCCGGAGGATCCGATCGACCAGCCTTCCCCACCGTCGGCGTCCGGGCAAGGAGGATGGGGGGCATGGCACAGAAGATGACCGATGAGGAATGGCGGGCATTCGTCTCGCACGGAACCCGCACCGGCAAATTGTCGACCGTCCGGGCCGACGGACGTCCGCATGTGGCGCCGATCTGGTTCCTGCTCGACGGGCAGGACCTGGTCTTCAACACGGGGAAGGACACGGTCAAGGGGCGGAATCTGGCCCGGGACGGACGGGTGGCCCTGTGTGTGGACGACGACCGGCCTCCGTACGCCTACGTCGTCCTGCAGGGGCGCGCCCGGATCTCGGAGGACCTCGACGACGTACGGCTGTGGGCCGGACGGATCGGCGCCCGGTACATGGGTGCGGAGCGCGCCGAGGAGTTCGCGTCCCGTAACGGCGTGCCCGGCGAACTCCTAGTCCGCGTGACGATCGAGAAGGTTCTCGCGGAGGCTTCGGTCTCCGACTGAATCCCGCGGCACGGGGCGTGCGTGGCACCAGGCCCGCACGCCTGGTGCCACGCGTGCGGTGCCGCATGTGCGGTGCCGTACGTCAGCGGGCCGGGTCGAGCAGCCGGGCGGTGTGCATCCGTCCGGCTGCTCGACGAGACGTATCAGCGCCTCCCTCCCCGAGCCGGACGGATGGAGCGACAGACCCGATCCGATGGTGATACGCCCGAAGTCCATGGCGACGGTCGTCGTGACCTTCCGGTCCACGCCGACCGCGCCGACCAGGGTGGTCTTGCCGACGCCGAAGCCGCCGGCAACGAGGATCTTCAGCGCCAGGGCAGTCGTCTCACCGCTGGTGACATCGGAGTGTTCGGGGACCATCGCTCTCTTCTCTCGGGAGGGCCGGGTTGCAATGTGACGCGCAGGTGGTGGGGAACGACCGCATCACGCTCGAACGTGTGCGCCGCCTGGCGTTTCGCGTCGGCGTTCGACCGTGTCGCTCGCGTGCGATGCGGGATCATGCGGTGCATGAGCGACGACCACACGCATGTTCAGGAGTTCTTCTCGGCCCGCGCCGCCCACTGGGACGAGCGGTTCCCCGACGACGGCCCGGTGTACGCGGCGGCCGTCTCCGGGCTGGGACTGCAGGAGGGCGACCGCGTGCTCGACGCGGGCTGCGGTACGGGACGGGCCCTGCCGCCCCTCAGGGACGCCGTGGGGCCTTCGGGCGTGGTCCTCGGCGCGGACCTGACGCCGGCCATGCTGCACGCCGCGGTACGGGCCGGCCGGGACCGGGCCGGACGGTTGCTCCTCGCCGACGTGGCACGGCTGCCGCTGCGCCCGGAGTCGCTCGATGCGGTCTTCGCGGCCGGGCTCGTCGCGCACCTTCCCGACCCGGAGGCGAACCTGCGGGAGTTGGCGCGGGTCGTACGGCCCGGCGGGATCCTGGCGCTCTTCCATCCGATCGGCCGGGCCGCCCTGGCGGCGCGCCAAGGGCGGCGGATCACGCCGGACGACCTGCGCGCGAAGGGCAACCTCGGGCCGTTGCTGTCCACCTCGGGCTGGCACATGACGGCGTACGTGGACGAGGACACCCGGTTCCTCGCGCTGGCGGAACGCCGTCCCTGACCTCGCGGTTCAGGGTCGTCCTGGGCGCGCTCCGCAGGAGGAGCGGGCACCGCCCGTACCGCTGGACGAGGGCGGCCGCTGGCGCTTCACGTCACTGCCCTCTTCTGCAGTCGAAGCTTCAACTCTACGTTGAATGGAGGCATATGGGTGATGACCGATGAAATAGCGCGTTGGGGAAGGTGGCCCGAATGTCAGGCACACTGGCCAAACTCAGAAAGCTCCTCGCACGCCTGGGAACAGCCGGCTCCCAGGGGTCCGTCCGGCCCCCCGGGCCTCGTCCTGAGAATCCGAAGAAGCGGACACACAACCTGTTCGAAGCCGCCGCGGCGTACGTGTCCGCCGGCGCCGAGGACGATCAGGACGGGGTCGACGAGGCCGCGACCTGGGTGTCGCCGGAAGCACTCTCGTTCGGCGTGAACGAGCTGGCGTGCCGAGCCGTCATCGCGCTCGCGCGGGAACGCGACGAGTCGCCCAACGCCGTGGCCCGGACCCTTCTGGGGCTGCCGGCCGCCTGACGGGAGCGGGGGGGGCGGATCGCCCGGACCCGGCCGAGGACAGGGCGTCCGCCGGTGGTCGATCCGCTCCCGCACGAGACGACGGACGAAGCTACTCACGAGTTCCAGCCTCGTGACAAGGGACGTGGGCGCGCATTAGGGTGCGCCGACGGATGTAGTGATGGGGAGGCTGGGATGGCCGGGACGGACGATGCGGCCGTCGCCGCCGGGGACGACGACGCACTGTATGTGCTCACCGCGGTGCTGTTGACGCCGGCGCAGTTCCCCAGCGTGCTGGGCGACGACTACCCGGAGGCCTGTGCGGCACTCGGCCTCGTGCCCGTCGCCGACGGGTACGGCCTGGTACTGGGTCAGGACGGCGACGGGGCACGGTGGACCGTCGTCATCGACGACGTCTCACTGGTGGCCGTCGCCGTCGCCTCCTGGGACTGCGGGATGGAGTACGACCTGTCGCCGGACGATCGCTCGATGGTGGCGGCGCTGCCCGGGTGGCCGCTCGCCCTGGCGGTCGCGGCGCCCGGTGTGCCCGCTCCGCACGACCCCGCGCCGGAGATCGGCGATCAGACCCCGCTGTGTCCGCCGGACACGTCCACCTGGGGTGCCGCTCAACGGCGCCTCGGTGCCGACGAGATCGCGCTGCAGTGGGCCGCCTGGCGCGAACAGATCGACGAGAGCGCATTTGCCGCTCCGACGGACGGCAAGACCGTCGCGAGTGACGAATCCGGGCACGACGCCCCGGACGGGGGCCCCGGACGGGCGCCGCTCACCGGCATCAGGCGCGTCCTCCATGAAGCGCGTTCGTACGTGGACACTCCTCCGCCGCTCGGCCGCGTGCGCTCGTCCTTCGCCCCGGGGGACGCGCGGATGCTGCGGGCCGACGGGCCCGGCTGGTCGATGGTGGCGCGGACCGACGACATCGCCTTCATCCTGCTCGACGAGAAGCCCGGAGAGATCCTCACGGTCGGCCGCGGTCCCGAACTGCCCGGCCTGCTGGAGGCCCTCGACAAGATGGCGGTACGCCCCAACTGAGCCCGACGAGCCACCGAACTCCAGCCGAACGCCGACAGGCGGCGGGCCGGGAGCGTCGGGCCGGGGCGTCGGGCGGCACGTAACCGCCCGTGGACCGCACCTCGGCGGGCCCACGAACGGTGACATGATCGGCTCCCGTGCTCCGGAAGGGGAACTCCCCTGACCGCGAACAGCGAACAGCGAACTGCGGACCGCGGGTGGTTCAGCGGCCCAACTCCTTGCGACCGACGCGGCGCAGCCTGCGCCGCTGCGAGGGGTCCAGCGTCAGATACGCCGCCGCGGGAACCCCCACGACGATCAGCAGGGCGGCCCACCAGGGCACAAAGAAGAGCAGGATGATGCCGACCGCGACACCACCTGCGGCTATTTTCGCGTTCCTTGACATGTGCGTAGCCTCCTCAGCGGCCACTGCCGCTCTCTGTCTTGAGAACGGACCCGCGCTCCCGACGGTTCCGGACCGTGACCCTGATACGACCCTGAGGCGCGCCCCCTACTCGCCCCTGAGAGCGGCTCTCCGACCTGCTTACGTGCCCTGCGGGGCATGACAGCAGGAGCCCACGCCCCCTCCAGCCGGGTAAGCGATACCCGGCTCCCGACAGTGTGCGCGCAGCGGGGAGCGCGCGACAGCCCGTCGGAAGTCCCGCGTCACGGATGCGGCGCTGTGCGTTCCCTTCGCCGTGCTGTACCCTCGGCGACCCCGGCCCCAAGTAGTCAAATTTGAGAAACGCAGTCATCGCTGTGCAGAGGATTCCTGCCCCGACTCCCTTCGAGATCGCCGAACTGGCCCGTCGCTGCGCCGTTTTCGTCCCCGCCGATCCGGCCCGGACGGGCAGGGTCGCCTTCTGGCTGCCCGACGGCGAAGAGCCTCCCCATGTCGACTCCGGCTCCGTGGAGGAGCTGACGGTCGCCCTTCCCGGCGAGGACGGTGTCGAGCTGGTGCGGGTGCCGGCCGTCGTACTGCCGGTGCGGGCGGCGCTGCCGGTCCTCACGCGTGCGCGTACCGCTTCGCAGGCCCATGGGGCGAGCGCCTTCTGGGGCGCCGCGGCCGTGCTGGCGCTGCAACTCGCCGCACGCGGGCTGCTGCTGCCCGGCCTGAGCGCCGGTGACCACGACGCATGGCGCGCAGGTCCGCTGAGTGCGCAGGACCTGGAACGGATCCGCGAGCTGGCCGCCGCCATGCCGCCGCACGCCCACGCGGTACCCGTCGACGAGGCACGACCGCTGCGACTGCCCGATCCCGAGCGGCTGCTGCGTGCCTTCCTCGACGCCGTCGCCGACACACTCCCCCGCTCCCCCGCCGCGTCGCTCGCCGCGGGCGGCCCGGCCTTCGCCGCCGCGCAACCGCAGCACGTACCAGAACACCGCGCGTGGGCCGCCGATGTCGCGGCGGGGCACGACGCCGGTGTGCGGATCTCGCTGCGTGTCGAGGTGCCGGGCCTCGCGTCGGCCACGTCGGACGAGACCCGGTTGCCGCTGCGTGCGGTGCTGCAACTGCACAGCGTCAGCGACCCGGCCCTGCTGGCGGACGCGGCCGAGGTGTGGAGCGGGTCGAGCCCCGCCTTCGGCCCGCGCGCGCGGATGGACGCACTCCTCGCGCTGCGCCGTGCCGTCCGGGCCTGGGCCCCGCTGGCTCCCCTGCTGTCGGCGGCCGTACCCGACACGATCGAACTCGCCGACGAGGAGGTCGCCGAACTCCTGGGCGGGGGAGCCCGGGCGCTGGCCGCCGCCGGTGTGGAGGTGCACTGGCCCAGGGAACTGTCACACAGGCTGACGGCCCGCGCGGTCATCGGTCCGCCGGACGACGGGCGAGGCGCGAGCGGACCGGCCCCGGACACTCCCTCCTTCCTGTCGGCGGACGCGCTGCTGGCCTTCTCGTGGTGGTTCGCGCTGGGAGACCAGCAGCTGACCCGCGAGGAACTGGACCGGCTCGCCGAGGCGAACCGCCCCGTGGTACGGCTGCGTGACCAGTGGGTACTCGTCGATCCGCAGGAGGTGCGCCGGGCCCGCGCCCAGCAGGACCGCAAGCTGACACCGGTCGACGCGCTGAGCGCCGTCCTCACGGGTTCCACGGAGGTCGACGGCCTCAGGGTCGACGTGCGGCCCACGGGGTGGCTGGCGACGCTGCGGGACCACCTCTCGGACCCGGAAGGGCAGGAGCCGGTCGGACAGCCGGCCGCACTCGCCGCGACCCTGCGCGACTACCAGCTGCGGGGACTCGGCTGGCTGGCCCGGATGACGTCTCTCGGACTGGGCGGCTGCCTCGCGGACGACATGGGCCTGGGCAAGACGATCACGCTCATCGCACTGCATCTGCACCGGCAGACCGACGGGCCCACCGCGGGCCCCACGCTCGTCGTCTGTCCGACGTCCCTGATGGGCAACTGGCAGCGCGAGATCGAGCGGTTCGCTCCGGGCACTCCCGTCCGCCGCTTCCACGGCGCGCGGCGGAGCCTGAACGGGATCGCCGCCGGTGAGTTCGTCCTGACGACCTACGGCACCATGCGGCTCGACACGGCACGTCTGGCGGACAGGTCGTGGGGCATGGTCGTCGCCGACGAGGCACAGCACGTGAAGAACCCGTACTCGGACACGGCCCGGCAGCTGCGGACGATCGGCGCACGCGCACGCGTGGCGCTCACCGGCACTCCGGTGGAGAACAACCTCTCCGAGCTGTGGGCGATCCTCGACTGGACGACACCAGGCCTGCTGGGCCGGCTCGGGACGTTCCGCAACCAGTACGCGAAGGCCGTCGAGGGCGGGCAGGACCCGGGGGCGGCGGACCGGCTCGCCCGCCTCGTGGCGCCGTTCCTCCTGCGCCGCCGCAAGTCCGATCCCGGTATCGCACCGGAGCTTCCGCCCAAGACCGAGACCGACCGTGCCGTATCGCTCACCAAGGAACAGGCCGGTCTGTACGAGGCGGTGGTCCGCGAGACCCTCGCGGAGATCACTGGCGCCGACAGCATGGCCCGGCGGGGGCTGATCGTGAAGCTCCTCACCGGGCTGAAGCAGATCTGCAACCACCCGGCGCAGTTCCTCAAGGAGGACCGGCCGAAGATCGCCGGGCGGTCCGGAAAGCTGGAGCTGCTGGACGAGTTGCTCGACACCATCCTCTCCGAGGAGGCATGCGTTCTGGTCTTCACGCAGTACGTGCGCATGGCGCGCCTGATCGAACGCCACCTGACCGCACGTGGTGTGCACTCGCAGTTCCTGCACGGCGGCACGTCGGTCCCCGAGCGTGAGGCCATGGTGCAGCGCTTCCAGGACGGCGAGGTACCCGTCTTCCTGTTGTCGTTGAAGGCGGCGGGCACGGGCCTGAACCTCACGCGGGCCGAGCACGTCGTGCACTACGACCGCTGGTGGAACCCCGCAGTCGAGGCGCAGGCCACCGACCGTGCGTACCGCATCGGTCAGACGCGACCGGTGCAGGTGCACCGGCTGATCGCCGAAGGGACGATCGAGGACCGCATCGCGGACATGCTGCTGCGCAAGCGGGAGCTGGCGGACGCGGTGCTCGGTTCCGGGGAGTCGGCCCTCACCGAACTGAGCGACGCGCAGCTGGCCGACCTGGTGGAACTGCGAGGGGGCGCCTGATGAGCGATCCGTACGAGAACACTCCGGAGCGCACCTTCGCCGCTCTGCCGCCGGCACGCGGCCGGGGGTTCGCACAGCGCTGGTGGGGACAGGCCTGGCTCCGGGCGCTGGAGGACGCCGCGCTGGACTCGGAGCAGTTGCGGGTGGGCCGCCGTCTCGCGCGTGCGGGGGCCGTGGGCGCCGTGTCGGTCCGCCCCGGGCGCGTCACCGCGGTGGTCCAGGACCGCGACCGCACCGCGCACCGTGCGGACGTCCTGCTGCAGGAGCTGTCCGGGGAGCAGTGGGACCGCTTCCTCGGCATGGCCGTCGAGCGGGCGGGGCACATCGCGGCACTGCTCGACCGCGAGATGCCGCCGCACCTCGTCGAGGACGCCGCGAGTGCCGGCATCGAACTCCTGCCGGGCCTGGGCGACCTGGAGGCGGAGTGCGACTGCGACGCGTGGGACCACTGTGGTCACACCGCCGCGCTGTGCTATCAGGTGGCGCGGCTGCTGGACCAGGATCCTTTCGTGCTGCTCCTGCTGCGCGGCCGCGGCGAACGCGAACTGCTCGACGAGGTCCAGAGGCACAGCGTCTCCCGGTCCGCGACGGGAACCGGGACCGGGACCGCAGCGGTTCGACAGGACGCGCAGGAGGGTGTGGACGCCGCCGGGGCGTATGCGGCGGGCGACATCCTGCCGTCGCTGCCCGGGGCACCTGCCGTGCCCCCGGAGCCGGGCCTGCCGCCCTCGCTGGACACGGAGACCGCTCCCGCGCCCGGAGTCGATCCGGCCGCGCTGGAGTTCCTGGCGGCACAGGCCGCGCGTGAGGCGTACCGGCTGCTCGTCGACGCGCTGGCAGCGGACCATGAACAGCGCGCTCCGGAGACCGGCCTGACGCCCGCGCAGGATGCCGTACGACTGGCGTCGGGCCGGCCCGACGCCGCGTCGGCCGATCGGCTCGCGAAGGGTTCGGGACGCGACCGTGAAGGCCTGGCGCTCGCGGTCCGCGCCTGGGAGTACGGAGGTGCGGCCGCCCTCGACGTACTCGAGGCGGACCGGCCGGCGCAGACGTACGCACGTGCGCGTGCCGCCCTGGAGTCGGCCTGGGAGGACGACGAGCGGCCTGCCCTGCACGCGGCCCGCAACCGCTGGACCACTGCCGACGGACGGATCCAGCTCCGTCCGGGACCGGACGGCCGCTGGTGGCCGTACCGCAAGGAGCGGGGCCGTTGGGCCCCCGCCGGTCCTGCCGCCCAAGACCCCGCGACGGCGCTCGCCCTGGCCGAGGGACAGGAGTGACACCGGACCGGGAACCAGGCGGGGCACGGCCCGCCCCCAGCGGATGAGCGCCGGACGCCCGGAGTTCACCCACCGGTCGTCCGGCGTTCGGGGCGAGGGCGAAATCTGGCGACTGTCATCGAACGTGTGCCCCAGGAGGCCCCATGTCCCCGTACGCCGCAGGTCGGCGCCGTGTCCACCGTTCCCTTGCCGTGGGCGTGCCGCTCGCCGTGCTGGCCGCCTTCGCTGCGGCGGGCCCCGCGGTCGGCACACCTTCCGGCGGTGCGCGGGTCACGGGCTCCGCGACGCTCGGCGACGTCCCGCTGGGCACGTTCAGCAACGGACTGCTGCCGGGCACGGTCGCCGACGACCGGGGTGTGGACCTGGGCGGCATCGGGAGCGACATCTACCCGGCGGGCCGCAAGGGGGAGTTCTGGACCGTCACGGATCGCGGGCCCAACGGCCAGATCAAGGTCGACGGGGTGAAGCGCCGTACGTTTCCCGTGCCCGGCTTCGACCCGGCGATCGTGAAGATACGGGTGTCGGGTGCCTCCGTGAAGGTACTGGACGCGATCCCGGTCACCACCGCCCCGGGCAAGCCCGTCACAGGCCTGCCCAACCAGGAGGCACGCGACGAGGCGCCGTACTCCTATGACGCGAGGACGCCGGTCCCGTACGACCCGAACGGTCTGGACACCGAAGGGATCGTGCGCGCCGAGGACGGCAGTTTCTGGCTCGTCGACGAGTACGGGCCTTCACTGGTCCACGTCTCCACGCGCGGGAAGGTGCTCACCCGGTACGTCCCGAAGGGGCTGAAGCTGACCGGCGCGGGCTACCCGGTGGTCGAGGCGCTGCCCTCGGTCCTGCTGCACCGGAAGATCAACCGCGGCTTCGAAGGTCTCGCCCAACTGCCCGGCGGTGACCTGGTGCTGGCCGTTCAGAGTCCGCTGTCCCTGCCGGACACGGATGCGGGTGAGGAGTCGCTGACCGCGCGTCTGCTGCGCTTCTCTCCGAAGAAGCGGGCCGTCACCGCCGAGTACGCGTACAGGTTCGACCCGGTGGGCACGGTCGACCCGGGCGAGGACGACACCTCCGAGCTGAAGATCTCGTCCGTGGTGGCCGTCGGCCGCGACCGGCTGCTGGTCGAGGAGCGCACCGACAGGGCCGCCCGGCTGCAGGTCGTGCAGCTCGGCCGGAGCGCGGACATCCTCGGCGACAAGTGGGACGACAGCACCACGTCGCCCTCCCTGGAGCAGCTGGCGGATCCCGCCGCGTCCGGTGTCCCCGTACTGCGCAAGCGCCTCGTCGTGGACCTCGGCGGGGTGAAGGGGGTACCCGGGAAGATCGAGGGTGTCGCGCGCGTGGACCGCGACACGCTCGCGCTCATCAACGACAACGACTTCGGGATGACGGACGGGGCGGAGGCCTTCGACGCGCAGGGCCGCCTGGTGGACAGCGGGATCGAGACCACCGTGACGTACGTACGCCTTCCGCACGGGATCTGAACGGGGAGCCGCGCGCGGCCCGGTCACGCCACGCGCGCGTGGCTCACTTCAGTGGCCCGGTGAGCTTGCGGTTCCCCTCGCCGATGTCCGCGGCCAGGCTGCAGGCGACGTTGTCGATGCCGACGCCGAAGCCCGCCGGATCCGGGTACTGCACCAGGGTGCCGCGTACGGTGCCCGCGGGTTGCTCGGCAGCCTTGGTGTCCAAGAATTCCTGACAGAGGTCGGATGCCGCCTTCTCGAGGGCGGCATCGGTTGTGTACGCGCCTTCCAGTTCGGCCACTTTCACGACCTCGGCGTCGTGCTTCCCTGTGCACGGACGCTTCACCGCCCGGCCCGGCCGCCCCTCGTCGGCGTCGAAGCAGTCGCCGGTTCGCAGCATGTAGTACGGGACCTCGTCGCTCGCCCGCGACGGCAGGAGGGATTCCAGTCCGCTGGGCAGTTCGGAGGGCCCGCCGGACGGCAGGGAGGGCAGTTCGCTCGGCAGCTGCGAGGGGATGCTCGGTGAGGGCGACGGCGACCGTTCCGTGCCGGAACCTCTCCGCTCGGGCGACTTCCCGCCCGAGGAGCCGTCCCTACCGGTGACCATCAGCACGGCCGCCGCGACCGCGCCGAGTCCCACGATCACGGCCAGCAGGAGCAGGAGCATCCTGCGCCGGCCGGGGCCGCCCGGTGGTCCGGGCGGTGGTCCGGGCGGTGGTCCGGGCGGTGGCGACGGTGGCTGCCGGCCGCCTCCCCCGCCGTTCCAGGGCGGCCCCTCGTTTCCGGAGGGTGGACCGTAACCCTCCGGAGGGGGCCCGAAACCCTCGGGAGGAGGTCCGAAGCCTCCGGGAGGCGGACCGTACCCGCCACCACCGGTGGGCGGCGTGTTGTCCGGCGGCCGAGGAGGCTCGGGCGGTAAGGGCGGCGTGGCCATACCGTCAAGAGTCGCCTCGAACCGGTCACGAAGCGACCCCTGCGCGGAACTTGCTACGGACTCATCGCCCGGACCGCATGATTCCGGACGCTTCCGCGCAGAGGCCGTCGTCCACCCTGGCGGCGCTCAGCCGCGGGCGGCCAGCAGGTGGTCCATCGCCAGCTGGTCGAGCCGCTCGAACGCCATCCCGCGCGCGGCTGCCGCCTCGACGTCGAACTCCTCGAAGGAGGCACGGTCCGCGAGCAGTGCCTGCAGACCGTCCGAGGCGGTGGGCTGCGCCAGTTCGTCCAGGCGCGAGGCCCGCAGTGCCTCCTGGACCTCGGGGTCGGCCCGGAAGGCTGCGGCCCGCTCCTGCAGGATCAGGTAGTTGCGCATGCAGCCCGCTGCCGAGGCCCAGACGCCGTCGTAGTCCTCGGTCCGCGGCGGCTTGAAGTCGAAGTGCTTCGGGCCCGCGTAACCGGCCGTCTCCAGGAGGTCCACCAGCCAGAAGGCCGCTCGCAGATCGCCCCCTCCGAAGCGCAGGTCCTGGTCGTACTTGATGCCGTTCTGGCCGTTGAGGTCGATGTGGAAGAGCTTGCCCGCCCACAGCGCCTGAGCGATGCCGTGCGGGAAGTTCAGCCCGGCCATCTGCTCGTGGCCGACCTCGGGGTTGACGCCGTACAGCTCCGGCCGCTCCAGGCGCTCGATGAAGGCCAACGCGTGGCCGACCGTCGGCAGGAGGATGTCGCCGCGTGGCTCGTTCGGCTTCGGCTCGATCGCGAAACGCAGGTCGTAGCCCTGCGAGGTCACGTACTCGCCGAGGAGGTCGAAGGCTTCCTTCATCCGGTCCAGCGCGACGCGTACGTCCTTGGCGGCACCGGACTCGGCACCCTCACGGCCGCCCCACGCGACGTAGACCTCCGCGCCCAGTTCGACCGCCAGGTCGATGTTGCGGATCGTCTTGCGCAGCGCGTAGCGGCGCACGTCCCGGTCGTTGGCGGTGAAGGCGCCGTCCTTGAAGACGGGGTGTGTGAACAGGTTCGTGGTGGCCATCGGCACGGTCATACCGGTCGTGTCGAGAGCCTGCCTGAAGCGCTTGATGTGTGACTCGCGCTCGGTCTCCGAGGATCCGAAGGGGATCAGGTCGTCGTCGTGGAAAGTCACTCCGTAGGCGCCGAGTTCCGACAGGCGCTGCACCGACTCGACCGGGTCCAGGGCGGCCCGGGTGGCGTCGCCGAACGGGTCCCTTCCCTGCCAGCCGACGGTCCACAGGCCGAAGGTGAACCTGTCCTCGGGGGTGGGCTGGTAGTTCATGCCGCGGCTCCTTGCTTGCTCCGACTATTTCGTCATGGCGCTTAACAAATTAGTATGCGAAGGCATCTCTGGGAAGGGACAAGATGTCCCCGAAGAGGCGCAACGAGTCCGTCCGGGGCTGTGACGACCCGGCGGGAACCGCAAAACACCAGGTCAGATCCCGCGGAGCCGCGGAAGAGGGAGAGCCCGATGTCAGCAGCCGAGGGTCCGCTCGTCGTCGGTGTGGACACGTCCACCCAGTCCACCAAGGCCCTGGTCGTGGACGTGGCCACCGGAAAGGTCGTGGCGAGCGGCCAGGCGCCGCACACCGTGTCCTCGGGAGCGGGCCGCGAGAGCGACCCGCGGCAGTGGTGGGACGCGCTGCGCGAGGCGCTGCACCAGTGCGGCGACGCGGCGCGCGAGGCCGCCGCGGTGTCCGTCGGCGGCCAGCAGCACGGGCTCGTCACACTCGACGCCCAGGGCGCTCCGGTACGTCCCGCGCTGCTGTGGAACGACGTGCGGTCGGCGCCGCAGGCCCGCCGCCTCGTGGAGGAACTGGGCGGCCCGAAGGCGTGGGCCGAGCGCACCGGGACGGTGCCGGGCGCGTCCATCACCGTCACCAAGTGGGCATGGCTCGCCGAGCACGAACCCGAGTCCGTCCGCGCCGCTGCCTCCGTACGGCTGCCCCACGACTACCTCACCGAGCTCCTCACGGGGGTGGGCACGACCGACCGCGGCGACGCCTCCGGTACGGGCTGGTGGGCGTCCGGGACGGAGGCGTACGACGAGGAGGTCCTCGGCCACGTGGGGCTCGATCCGGCCCTGCTGCCCCGGGTGGCCCGGCCCGGCGAGGTCGTCGGGACCGTGCGTGACGCGGCCGGCCTGCCCTTCGCCAAGGGCACGCTGGTCGCTCCCGGTACCGGTGACAACGCCGCCGCCGCGCTGGGCCTCGGGCTGCACCCGGGCACCGCGGTGCTCAGCCTCGGCACGTCGGGCACCGTGTACGCGGTGTCGACGCGGCGGCCCGCGGACCCCACCGGCACCGTGGCCGGTTTCGCCGACGCGCGGGGCGACTGGCTGCCGCTGGCCTGCACCCTCAACTGCACCCTTGCCGTGGACCGCGTCGCCACCCTGCTCGGCATCGACCGGGAAGCCGTCGAGCCCGGTACGAGTGTGACGCTGCTCCCCTACCTGGACGGCGAGCGCACCCCGAACCTGCCGCACGCCTCGGGCCTGCTGCACGGGCTGCGGCACGACACGACCCCGGGGCAGCTGCTCCAGGCGGCGTACGACGGGGCCGTCCACTCGCTGCTCGGCGCCCTCGACCTGGTGCTCGACGAGGAATCCGACCGTTCGGCGCCGCTCCTGCTCATCGGCGGAGGCGCACGCGGGAGGGCCTGGCAGCAGACCGTACGCCGGCTGTCGGGACGTCCCGTCCAGGTGCCCGAGGCCAGGGAACTGGTCGCGCTCGGCGCCGCCGCGCAGGCCGCGGGCGTGCTCACCGGGGAGGATCCGGCGGCGGTGGCCCGGCGCTGGAACACGGCGCGCGGGCCGGTGCTGGAGGCCGGGGAGCGGGACGAGGCGGCGCTGGCGCGGATCGCCGGGGTACTCTCCGACGCGGCTCCGTTGCTGGAACGGGGGTCCGATCGGCGCTGACGGATTCGCCTCCGGGGAGCGGGGCCGGTTGTCGCCCGCTCCCCCGAGGCGCCGGCGCGCAGAGGACAGCCCTCAGGGGACCGGCCGGACGAGGACCGACTCAGGTATGACCGCACCGCTGCACGAGGCCCATCCCAGCAGTCCCGGCCGACGGCTGCCCGACACGCAACAGGGCATGCGGCGCCGCAACCTCTCGCGGGTGCTGCACACCGTCAACGCCGAGGGGCCGCTGTCCCGTGCGGCCGTCGCCTCGCGCATCGGACTGACCCGGGCGGCCGTCTCCACCCTCGTGGACGAACTGATCCGCTCAGGACTCCTCGACGAGCTGGGTCCCGAGCGCCCTGGACGGGTGGGGCGGCCGGGTTCGGCGCTGGCCCTGAGCGGGCGCGGCCCGGCGGGGATCGGGGCGGAGATCGGCGTCGACCACCTCGCCGTGTGCGCGGTCGACCTGCGCGGCAAGGTGCGTGCCCGCATCGTGCGGCACGCCGCCAACCGCGGCCGCGCGCCCGGGCCCGTGCTGCGGGACCTGACCGGTCTGGTACGCCGGATCGTCGCCGAGGCGGACCAGGAGGGGCTGTGGCCGGCGGGTCTGGCCGTCGCCGTGCCCGGTCTGGTCGCACGGGACGCCCGGACCGTGGTGCGCGCCCCCAAACCTCGGCTGGCACGACACGGACCTCGGGCCCCTGCTGCCGGACGGACTGCCGCTGACCGTCGACAACGAGGCGAACTTCGGCGGCCTGGCCGAACTATGGCTCAACGAGGAGGCGCCGCGCGACTTCCTGCACGTCTCCGCGGAGATCGGTATCGGCGGGGCCGTGGTGGTGGACGGGCGGCTGTTGCGGGGGACGCGCGGCTTCGCGGGCGAGCTGGGACATGTGCCGGTGCGGCCCGAGGGCCCCGCGTGCGCCTGTGGCGGGCGCGGCTGCCTCGAGCAGTACGCGGGCGAGGAGGCCGTGCTGCGCGCGGCCGGGCTGCAGCCCGGCGAGGACCGCGTCGGACTGCTGGCCGAGCATGCCGCGGGGGGCGACAAGAACGTACGGCGAGCTCTGCGTGACGCCGGTACCGCGCTGGGCATCGCGTTGACGGGTGCCGTCAATCTGCTGGATCCCGAGACCGTCGTGCTGGGCGGGGCGCTGTCCGGGCTCGCACCCTGGCTGCTGCCGTCGCTCGAGCGGGAGTTGGCCCGCAGGACGGCGGGCCCCGCCTGCGCGGTGTCGGTCTCAAGGCTCGGTCCGGAGGGCCCGCTGCTCGGCGCCGCGCATTCGGTCGTACGGGCCGTGCTGGACGATCCCGCGGCGGTGGGGGGCGGGGCGTAACGGCGGGCGCCGGGCGTGGTCGGGGCTGGGGCTGGGGCTGGTGCTGGGGCTGGTGCTCGTGACCTGAGCGCCGACACCGACACCGATGTTGATGCTGATGCCGGCAGCAGGAAGCCGTGATCCCCCCTTTCGGGTGACCGAGTTGTCCACAATCACAGTGCTGTCCACGGATCCGGGCCGACTCCTCCTCCTCAACCGGCGCGGCCCGTACCGTGATTCACGCGAGACGCCGCCATCGGGTGAACGGAGCAGTGCAAGCATGAGTGACCTTCGGATTCTGACCGTGCGCCCCGAACCGGGCGAGTACGCCTGGACGTTCGGCGGCGTGCCGCCCGTCGCCCGCATCGCGCCGGGCACGGTCCTCGACCTCTACACGGAGGACTGCTTCGCCGGGCGGGTGCGCTCGGAGAAGGACCTGGTGTCCGAGGTGTGCGAATTCCCGTTCCTCAATCCGCAGACGGGGCCGTTCCATGTGGAGGGCGCGGAACCGGGTGACACGGTCGCGGTGCACTTCGTGTCGATCGAACCGGCCCGGGACTGGGCGGCGTCGACGACGGTCCCACTCTTCGGGGCGCTCACCTCCACCCACACCACGGCCACGTTGCAGCCGCCGCTGCCGGAGACCGTGTGGATCTGGCAGCTCGACCGGGCGCGCCGCACCGCCCTGTTCAGCGCACGGGACAGCGACATCCGGATCGAACTGCCCATGGATCCGATGCACGGCACCGTGGGGGTGGCGCCGGCCAACCTGGAGGTGCGCTCCGCCCTGGTACCGGACGCGCACGGCGGGAACATGGACACGCCCGAGATGCGGACCGGCGTCACGTGCTACCTCGGCGTGAACGTCGAAGGCGCCCTGCTGAGCCTCGGCGACGGCCACGCACGGCAGGGAGAGGGCGAGACCTGCGGAGTCGCCGTCGAGTGCGCGATGAACACGGTGGTGATCGTCGAGCTGCTCAAGGGGATCGTCACTCCGTGGCCCCGCATCGAGTCCGACACCCACATCATCTCGACCGGCTCGGCACGTCCGCTGGAGGACGCGTTCCGGATATCGCAGCTCGACCTGGTGCGATGGCTGGTGCGTGACTACGGGTTCAGCGAGCGGGACGCCTACCAGTTCGCCACCCAGACCGTCGAGTCACCGCTGGCCAACGTCTGCGACACCAACTACACCTGCGTGGCCAAGATCCGCAAGGAGTGGCTGCCCGAGCGGGAGACGCACCGGGGGCTGCACGCGCGGATGCGGGAGACGGCCGCGGCACTGAGCCGTTGAGTTCCGGCCCCACGGTTCGAGCGCCCCACGCAGCCTGCCGCCACTGCCACCGTTACTTGAGAGGAAATCCGTGGATCGGGCGAAGTTCCTTCCCACCTCCCTGCCCAGCAGGCGGCGCCTGCTGCAGAGTGCGGCTCTCGCCACGCTCTCCACCGCGCTGCTCCCCACCACGCGAGCGGGCGCCGAACCGCAGGGCGTCGACCACCCGCAGTCCGAATGGTCCCCGGCGAGTCCGTCCAACTACACCGTGGCCGGCCGGCCGACGAGCCATCCCATCGACTTCGTCGTCGTCCACGTGACCCAGGCGACCTACTCGGACACCCTCGCCATCTTCCAGAACCCGAAGAAGCAGGTGTCCGCGCACTACGTCGTTCGGTCCGGCGACGGCCACATCGCCCAGATGGTCCGCGAGCGCGACATCGCCTGGCACGCGGGCAACTGGGATTACAACACCCGCAGCATCGGCATCGAGCACGAGGGCTGGGTGGACAGGCCGGCGTACTTCACCAACGCCCTGTACGAGGAGTCGGCAAAACTCACCGCGGCGATCTGTGACAAGTACGAGCTTCCCAAGGACCGTTCACACATCCTCGCGCACTACGAGGTACCCGGCAGCGACCACACGGACCCCGGCCCGCACTGGGACTGGACGCGCTACATCAGACTGGTCAACCTCGCCTAGCAGTGCTTCGTCAGGTTCTTGCCCTGGTTCTGCTGGTTTCGAGGGGCGGCCACAGCAGGCCGTGTTTGAGTTCACGGTAGTCGTGCTCGATCCGCCGGCGCGTCCTCGCCCACCGCACCAGGTCGGCGGCCGGTGTGGTGACGGGCAGGTTCGATGTCCGGCAACCCGTCGGGGTGCCCCGGCCGTCCGGCCGTCCGGCCGTTCGACCAGGACGATCTGGGCGGTCTGGGCGGGCAGGACGCCGTCCCACCGGTTGCGGCCGCCACCCACTTCCTGAGCCGCCGGCCAGGGACGACTGCTTGCCCGCGGGCCGCAGTACGCCACGCGCGGCCACGAACCGGCGTGGCAGGTGGCGTTCCGCCTCGCGTACCTGCAGCGAGGCCCGGAAGCGGCCCGATCGATGACGGGCCGGCACCTCCGGTCCGCTCTCGCTCAGCGGTGGAACCTGTGGACGGGGACGGCTGCCCGCGCCCTCGCCGCCTCCCGGTCAGGAACCCGACCCGCGGCTCGTGGTGCCCCTCGCCCTGGTCGGTCCCGCGGCCACCCGTTCTCGGCCTGTGCGTCTGACGACGGACGGACTCGCCGCGACGCGGTCCCCTCCTGCACACGGTCAGCCTCGATCACAACGGGGGCTGCTCGCGGCGGGACGGTCGGCGTGACGGGCTGGTCGCCCCCGCGTCCGGTTTCACGGTTCGATCCACAAGTCCGGCGGCGCCGAGGCGTACGCCTGGAGCACGGCCACTCCAGCGAAGGCGACCATCGCCATGACCACAAGGAAACCGAGAAAGAAGACCAGGACCGGGTACAGCGGTTCGCCGTACCCCTGCTGCCCGTCCGCGGGTGCGCACACGGCGTGGTCGGGTTGCGCGGGCAGGTAGGCGACGGTCAGTTCGTCACCCACACGGGTCGCCGCCGGGGTCGCGTCGTCCTCGAAGGACACGCGGTCGCCGTCGGGGCCGGCGAACTCGAGGACGAAACGCTGCCTGATCTTCCGGCCCGGTTTCGCGATCGCCGGGTTCGGGTGGCTGTAGACGTGGACGCAACGCGCCGTGGCCCGTTCACCGGTCCGCAGCACATGCCGTCGTGTGCCACGCTCCCTGAGCAGCGCCACGTACGCGTAACCCGTCAGCCAGCACCCCAGCAGGACGACCAGCCCGACCGCACTGAGAAACACTCCGGTCAGTACATCGAAAACCGACACAGGTCCTCACCCCCCGCACCTGCTGTACCCCACGCCGGCGCACCCGTACCCACTCGGTTACCCGCCTCGGCCGTCCGCCTCCGACCCTCCACCTGGCATTCGCGTACCAGACGCTCGCGCACCATCAACGAGTTGGTGCGTCCGGCGCGCGTGCAGGCAGCGTGGAGCCGGAGGCCGGGGTGTCGAGAAAGCTTTGCCACCTGCCAGAGGGGGCTTCTCGCAGGACGCCGGAGAGCCGGTTGGCTATCCGTACCGGCGTTCCTAGGCTGACTTGGGGTTACCCAGATCGTGCAATGCGCTGAGTGGGTGGGTGCTGCCGGAGCGCCCGTCGGGGATGTCCGCACGTCATGTCTTGCCGGGGGGAACCGTGATGCCGGAACAGATGGGGCGCTGGCCGTTGGTGGGCCGCAGGCAGGAGTTGGAGGCTTTCGCCGGTGCGTTGGCGGACCCGGGATGCTGGGGGTTCGTGGTGGGCGGATCAGCCGGGGTGGGCAAGTCCCGGCTGGCCGAGGAATGCCTGGAACGGGCCGCGGCGGCGGGTTTTCGAGTGGGGCGGGCCACGGCGAGTACCGCGGCGGGGGCGGTGCCGCTGGGGGCGATCGCGCATCTGCTGCCCGCCGGGGTGGATCTGTCCGACCCGGTGACCGGGTTCGCCGCGGTCGCCAGGCGGCTGACCGTCGGGGCGGGGCTGCGGCGAGTGCTGTTGGTCGATGACATGCATCTGCTGGACTCGGCCTCCGCCATGCTTCTGCGGCAGCTGATGGATTCTGGAGCGCTCCTGCTGATCGGTACCGTTCGCAGCGGGGAGCCTTACGGGGAGGCTGTTGCGGCGCTGTGGGGCGGGGACGCGGTGCATCGGGTCGATCTGACCGTCCTGAACTCGCGGCAGGTCGAGGCACTGCTGCGGGCTTCGCTCGGCGGACCGGTCGCCCGGCGTGCTCTGCACGAGCTGTCGGCTGCGAGCGGTGGCAACGTGCTCTATCTGCGCGAACTGGTCCTCGGCGCCCTGGCTTCCGGGTATCTGACCGAGGACGGGGAGCTGTGGCACCTGGCTGAGGGCCGGCTCCCGGCCACGGCGCGGCTGACCGAGGTGATCGGCGCCCGGCTGGCGGCGGCCGGCGCGACCGGGCGCCCCGCGCTGGAACTGCCGGCGCTGTGCGAGTCACTGCCTCTGGCCGATGCCGAAGCCGTCGTCCGGCCGCAGGTGATGGCGGCTCTGGAACAAGCGGGGCTGATCCGCGTCGTTCAGGACCGGCGTCGTACCACGGTCCTCCTGACCCATCCGCTGTACGGCGAGGTGCTGCGCGCCGGTCTTCCTGCGCCGTCGAGCCCTGCTGCTGGACCAGGCCGTACGCGTCGAGACCCGCGGTGCGCGCCGCGGAGGCGACCCGTGCGCGTCGCCACCTGGCGACTGACCGCCACTGGCACAGCTGACCCCGCCCTGCTCTCCCAGGCTGCCGCGGTGGCCCGTCACGCGCACGACTACCCCCAAACAGTCGCTCTTCTGCAGGCGTTACCCGAAAAGCACCACACCACCGCCACCGGCTTGATGCTGGGCAACGCCTTCTTCGAGATGGGCCGCTGGGAGGAGGCCGAGGCCGTGCTCGTCCGGGCCGACGCCCTTGTCCGCGGCGAGCAGGACCAGGTCGCGGTCGCTCTGGTCCGTACGATAAATCTGCTGTGGAGCAACGCTCCCCTCGCCGAGGCGCTCGCGGTCAACGCAGCCGCTCGGGACCGAATCAGCAGTGAGGCGGGCCGTCACGAATTCACCGTCAATGAGGGTTTCATGCGGATCGTCGGCGGCCTGCCGAGTCAGGGGCTGGCCCTGCTGGAGGACCTGGAAACCGAGGTGCGCGGTGCCGGCGACGTCAACGTCTGGTTGCGGGGGGCCTGGATTGGATGAAAGCCTTCGCACTGGCGCTGGTGGGCCGCACCGCGGAGGCCGTGACCTGGGCGGAGCACGCTCACGCCGGTCATCGCCAGGTCGACGAACGCGCCCTGGTCTCCCATCCCGCCGTACAGCGCGTCCCGCTCGTCCTCGCACTCAGCGAGGCCGCCCGCCCGGCCGAAGCCCGCCGGGAGGGCGAGCGCGCCTACGCCGAACCGGTCGCTGCCGATTCCGTCGTACGGGTCTGGATGGCGGCCTTCCTCGGCCGTGCGGAGTGGCTGGCGGGCCTGCCGGCGACGGCCCGCCGCTGGTGGGCCGAGGCCGCCGCGCTGGCCCGTACCTTCGACCACGTCATGGCCCTGCGCCTGGCGCTTGGAGGTCTCACCGCGTGTGCGGCCGTGCTCGGTGACATGGACGCCGTCGGGACGTCGCTGGCCGAACACCGCACCCTGCCGCCGCAGGCACCGGGCCTGCTGTCCGCCGGCGAGGAACGCCTGGGCGAGGCGTGGCTGATGGCCGCCCGCCGGCACCTGGGGAGCCGTCGCCCGTCCGCGGTGATGACGGAGCCCCAGCCCGCGGCGGTGCCGCCCAGGACGCCCAGCACCAGACAGCACAGACCGAGCGCCCGGCCCACCGGATCCAGTCCGGCGCCCTGCCGGTGGTGCACGGCCATGGGGACGATCGACGACACACCCCACAGGGCCCAGACGAGACCCACCGCGGCACTGGCCGTGACCAGCCGCAGGCCTGTGCGCAGCGCGCCCCGACCCAGACCCCGGACGAGCCGGTGCACCGGGACCAGGAACACGGCCAGGCACCACAGGCTGTAGCCGGTGAAGACCGTGCCGCCGGCGGCGAGGAGCACCGCTCCGGTCCCCTCCGCGAGGAGCGAGCCGTACCGGGTGCGTACACCGGAGGAGAGGAAGAGGACCGCGTACAGCGCGGTGGCCGCGAGGGTGACGGCGATGTGCAGCCGTCCGGTCAGCAGGCGGGGGCCGGGGCAGGCCGATCTCGATGACGGCCGGCGGGAGGAAGGCGAGGGCGGCCGTCTCCGTCTCGCGGCCCAGGAGATGAGTCAGCCGCGGGAGCCCCGGCCACAGCCACTCCAGGTACGTCGTCGGAGCGGCCAGCAGGGCCATCGCCGCGGCCATGCAGAATCCGAAGCGGCACAGGCAGCGCACCGCGAAGAGCGAGTCGCTCCCGGTGCGCAGCAGACGCAGTTCGTAGCGGCCCAGCCACAACGCGGCGAGGGCCGGGAGGTACGCGAGCAGGTCAGACACGTGGCCGCTCGGACCGGCGGGAGGGCGCCCCGACCAGGGTTCCGGCCCGTCCGTGGTCCCGTCCCGGCACAGGCCCCTCCCCCAGCGCGCGGTGCAGGATGAGGGAGGCGAGCAGTTCCGCCTCCTGCTCGGCGGGCTCGGCGTACACGGTGCGGCCCAGGACCCGGCGTACCAGGTCGGGGGAGAGTCCGGGCAGCAGTGCGGGTACGCCCGGCGCCTCGGAAGCGGGCGACCGGTCGTGCCCGCACAGCAGGTGGGCCGCCTCGTGCACGAGGATGTGCTGCCGGTGCAGTGCGCTGGTCCCCGGGGTGCACAGGATGTAGTCGGCGTGGTCGGTCGTCACCAGCAGACCGCACGGGACCCCCGCGTCCACCCCGACCGGCAGGATCTCGATCGGGCGGCCACGGCGTTCGGCCAGGAGGACCAGGAAGGTCTCGGCGTCGAAGGGGTCCGGCAGCTCGATCCCCTCCGCGAGGGCGCGGGCCTTCCGCCACAGGCGTCTGTGCGACCGATCGGTGAGCATCAGGGACCCCTCCCACCGGAGACGGCGCCGCTCCGCGTCTGCTGCCGTCGAGCGGCCCGGCGTCCCTTCCCCGGACCACTCCGACATCCGCCCCGAAGGGTCACCTGATCGATCAAAGCGTATTTTTTGATCGTACAACCATCCGGTCATACGTCGACAGAGCGCACATCGCGCCCCCGTTGCGCGCCTCCTGTCCGCCAAAATGCGCCGCGTGCGCCCCCGGGCGGAGCCACCTCCCGCGGCCGGTCCCGACACCCGTGGAACCGCGGCGGAACCGGCGGCCGTGCCCGGAGCGGATTCCGGTGCCGGGGCGAACTGCCGCCCCGGCACCGCCGTGTCACCGCCGTGTCACCGCCGTGTCACTCCTCGTCGCGCAGCCGGGCCGCCAGGGCGGTCAGCGGCCGGGCCTCCTCGGTGTGGCCCAGGGCGGTCAGGCGGGAGGCCGCCGCGTCGAGGCGGGTGAGGGCGGGGACGGGGCGTTCCAGGTAGAGGCCCTCCACGGCGCCCGCGAGACGGACGCACTCGGCCCACTCCCCGGCCCACTCCTCGGTGTGCTCCTGCTCCGGGCCGGGCTCGCCGAGCAGGGCGAGGGCCTTGTCCAGCGCGGCCAGGGCGTCCTCGTACTCACCCGCGTAGGCGTTGACCCGCCCGTGTTCGTACGCCAGGGCGGTGTCCAGGGAGCGACCGCGTGCCTCGTACGCGGCGGCGCGGGCCTCATCGGCGATCCGGCCGGCGGCGGAGAGGAGGGCGAGGGCGTCGGCCAGGCCTTCGGCGCCCTGCTGCTGAGCCTGGAGGCGGGCGAGTTCGCGCAGGCAGTTGCTGAGCTGCTCGTAGCGCGGGTCCCGCGCGTGGGCGGCGAGTGCCTGGTCCGCCGCCTCGCGGGCCCGGCCGAACTCGCCGGACTCGCCCAGGAGTACGGCCGTCTCCGCGGCGATCATGGCGTGGCTCCCCGGGTCGTCGTCCCAGCCGGCCGACTCGGCCGCGAGGGCGACGAACTCCGCCGTGGCCGCCTTGAGGTCCTCCCCCACGTGCAGCGCGCGGGCGCGGGTCAGACGCAGCTGGGCCACGATCCGGTCGTCCAGCTCACCGGCGGCGACGTCCGGTTCGGCCAGCAGGGAGTCGAGCAGAGCGATGCAGTCCTCGACGCGCCCCAGGTCGAGACTGAGCTGGGCCGCGTTGCTGTAGGTACAGAACGCCTCCGTCCGGCTGCCGCGGCGCAGGTCCACCTCGGCCGAGCGCGTCAGGTGCCGCAGGGCCTCGTCGGGGCGGCCCAGGCGTATGCAGGCCTCGGCCAGATCACCGTGGAGCCGGCCGGTGCCGACCGCGTCGGCCGGCCAGTCGGCGGCCAGTCGCAGGCCCTCGGTGAGGTCCGCGCAGGCGGCCTCGGCGTCCCGGAGGCCGAGCTGGAGCCGGCCGCGCAGACCGAGCGTGCGGGGAAGGTGCCAGGCGGGACCGTGCGCCTTCAGCCGGTCGAGGACGGCGTCGATCCCGGCGACCGCGGCGGGCAGGTCGCCGGCGAGGGCGTGGGTACTGGCCCGCAGCAGCAGGGCGCCGGAGATCTGCCCGGCCATGTCGTGCCGGACGGCGAACGCGTGCAGCAGATCCGCCTCGGCGAAGACCGGCGCGACGTGCTCCTCGCTGTGCGAGGTCTGCAGGCGCAGGCCGAGCGCGGTCGCCCGCATCCGCAGCAGGCGGGCCTCCTGATAGGGAGCGAGGCCGGAGCTCTCCTCCTGCAGGCGGACGAGGGAGGCGTGGGCTGCGGTCAGCGCGGCGGCCCTCGCCTCGGCTCCGTCCGCTCCGTCTGTTCCATCTGCTCCGTCGGCACCCGGCACGGGCATCTCGGCGGTGGCGAGCAGGGCGCAGGCATGGGCGAGCGCCGCGTGGCCCGGCGCTCCGGCGTCTTCGTACAGACCCGCGGCCTCCTCCTGGAGGTCGGCGGCGTCGGCGAACTCGTCCTTCTCGGCCGCCCGGCCCGCCTCGTCGGCCAGCAGGTCCGCGCGCAGCCGTACGAGCGGGCCCACCGCCGGGTCGTCGGGGTGGGTGTAGCCGCGGGCCGTGACGAGCGTGCGCAGCCGCGCCCAGCAGGCCGGCGCGTCCGGGTGCGCCTGCTCCTCCAAGGACCGTGCGTGCAGGATGAGTTCGGGCAGCGAGTCGGGGACGGCGGCGACCGTACGGGCGGTGGACGCGACGGGCACGGCGGATGCGGCGGCCGGGGCGGCCGGGGTCATGTCGTCCAGGCCGCGGGGGCGCAGGGTCAGCTCCAGCGACTCCAGGAGCGGGGCACGGTCGAGCCGGGACCTGCGGCGGTCGGCGTGGGCCGTGGTGCCGTTGCGGGCGTCGAAGCGGGCGGCGAGGTCGTCGGCGCGGCCCCGCACCTCGGCGCGCAGGCCGGCCACCGTCCAGGTGCGGCCCGCGTACCCGGCGGCGGGCAGTTCGTCGTGGCCGAGGAGTCCGACGCGCTGCAGGAGAACCTCCACACCGGTGAGGAAGTCGAGCTGGTCCAGCGGCGATTCGACCTCGTCGAACAGGTTCCGGTTCTCGGACAGCAGTTCCAGGCCGCGTGCCTCGTTGCCGGTCAGGGCGCAGAACTCCAGGTGCCGGCCGACCTCGCCGGACATCGACGGGTTGCGGCGGCAGCCGCGGTAGCCGGCGAGGTGCAGTTCGCGTGCCCGGTCGGTGTCTCCGGTGCGCAGCAGGGGAAGCACCGCGTACGACAGGGAGCGGGCCGGCTCCTCCTGGCAGGACTCCTTCCCGGCCAGGACGGGCTCCCAGGCGCGCAGTGCCCGCACGTCGTCGCCCTCCGTGAGGTGGTACAGGGCGCGCTCGCAGATCTCACAGGCCTCGCAGTCGCTGAGCCGGGTGCGGGTGCGGGCCGCCCACAGCTCGAAGGCGGCGGCGGTGTCCTCGCCGACGTGGGCGGCGAGCTGGTACGTCTGTCCGTAGTAGGGCTGGAGACCGAGCCCGGCCTTCTCGTAGCGGTCGCGCATCTCCGTCAGCCACTGGCGCAGGCTGACCAGCGGTATCCCGGGCAGCGCGCGCAGGGCGTTCGCCACCCACTTGAACCGCCAGAACAGCAGGTGGCGCATGCGCTCGTCGAAGACGTCGGGCTGCTCGTCGAAGAGCGTGAGCAGCCGGGCGAAGACGACGGGCGACTTGCGGGGTTCGGAGCCGTAGGTGTACGCCTCCTGCAGCTCGAAGAGCGCGCGGACGAGCGGGACGGCCTCGTCGAACCGCTCGGCGGCGTCGACGAGTTCCTCGGCGGTGACGGTACGGGTGCGGCCGTAGGGGCGCCGGCCGTTCTCCTGGAGCGCCCGGTACAGCTCGTCCGTGTTCTGGGGATGGGGTGCGGTCGGCATCGTCAGCTGTCCTTGCGGAGGGCGTGGGCGAGCAGGTCGAGGAAGGAGCGGTTGATGAGGCTCGACTCGGCGGGCCTCAGCGGGCGCCGGGACAGCATCGCGGCCTGCCCGTAGAGGGCTTCGGCGCTGGTGCGGGCCAGCTCGGGTTCGCCGATGGTGACGGCGGTGCGCACCAGCGGGTTGAGCTGGTTGAGGATCAGCTGGGCCCGTGGGGCCTCCTGGCGCAGGGCGCCGAGGATGTCGCCCCACAGGCCGCCCTCCTGCTCGCGGGCGAGCTGGGAGCGGGTGCGCTCGTGCCGGGCCTCCCGGCTGTCGACGAGGAGGGCGGGGGCGGAGGCCGGCTGGAAGGTGCGCAGCGCGACGTCGCAGTCGAAGACCGCGAGGGCGTCGCGGGCCTGGGCGAGGTAGGCCGCGGCGGCGAGTTCCGTCTCCCGGTCGACGGGGTCGAGGTGGGCGGTGAGGGTCTCGGGGTCGAGGTCGGCGACGGTGGCGCCGGGGTTGATCTCGGGCAGCCGGTGGACCAGTTCGCGGTCGTAGGTGTAGCCGCCGTTGACGACGCCGAGTCCGGCGGCCGAGGCGATCGCGGCGACCTGCCGGAACTCCTCCACGCTGGACGTCACGAGCACGGTGCGGTGGGTGCGCGCGAACTCGTCGAGGGTGGTGTGCCCGTCGGTGGTCTCGAACGGCAGCCAGGGCAGCAGCATCCGCAGGATCTCGTCGTCGTGCACCGCGAGCGACTTCACGGCCAGGTGGTGGGCGTGGAGGAAGCGGGCGAGCAGGTCCGGGTCGCTGGCGGCGGCCCGGGCGATCCACGCGCGCAGCCGCTCGGCGAGGGCGTCGCGGACGGCGGCGAGCGTGTCGTCCTCGTACAGGGACTCGCGGGACGCCGTAGGGCGCAGGCTCTCGGCGTCGACGACGCAGCGGACGAAGAACGCCCACTCGGGCAGGATCTCCTCGGCCTGCTCGGACAGCAGCATGCCCTTGACGTGCACGCGGTGGCCGTGGCGGCGCCCGGCCGGCACCGTCTCGGGCAGCACGCACGCGATGCCCTTGAGGCCCACGGCCGGCAGGTCCAGTTCGATGGTGTCCAGGGGCGTGAACCCGAAGACCTCCTCGCCGTACGCGGCCAACGCGCGGGAGCGGGCTCCCGGGGTGGGGTACGTACGTGCCCAGGGCGCGGGTTCGGGGTTGACGGTGGCGCCCGGGCCGCCCGTACCGCCGCCCGTACCGTCGTCGAAGGTCACCGGGTGGCGCAGCAGGGAGCCGAAGTGCCGGGCCAGCGCGTGCACCTGGGCCGGACGGGTCCACTCGCCCGCGTCGGCGCGCGGCGTCAGCGTGACGGTGGTGCCGGGCCGGGGGCGGGCGGTGGCGGGCAGGGTGCGGACGGTGTAGCTGCCGTCGCCGCGTCCCCGCCATTCGACGGCGGGCGCGTCGGGGGTGCGGGCCGAGCGGCTCAGGACATGGATCTCGTCCGCGACCAGGAAGCACGAGAGCAGGCCGATCCCGAACTGGCCGATGAAGTCGCCGCGTTGCTCGGTGATCCTCCCCCAGCCCTGGACGGGTTCGTCCGAGGGGGCCGCCAGGGCGCGCTTGCTGCTGCGGCCGATGGTGGCGAGGAAGGCGTGCACGTCGGCCTCGGTGAGGCCGACGCCGTCGTCCTCGACGCGTACCACCGAACCGTCCGCGTACAGGCTGATCCCGAAGGCGTGGGCGGGCGCGGGCTGTTCGAGAAGGTGCCGGGCGGTCAGCGCGTCCACCGCGTTCTGCAGGAGTTCACGCAGATAGACGCGGGGACTGGAGTAGAGGTGGTGGGAGAGGAGGTCGACGAGGCCGCGCAGGTCCACCTGGAAGGTGCGGTCGGCGCCGGCCGGGTTCGATGCGGTGTCGGGCAGAGTCATCGGGCAGTCCGAAGGAGGAGGGGCAGAAGATGCCGGGGCGGGAGGGGCCTGAGCGGGAAAGGCCGGGGCGGGAGTCGGGACCGGCCGGCGCTCAGGCGCGGCGGTGGTGGCGCGCGAACTGCTTCTCGGGGTCCGCGAGATAGGTCCAGGGCCACTTGGTGTAGGCGCCGTCCAGCGTCCGGAAGACGCGCCGGACCGTGTGACGCTCACCGGCCAGCGACAGGGCCATGGCGAACATGTTGAAGTCGTGCTGCCAGCCCGGACGCCGCACATGGGAGGGGTGGAGGATGCTGTGGTCCGCCGCCTCCCGCAACTGCGCCTGGATCTCGGGGGTTTCGAGGTAGTCCCCGCGCTCCGACTCGACCCACTCCTCGATGTACGCCATGGCGATCACGCAGCCGAGGCGGTGCCCCTGCGGGGCGCGGGCGAACGCCTCCTGGGCGAACGCCAGCGCCTGGCCCGGCTCACCGCCCCAGCGGGGCTGCAGCTGTGACACCCACTCGATGTGGGTCTCCAGGTCCAGCGGGTCGCGGCGCAGGGCGGCGTCGCGGCGGGTCTCGCTGACGGTGGGGCCCAGCGACATACCGCGCCCGGAGGTGAGCAGGCGGCGCCACGGCGTGACCCAGTCGGGCCGCAGCTCGGCGGCCTCGAGCAGCTGCTCCTCGGCGATGTGGAGCCGCTCGTGGAAGATCCTCCACTGCTCCTGCGTGACGTTCACAGCGCGGTCGGCGGTACGCGCCTCCCAGCCCCAACCGATGTGGCGCGTCCCGGATATCAGCAGGGCCTCCGCCCGGTGCTCCTTGTCCTCCTCGACGGCCCGGCCGATCCAGTCCTGCACGCCGTCCAGGTCGGCCAGCTCGCCCAGCACCTGGTGGTCGCGGCCGGGGTCGAAGGGGGCCAGCGCCGCCTTGACGGCCTCCCAGTCGCCCGCGTCGGCCGCCTCGACCAGCGCGAGCACCCGCGCGTCCCCGAGTGCGCGCAGCGTGTACACGCCGTGCTTCTGCCTTCGCGGGACGGGAAGGGCGTGCGGATCCGCCCCGGGTCTTTCCGCCCCCGGTCTTTCCGCATCCGCGCCGAACAGTTTGCCGAACATACCGCGCCCTCCCCTGGTCCCACATGATCTTCGGGTGCAGCATAGACGGCCCCACCGACACCACTTCCACGGGATTTTCACCGGCTCGGCACGGGTCCGGCGCCGCTCTTCCGCCTCGACGGACCCTTGACGTGGCCACTACACGTCCGAAGAATGACCAGAGCCATCTGACAACGTTGTCGGACGTGAATGGAGACCTCCGTGCACGCAGGAACGCACCGGTTCGGACGCGGAGTGCCGGCGTGGCTCGCCGCAGCCGTGAGCGTCATGGTGGGACTGGGGGGCCTCACTCCCCCGGCCTCGGCGGCCGACGGAAGGGCGGCGGTCACGTCGTGGAACGTGACGCACCGGGCGGCAGAGCCCGGCGAAGCCCTGACCGCGCGGCTGCAACTCGACGAAGCCGAGGGCACCTTGTCGCTGGGCGTCCGCCGCGGCAGCAGCACCGTGCTGGAGCCCGCCCCGGTCGGCATCACCACCGACGCCTCCGACCTGACCTCGGGTCTGCGGCTTCGTGGCCGCACCGTACGGAAGGTGACCGAACGCTACTCCACGACGACCGGTAAGCAGCGCCGGCGTACGGCCCCGATGACCGAGGCGCGGTTCTCCTTCGCCAAGGACGACGGCGCCCGGCTCGACCTGCTCGTCCGTGTCTCCGACGACGGCTTCGCCTACCGCTACGTCCTGCCCGGCAAGGACCGGGTGACGGTGCTCGGTGAGGCCTCCGCCTTCCAGGTGCCGGGCGACGCGACGGCGTGGCTGATGCCGTACACACCCAACTACGAACGGCCGCGCACCGAGACCACCGCCTCCGGCGCCGCGGCCGGCGACTACGGGTACCCCTCGCTCTTCCGGGCCGGCGGGTCCTACGTCCTGCTCACGGAGTCGGACGTGGACGGCCGTTACGCCGGCAGCCGTCTCGCGCACGAGGCCGGAAGCGGCCGCTACACCGTGGAACTGGCCGACGAACGCATCGCCTCGTCCGGTCCGCTGGCGACCCCGTGGCGCACCGCCGTCATCGGCGACCTGGCCACCGTTACGGAGTCCACCCTCGTCGACGATCTGGCGCCCGACTCGCGGGTGGCGGACACCTCGTGGATCCACCCCGGCAAGGTCGCCTGGTCCTGGCTGGCCGGATTCGGCGCCGCGCAGCGCAGCCTGGAGACCCAGCAGCGGTTCGTCGACTACAGCGCGGCCCACGGCTGGGAGTACACGCTGGTGGACGACGGCTGGAAGACCGAGGACTGGATGCCGCGGCTCATCCAGTACGCGCAGCGGCGTGGTGTGAAGATCCTGCTGTGGATGCACTGGACCGACCTGGACACGGCTGCCGAACGCGAGGAGACCCTGGACAAGGTCAAGGCCTGGGGCGCGGCCGGGCTGAAGATCGACTTCATGGATTCGGACGCACAGGAGCGTTTCCGCTGGTACGACGACATCCTCGAGGCGACCGCGGAACGCGAACTGCTGGTCAACTTCCACGGATCGACCCTTCCGCACGGCATCCAGCGCACCTGGCCGCACGTCATGTCGATGGAGGCCGTCTACGGCGCCGAGCAGGGCAGCGTGTCCCTGACCGACGTCACCACCCTGCCCTTCACCCGGAACGTGGTCGGCTCCATGGACTACACGCCCATGGGCTTCCAGTTCGGCACCCGCACCACCTCGGAGGCCGCGGAGCTGGCCCTGTCCGTCGTGTACGAGTCCGGCTTCCAGAACTTCGCCGGTTCGGTGGAGGCCTACCGGTCCCGTCCGGAGCTCGAACGGTTCCTGGAGCAGGTTCCGACCGTCTGGGACGAGACGCGGCTGCTGTCCGGCCACCCCGGTGACGGGGCGACCGTCGCCCGGCGCGACGGCGACCGCTGGTTCGTCGGCGACGTCACGGCCGCCGACGGGCCCGCCACGCGACGCGTACCGCTGGACTTCCTCGGCAGTGGCAACGGCAGTGGCCGCTGGCGGGTGGAGGTCCTGCGGGACGGACCGGACGGCCTGGTCCGCGACTCCCGGGTCACCGACCGCCACGGCGTCCTGACGGTGCCCACCACGGCGGGCGGCGGGTTCGCCGCGGTGCTCTGCCGTGCCGTGCCCGGCCGCACCACGTGCGACCGGCCCGTGGGCCGGATGCCGTTGACCGCCCTGTCGGCCACACCGCAAAAGGCGCAGGCCGACCCGGGGACGGCGGTCGACGTCGAGGGCGCGTTCCAGGTGGAGGACTTCGGTCCGGTACGCGACGCCGAGGTGCGGGTGAGCGCCCCGCAGGGATGGACGGTCACGGACGCCACCGCTCACGCCGGCGAACTCGCCACCGGCGCCACGCTCCGCGCCCGTGCCGTCGTGCACGTCCCGGCGGACGCGGCGTACGGCTACCACGATGTGGTGGTGAGCGCCTCCTACCGGGCTCCGGGCGAGGAACCGGGTGGTGCCCCGCTGCGCCACGAGCGGACGGTACGGGTGTTCGTCGCACCTCCGGGAGTGGACTACGTGAGCGATCTGCCGTTCGCGGCGGAGCGCAACGGCTGGGGACCGGTCGAGCGCGACGCCTCGAACGGGGAGAACGCCGGCGGCGACGGCGGTCCCCTGCGCATCCGGGGCACCGCGTACGACAAGGGCGTCGGCATGCACGCCGCGGCCGAGGTGTCCGTCGACATCCGTGGCGCGTACGACCGCTTCCAGGCACATGTGGGCGTCGACGACGAGGTCGGCGGCGCGGCCACGGTCGTCTTCGAGGTGGTGGGTGACGGGCGACTGCTCGCACGGACCGAGGTGATGACTCCCGCGGATGCCGCTCGCGCACTCGACGTCGACGTCAGTGGAGTCCAGCGGCTGACCCTGCGTGTCACCGACGGCGGCGACGGCATCAACTTCGACCACGCGGACTGGGGGGACGCGCTCCTGCGCCTGGCCGACGCAGACGCAGACGCCGACGCCGACACCGACGCCGACACCACCTGACAGCGGCCGGGGTTGACCCTCGACCTTGTCGAGGGATCAGGGTTCCGGGTGTGGAGAACGAGATGCGCAGTATCGGGGAGATGGCCCGGGACGGCGGACTGAGCGTGAGCGCGCTGCGGTTCTACGACCGTGCCGGTGTGCTGGTCCCGGCCTGGGTGGACCCGGTGAGCGGCTATCGCTGGTACGAGCCCGGGCAGCTCGAAGAGGCCCGCCTGCTGGCCCGGTTGCGCCGGGCCGGGATGCCCCTGGCGGACATCCGCCTGGTGCTGGCCGGCTGGTCGAGCGCGGACACCGACCTCGTCCGGACGCTGCTCAGGGCTCACCTGCGCCACCTCGAAGAAGGGCTGTCCGATGCCCGCAGCGAGTTCTCCGCACTCCGCGTCCTGCTCGACCACAGGGAGAACGTCATGACCTCGCTCCGCACCACCACCGTTCAACTGTCTTTTCCGGCAAAGGAGTTGGCCGCCGCCCTGGACGCGGTCCGTTTCGCGGTGAGTACCGACCCGGGTCTGCCGATGCTCGGCGGCATCCTGTTCGACATCGAGGGCGGGAACCTCGACGTCGTGGCCACCGACCGGTACCGGCTGGCTGTCGCACGGTCCGGTGTCACCGGACACGAGGGGCAGCGCGAACAGGTCATCGTGCCCACCGCGCTCGCCGACGCGATGCGGGCGCTGCTCGACAGCGAGGGGCCGGCTCGGCTCTGCGTCGACGGTGACCGCGTGACGCTGGAGGCCGGGGACCGGCAGGCGGCGGGCCGGTGCCTCGACCACGGCTTCCCCGACCACCGCCGTCTCGTTCCCCTTGCCGACCGACGCCACGCCCTCGTCGAGGTGGCCGCGTTCCGGCAGGCCCTTGCCGCCGGTCCTGTCCGGTCGGACGAGTCCGGCGCACAGGACCTCAGTGTGCTCAAGGTGGAGGACGGCGGGACCGTCACCCTCTGCGCCGACGGTGACGACGACCCGGACCGCGTCGCCGTGAACCGCGACTTCCTGCTGGACTCGCTGGCGGCGGGGGCCCGTGACCGGCTGATCCTGGAAGTCGGCGTCCCCACGGCTCCGATCGCGGTTCGCCGGCCCGACGACGAGAACGCCTTCTCGATCCTGATGCCGGTCCGCCTGGAGGACTGACGGTACGTCCCTGCCGGGACCGTCGACCGCGCGCGAACACAACTGCTGTGCAACTGAACTGACGTCGACCGGCCGAGGGTGTGGGTCGCCCGGCTGGGTGAGGACGAGAAGCCGGTGTCACGAACCCATGGGGCGGAACCGCACCTCCGCCCAGACGGTCTTCGTGTACGCGTCGCGGACGGCGCGTCCCCAGCGGTCGGCGTAGGCCTCCACGAGGAGCAGTCCGCGGCCCGAAGTCCCCTCGTCGGGTTGCGGAGGTGCGGACGGCGGCAGGTGCTCGGGGCGGGTGTCGGTCACCTCGACGCGGAAGCAGTCGGGCAGGAGGAACAGCGTCAGGCGGAAGTCCCGGCCGGGGAGGCTGCCGTGGCGGACCGCGTTCGACGCCAGTTCGGCGGTGACGAGGGCGACGGCGCCGGCCGGGTCGGACTCGTACGGCAGGCCCGTCCACTCGGTGAACTGCTGGACGGCGAGCTGACGGGCGAGGCGGGCGCCGCGTCTGGTGCTGCTGAAGCACAGCGTCAGCCGGTGAGTGGGGGCGTGAGGCGGCTTGGCCTCGTCGGTGAGGTGCTGGTGGGTCACGGTGTCAGCGTGGTGGTGTGTAGCCCCCTTGACCAGGTACGACGGCCGTACTCCGTCCTTGTCGTACGACGTCGGCGGCCTGGTTGTACGGGCGTTGTACGGGTCCGGTGCGTGTCCCGGTCGCCGCGCCTCGCGTTGGACATGGACCGGTGGCGAGCGCGGCCGTGGGCGGGGCGCGGAGCGGGATGGGAAGGGCGTGGGACTGTGGGAACGGTACGGGACGTACGGGAGACGCGGACGGGGCGGGGCGCGAAGGCCAAGGACGAGGGGCCCGATGTGCCGGGCGAGTGGGCGGCGTACGGGGTGCTGTTGCAGTACCTGCGCAAGCGGGCCGGGTTGAACCAGCAGCAGCTCGGGGACGCGATCGGCTACTCGCTGGAGCAGGTGGCCTCGGTGGAACAGGGGCGACGTCCGGCGAAGGTGGCGTTCACGGCGGCGGCGGAGCGGGTGCTGGAGGCGGGCGGGGTGCTGGACGCGCTTCAGGGGGAGGTGGATCGGGCGAAGTTGCCGAAGTTCTTCCGCAATGTCGCGCTGCTTGAGGCGGAGGCGGTCAGCCGGTTCGAGTACGAGCCACTACTGGTGTCGGGGCTGTTGCAGACGGAGGCGTACGCACGGGTTCTGTTCGCCGGGCACTGCCCACCGCTGAGCGAGGAGATCATCGACCAGCACACGGAAGCGCGGCTGGGTCGGCAGAAGCTACTGACGCGAGCGCCGCTCGCCGAACTGTCGTTCATCATCGGCGAGGAGGCACTGCGGAATCCGGTTGGCGACAGGGACGTCATGCGCGAACAATGGCAACACCTCCTGGCAGTACAGGTGTTGCGGAACGTGGAGGTCCAGGTGATGCCTGCCTCATGCGGGCTCCACCCCGGTCTGAACGGCCCGTTCGTGATGCTGGAGACCAAGGAACACAAGCACCTGGGTTACATCGAGTCTCAGGACGTCGGGTGCGTCGTGCATGATCCCGCAGAGGTCAGTGCATTCGGCATGCGGTATGGCAAGCTGCGGTCACAGGCTCTGAACGGCGTCGAGTCTGCGCGGCTCATCGAACGGCTGGTGGGAGAGACATGAGCGTGGAGCAGGTATCCGAGAACGTGAACGGGCTGCGCTGGTTCACGAGCAGCTACAGCGGCTCGGGAGGTGGCAACTGCGTGGAGGTGGCCGCCGGTCTGGACGCCGTGTACGTGCGGGACTCGAAGACTGCGGGTGGCGGGCCGATAGTGCGGGTGGGCCAGAGCCAGTGGACGGCGTTCGTGGCGCTCGCCGTGGAGTAGAGCCGGACACGCCTTGAGCGCGACAGCGGACTCGCCTCACCGCGGTCGGTGGGTCCGTTCTCCTCCTGGTGTCACATATCGCCGCGCTGCGCTGTCAGTAGTGCGTATCGACGACTCGACCAGGAGAACGCCATGGAATCGCGTGTGAACTACTTCGGCAACGCCGTCGCGGGCAAGGTGATGAAGCACATCAACTCCGCGGGCAAGGTCGCCTCGGACGCGGGCCTGCCCGCCGCGACGCAGGAACTGGTGAAGATCCGCGCCAGTCAGATCAACGGCTGCGGTTTCTGCACCGACATGCACACCAAGGACGCTGCCGCCGCCGGCGAGACCCAGCAGCGGCTCAACCTCGTCGCGGCCTGGCGGGAGGCCACGGTCTTCACCGAGGCGGAGCGCGCGGCGCTGGAGCTGGCCGAGCAGGGCACCCGTATCGCCGATGCGGCGGGTGGCGTCAGCGACGAGGCCTGGGCGGACGCCGCCAAGCACTACGACGAGGACCAGCTGGTCGCGCTCATCTCCCTCATCGCCCTCATCAACGCCTACAACCGCATCAACGTGATCAACCAGCAGCCCGCGGGCAGCTACCGGCCGGGCCAGTTCGGCTGACAACCGGCGATTCACCACCGACGGCCGACCGCCGACCGCTGCCCGACGGCGGAAGCGGTCGGCCCGCTCGGGCAGGCGAGGGCACGGACACAGGTCAGGCCATGGGCCGGGGAGCCCGCAGGCGTACGCCCGGCCCACACATCATGTGCCACCACGGACCGGTGGCTTTGTCCACGAGGACAGACAGCAGCGCTGGCGGTCAGCCGCGCACGTGCAGCCCGAAACCCGTGCGGCCCGCCGGTTCCAGTCCCTCCTTCAGGTGCAGCGAGGGGATCTCGTAGTCGCCGAAGTTCTGCCGCCGGAACGCGATCGGCTCGGTCGACTCCAGGGTCAGCAGGCGCTGTTCCCAGGCCTTGGCGACGTCCGGGTAGTCCTCGGTGGTCGTCCGGTCGGCGCCGTACAGCACGAACGGCGGCAGCACCTCGATACCCGGGTAGTAGAGGATGCCGTGCTGGATCGGGAACAGCAGATCGTCGATGGGCCCGCCGATCCCGCGAGCGGCGTAGTGCGGCTCCGGGCCGCCGACGGTCACCGACAGCACGGCCTTCCGGCCCGCGAGGGTGCCTTCGCCGAAGCGCTCGCCGTACTTCGTGTCGCTGTGCTCGCCGACGCCGTACGCGAAGTGGAAGGTGAACACCCGGTCCACCCAGCCCTTGAGGATCGCGGGCATCGTGTACCACCACAGCGGGAACTGGAAGATGATCGTGTCGGCCCACAGCAGTTTCTCCTGCTCGGCGCGAACGTCCGGCGTGAGCGTCCCGGCGTCGAAGGCCCGGCCCGAGTCCCGGGCGACCTTCAGCGGGCTCGATGCGTCGGGGCCGTAGTCCGTGGCGTCCACGACCGCCTTCCAGTTCATCGCGTACAGATCGCTCACCCGCACCTCGTGCCCGGCGCTCTCCAGCGTGGACACCGCGAGATCCTTCAGCGAGCCGTTGAGCGACTCCGGCTCCGGGTGGGCGTAGACGATCAGCGTCTTCATGGGAACTCCTTCGATTCGGATGTCTCCGATCCTGGACGTTCCGCCGTCCGGCATTCAGGGGCTCCTCATCCGTCGGACGGGACTTCCTGGTAACGGCAGGACCACCCTCACGGGCTCCTGCCGAAGCCATACTGGGCACATGGACGATCTCGCGGGTTTCCTGCGGACCCGGCGTTCCCGGGTCGACCCGGCGGCCGCCGGCATCCCCACCGACAGCCGCCGCCGGGTCGAAGGGCTGCGCCGCGAAGAGGTCGCGCACCTGTCCGGAGTCAGCGTCGACTACTACGTACGCCTGGAGCAGGGCCGCGCGACCCAGCCCTCCGAGCAGGTCCTCGACGCCCTCGCCCTCGCCCGCGTCCTCGACCTCGACGAGACCGAACGCGGACACCTCTACCGGCTTGTCCGACAGCGCCGCCACCACGCGAAGGCACCGAGTGGGCGGGTCCGGCCGGAGCTGCTGCGCGTCCTGGACCTGGTGGGCGACGCACCCGCGCTGATCATGAACCACCGCATGGACGTACTCGCCGGAAACCGCCTCGCCGGACTCCTCTACGGCCGCCCGATGCCGGGCCTGAACACTGCCCGGCACATCTTCCTCGAGGAAGCCGAGCGCGGCCTGTACGCGGGCTGGGAGAACTGCACCCTCGACGCGGTCGGGCACCTGCGCCTGGCCGCCGGCAAATACCCCGAGGATCCCCGCCTGGCCTCACTCATCGGCGAGCTGGCGATGGGCAGTGAACGCTTCCGTCGCCTCTGGGCCCGCGCGGACGTGCGCGCCCGCACCCATGGACGCAAGGCGTACCGGCACCCTTTGGTCGGACTGCTGGAACTGCACCATGAGAACTTCGCGCTGCCGAACGAACCAGGCATCGAACTACTGGTGCTGCACGCGGCCCCTGCCAGCCCCGCCGAGGACGGACTGCGCCTGCTCGCCAACCTGGGCGCGGACGACGGCGATGCGCATCCCCCGGTGAACGCCCGGATCCACGAGTGACTCAATGCCCCCACCGCCGAGAATTCCCGCCACGCGAGAAGCCGGGATGGTGTGGGCCGCTACCGAGTCCGCTGGACAGTTCGGTTTCCGTGTGCGGCAGGGTGCCTCCCAAAATGCTGTACATCTGCTGGCGTTTTCGTGGACAAAGCCGAACCGGGTCCGCTCATCCGTCAGCGCGCTGCCGTCCTGGTATCGGCGCACCCTGCGCGTGCCCGCTGTAGCATGAGAGCCCTTTGTGACGGAAAGGGCGCTCATGTACACCGGGGATGACGTCAACTCTCTGGAAACGGCGACGAAGCAGTTCCTCGCGGCGCGTCCTCAGCTCTTCGGAATCGCCTACCGCATGCTGGGCAGTGCCGCGGAGGCCGAGGACGTGTGCCAGGAGACATGGGTCCGGTGGCAGAACGCCGACCGCTCGGTCATCGTCGAACCGGCGGCCTTCCTCGCCACCGTCGCCACCCGTCTCGCCATCAACACCGCCCGGTCCGCCCGGGTGCGGCGCGAGGCGTACGTCGGACCGTGGCTCCCCGAGCCGATCGACACCGGTCCGGACCCGCAGGTGGGGGCGGAGCGCGCCGAGGCGGTCGAGATGGCGGTGCTCCTCCTCCTGGAGAAGCTGAACCCGGTGGAGCGGGCGGCCTACGTCCTGCGGGAGGCGTTCGACTACCCCTACCGGCAGGTCGCCGACATCCTGGAGACCGGTGAGGCCAACAGCCGCCAGCTGGTGAGCCGCGCGCGCAAGCACCTGGCCGCCGAGCGGCGGGAGCAGGTCGACCGCGGCAAGCACCGGCGGCTGCTGGAGGTGTTCCTGACCGCGGCGCGGACGGGCGAGCTGAAGGCACTCGAAGAGGTTCTCGCGGCGGACGTCGTCAGTTACACCGACGGGAACGGGATGCGGGGCGCGTCGCGGGTCCCGGTCGTCGGGCTCTCCCGCGTCTCCCGCTACCTCGTCGCCTTCGCGCCGCGTTTCTGGCCGGAGTCGGACGTCCGCTGGGTCGAGGCCAACGGCCGCCCGGCCGTTCTCGTCCGGTCCGGTGGGAACGCGGTCGCCCTGCTCTGCGTGGACGCGTCCGCGGAGGGCATCGACCGGATCATGTGGGTGCTGGCCCCGGCCAAGCTGGCGCCCTTCGTGGCGTCGCTGGAGTCCTGAGCCGGTCGCCGACGGACCGGAAGGCCGGGCTGCCGTCCGGGACGGGAGGACCGCGCCGGTCACAGTGGTCACCGCGGTCGATGGACGACTGCGACCGGCGCCTCCCCGGTGAGTCCGCGCAGGGTGCGCAGGGTGCGCAGCGACTCACCACTCCCCCGGCAAGAGCCTGCTCACCGCTCCTGCGGCAGGAGCCTGCTCAGCCCTTCTCGACCAGGGTGAGGATCTCCGTGGCCACCTCCGTCGCGTCCTCGACGGTGTCGGCGGTGTAGAGGGAGTCGATCATGAAGTGGTCGATCCCGGTGCGCTCGTGCACGGCCTTGACGGTGTCGACGACGGCCGGGAGCGGGGTGCCGGCGTCGATGTTCACACGAAGGACCGCGCCGATGTCCTGCGGGTCGCGGCCGGCTTCCCGGGCCAGGCCGTCGATGAGGGCGCGCTGGGCGACGAGTCCGTCGATGTCGACGTAGCTCGGCACCACGCACAGCGGCAGCCAGCCGTCGCCCCGCAGCGCGACCCTGCGCAGGGCGCGCTCGGACATCGCTCCCAGGTAGACGGGCGGGCGGGGGCTCTGCCGGGGCTTGAGGGGGGCGTGGTGCAGCGGCACGGTGAGGTGGGTGCCCTGGTACTCGGCCGGGTCGGTGGTCCATATGGCGTCGAGGGCGTCGAGCAGTTCCTCCATCCGCGCACCGCGCCGGTGGAAGTCGAGGCCGGCGGCCTCGTACTCCTCGGGGGACCAGCCGATGCCGAAGCCGGGCAGCAGACGTCCCTCACTCACCAGGTCGAGGGTGGTCAGGGAGCGGGCGAGCTGCACCGGCGGGTACAGCGGCGCGATGAGTACGTGCATGCCCAGCTGGACGCGCTCGGTGACGCTCGCCGCCGCGCCCAGCAGGACGAACGGGTCGGCGGCCGGGTTGAGTTCGGCCGGAATGGTGTTGCCCTGGCCGCCGTAACCGATCTTCGGGGACACCGCGGCCAGGTTGCGGTCCCCGACCCACAGGCTCGCGGCACCGGCCTCTTCGACCGCACGGGCGAACCGCGCGATCCGCGAGATGCCGAAAGCCTGCTTGTGGAACTGGGGAAGCGCGAAGCCGATCTTCATGTTCTGTCTTTCCTTGCGGAGGCACGGCCGGGCGGCCGTCGGCCGCCCGGAAGGGTCGGGTGCCCGGCACGTGATCACCGGCCATCCGTCGCCAAGTCGAGTCCCCCATAAGGTAATTGACCGCACAACCATCTGGCGCGAAGGCACGCCGCGGGGGCCGGTCCGACGCGGGGTGCCGTACCCGGAGATCTCGGGCACGACGACCACGGCAGCGACGTACGCGGCCTGTACGAGCCCTCTACGGGCCCCGCAGCGCGCCGGACGCGCGTTTCCTGTCACAGATCGAAGAGCTGCCCTGTCTCTACTGACGAAGACGTGAAGAGCTTCGCGAAGAACTCCGAGAGGACGCACATCATGAAGGTCGTAGTCATCGGCGGTACGGGCCTCATCGGCTCCAAGCTGGTCGCCAGGCTGGACGAACACGGCCACGAGGCGGTGGCCGCCGCTCCCGGCACCGGCGTCGACACCCTGACGGGCGAGGGCCTGGCCGAGGTGCTGCGGGGTGCCTCGGTCGTGGTCGACGTCTCGAACTCCCCCTCGTTCGAGGACGAGGCCGTCCTGGAGTTCTTCCGCACCTCCACCGGCAACCTCGTGAAGGCGGCGGCGCAGGCCGGCGTGACCCACCACGTCGCGCTGTCCGTGGTCGGCACGGAGCGGCTCCAGGAGAGCGGCTACTTCCGTGCCAAGCAGGCACAGGAGGAGCTGATCAAGGGCTCCGGGATTCCGTACTCCATCGTGCACGCCACGCAGTTCTTCGAGTTCATGAAGGGCATCACCGCCGCGGCGACCGAGGGCGGCACCGTGCGTCTCGCGCCGGTCGGGATCCAGCCCATCGCCTCCGACGACGTGGCCGCCGCCGTGGGCCGCACCGCCGCCGGGGAACCCCTCGGCGGGGTGCTGGAGATCGCCGGGCCCGACGTGTTCCAGCTGGACGAGCTCGTCCGCGAGGCCCTGACCGCCGAGAACGACCCGCGCACGGTCGTGGCGGACCCCAAGGCCCCGTACTTCGGCGCCGTGCTCCAGGAGACGACCCTCCTGCCCGGCCCCGGCGCTCGGATCGCCGAGACCCGGTTCACCGACTGGGTCGCGCGGCAGCAGTAGGCGTTCCGGACGCACGGGCGGCCCCTGTCGCAGGGGCGCCGGCGCCGAGCGCCCCGGGCGCGTCCGGAGCCCCGGCAGGTCCTGGCGCCGGCCGGCCCTGACACCGACCGGCCGGGCAGGTTACCGCCGGCTCCGTATCAGCAGGTACAGGAAGTACGGCGTGCCGATCACCGCGGTCATCAGGCCGGCGCCCAGCTGGGCGGGGGCGATCACCGTGCGGCCCAGGAGGTCGGCCGTGCAGACGAGGGCCGCGCCCAGCAGGACCGCCACCGGCACCACCCGTACGTGCCGCCGGCCGACCAGGGCACGGGCCGCGTGCGGTGCCACCAGGCCGACGAAGCCGATCGTGCCGGCCGAGGCGACGGCGGTGGCGCTGAGCAGGACGCTCACCACCAGGAAGCCGAGCCTGGCCCGGGACAGCCGCAGGCCCAGGAGCCGCGGTGTGTCCTCGTCGAGGGAGACGAGGTCCAGCTCGGTGCGCCGGGCGAACGCGACGACGAGGCCGGCCAGCAGTACGAGCGCGACGGGCAGCACGTCCGGCATGGTCCGCCCGTACGTCGAACCCGACAGCCAGGTCAGCGCCTTGGTGGCGTTGAACGGGTCGGTGAGCACGATGAGCAGGCTGATCAGCGCCGCGGTGCCGGCGGCCACGCCGATGCCGACGAGGACCAGCCGGTTCTGCCGGTAACCGCCCCGGGCCGCAAGACCGAAGACGACCACGGAGGTCAGCGCGGCGCCGGCGAACGCGGCACCCGCGATGCTCCAGGTGCCGGCGACGGGCGCGGTGGTGACCAGGAGCACGGCGCCCAGCGCGGCGCCGCCGGACACGCCCAGGACGCCCGGCTCCGCGAGCGGGTTGCGGGTGACGGCCTGGACGAGGGTGCCAGCCAGGGCGAGCGCCGCGCCGGCGCACAGGGCCGCGAGCACCCGGGGCACCCGGGTCTCCAGGACGAAGGACACGGCCTGTCCGGCCCGGCCCTGCGTCCAGTTCACGACGTCGCCGAGCAGGAGTTTGCTGTCGCCCAGCAGGAAGCCGGCGAGGGCGGTGCCGACGACCACGGCGACGAGGCAGACCAGTGTCACCGTGAACACCGTCCGGCTGGGGATGCGCAGCCGGTCCGGCGCGTCGGACCCCGACGTGTCCCGCAGGCGCAGGGCCATCGCCACCAGGAAGACGGCGCCGACCAGGCTGGTGACGACGCCGGTGGGCACGGCGACCGCGGTGTCCGAGGGGACGAGGGCCCGGAGCAGCACGTCCGACCCGAGGACCAGCCCCGCGCCGACGAGGCCCGCCGCGGGCATGGCCGTACGGGAGCGGGCGAAGCCCCGGAAGCGGCGGGCGAGCGGGCGCACCAGGGCCGGTGCGCACAGGCCGACGAAGCCGATGGGCCCGGCGAGGGTGACCGCCGCGGCGGACAGCAGCGCCGCCAGGACGACCACCGTCACACGGGTGGCGCGGACCGGGACGCCGAGGCCGCGCGCGGCGTCGTCGCCGAGGGCCAGCGCGTCGACCCGGCGGGCCGTCAGCAGCAGGCCGGCGAGCCCGGTCACGGCGACGGGCAGCATCTGCAGGACGCCGTCGAAGCCGTTCTGGCTGATGCTGCCCTGGTTCCACTGGTAGAGGCCCTCGGTCTGCTCGGGGAACAGCAGGAGCAGTCCCTCGGTCGCCGAGTTCAGGCCCAGGGCCAGCGCCGTACCGGCGAGGACCAGGCGTACGGTCCCCGTGCCGAGGCCGGACAGGGCGAGTACGACGGCCGCGGCGAGGAGTCCACCGGCGAAGGCGACTCCGGAGGAGGCGAGCAGCGGGAGCGAGACGCCGGTGGCGCCGACCAGTCCCAGGGCCAGGTACGAACCGGCGTTGACCGCGAGGGTGTCCGGGGAGGCGAGCACGTTGCGGCTGACGGCCTGCAGCACGGCGCCCGCCGCGCCGAGGACGACGCCGACCAGGATGCCGGCGGTCATGCGGGGCAGCCGGGAGGCGATCACGACGGACGCGTCGGCCGAGTCGGCCCGCCCGGTCAGGGCCTTGAACACCTCGACCGGTCCGACGTCGGCGGTGCCCTGCGCGATGTCGACGACCGCGAGGGCCGCGACCACGAGGACGAGCACGGCTGTCACCGCGACCGCGCCCGTCCGGGACGTGGCCGTCGGCGGACGGGTGACGGGGGAGGTTGCGGTGACGGCCATGACTTCCGTGGTTTCCGTTGTTCCGGTCGGTTCCGCTGGTTTCCGTTACTTCGTCAGCGCGGCGACGAGACCGTCGACGTACGCCGACATCGCCCCGGGGCCGCCGAACATCCAGATGCCGTCGGGCAGACGGTGCACGTCACCGGCCTCGACGAACGGCAGGGACTTCCACACGGCGTTCTTCGCGAGCACGCCGGTGAAAGGGGTCGCGCTCTTGTCGTCGTCGTTGCCGATGTACGCGAACTGCGTGTCCTTCGGCAGGTCGGTGAGGCCTTCGACGTCGGTGGCCCCGAGCCCGTAGGCCGCGTCGCCCTTGACCTTCCAGGCGTTCTTCAGGCCCAGCTGCTTGTTGACCGTGCCGATGAGGGACTTGTCGGTGTACGGGCGCAGGGAGACCTGGTTCGAGGTGACGTAGCCGTCGGCGAAGGCGATCTCCGTGCCGGCGAGATCGGCGTCGGCGAGGGCCTTCCTGCCCTCGGCGAGCTTGGCCTCGAAGTCGGCGCGTGCCGTATCGGCCTTGTCGGTGGTGCCGGTGGCCTCGGCGATGAGGTCGAGGTTGTCCAGCATCCGCCCGATCTGGTCGGCGCCGTCGGCGGACTTCACCTCCAGCACGGGGGCGATCTTGCGCAGCTGCTTCAGCGCCGCGGGCGGCAGGTCCGAGGTGGCGACGACGAGGTCGGGCGCGAGGGCGGCGACGGTGTCCATGCTGGGCTCGCCGCGGGTGCCGATGTCCTTGGGCTCGTTCTTCAGCGGGACGGCGGAGTCCCAGGTGTTGTAGCCCTTGACGTCGGCGGCGCCGACCGGGTCGACGCCGAGCGTCACGAGGCTCTCGGTCACGTTCCACTCGGTGGCGACGACCTTGGTGGCCGGACCGTCGAGCTTCACCTTCTTGCCGGAGGCGTCGGTGAGGGTGATGGCCTGCGAGGTCTTCCCGGTCTTGTCGGCGGCAGGCTCGGTGGTGCCGCACGCGGCAAGGGTGAGGGCCGCGGCGGTGGTGGTGGCCGCGGTGAGCAGGAGGCGTCTCATGAGGTGGTGCCGAGCCTTTCGGAGGTTCGAGTGTGCCGGGTGTGGTGTCGGCCGACCGGGCGGGTGCGCAGCCGGCCGCTGAGGGGGTCCGTGTCGACGTCGATCCGGATGCCGTAGACGGCGGTGAGGCGCTCCGGGGTCAGGACGTCCTCGGGCAGGCCGTCGGCGACGACCCGGCCCGCTTCGAGCAGGGTGATCCGGTCGGCGAGGGCCGCCGCCTGGTCGAGGTCGTGCAGCACGACCCCGACGGCGATCCCGTGGTCGTCCGCCAGGTCGCGGACGAGGTCGAGGAGTTCGATCTGGTAGCGCAGGTCGAGGTAGGTCGTCGGCTCGTCCAGCAGCAGTACGCCGGTCTCCTGGGCGAGGCAGCTGGCCAGCCACACCCGCTGCAGTTGCCCGCCGGACAGGTGGTCGGCGCCCCGCTCGGCGAGGTCCGTGACACCGGTCAGCGACAGGGCCCGGTCGACGGCGGCCGACGCGTCCGGGTCGGGCCTGCCGAAGCGGCCCCGGTAGGGGTAGCGGCCGAACTCGACGACGTCCCGCACGGTGAGTCCGCCGGGCGTGGGGCGGCCCTGGGTCAGCAGGGCCACGTACCGCGAGAACTCACGGGCGTTCAGGGCGAGGCCGTCGGTGTCGGTGTCGATCCTGAGCGTGGCGTGGCGGGGCCGCTGCAGCCGGGCGATCGTCCGCAGGAGGGTGGACTTGCCGCTGCCGTTGGGACCGACCAGCACGGTCACCTCACCGGGCCGGAGCGCGACCGCGGCGTCGTGCACGACGTCGGTGCCGTCGTACGCGACGGTCACACCCGTGGCCGACAGTTCATGGCCGCGCAGACGCGGCGCGCCGGCTTGTTCTTCACCAGATCTCACCTGACGAAGGTTAGCCTAACCTTATTTGTGCTGGACAGGGGGTCCGGCCGGCAGCCCCGGGGGACGGCTCAGCCGGTCCGCCACGACCGGGGGTCCCACACTCCCGAGCGGCGCAGCGAGGCCGGGCAGTGCAGGTAGATCTCGTCGATCTCCAGGACCAGGGCCAGCGCGGGCCGCTGCCCCTTCACCGTCATGGCGTCGAAGAACGGGGCGTCGGTGAGGATGCGGGCCCTGCCGTTGACCCGCAGCACCTCCCCGCCGCCCGGGACCAGGTACAGCAGGCCGGCGTGCGGGTTGTCGAGGATGTTGCGGAAGCTGTCGCCGCGCCGGTTCCCCGGCCGGTCCGGCAGGGCCAGCGTGCCGGGGCCGACGACGTGCGTGAAGCCCGGCGCGTCCCCGCGCGGCGACACGTCGCAGTTGCCCCGGGAGTCGGAGGTGGCCAGCAGGCAGAAGGGCGAGCGGGCGATGATGTCCCGGTCCTGGTCGGCGAGCCGGTCGTGGACCTTGTCGATCACGATGGGCCAGGGCTCCCCCAGCAGCGCGCGCAGCTCGGCGTCCGACCCCAGCTCGACCCAGCCCTCTTCGTTCACGGCGTCCGGGGCCGCGGTGTCCGGCCCTGTCCCGGCGGTGTCGATCGTGTGCGGCAAGGCCGACTCCAAACATGCGTGCGGGCGACGAATAGTTGCACGCAGAACATTATCTGACCTTAGGCTTGCCTTACCTAACGACCCTGCGGTGACCGGTACGGGGCGGCGGTTTCTCGCCCGAGGCGCCCGAAGGGGTACGTTTCCCGGCGTGTTCGCGCCCCGTCGGCACGTAGTCATCGTCAAGGCACCCCCTCTGTGGTGAACTCCCCTGTGTCCTGCGCCATTTGAGGAGACAGCGAGAGAGCAGGGGCCACCGTGACACGACGCACCGCACGACGCACCGGACGACTCAGAACCGCGTCGGCGATCTTCGCCGCATGGAGCGCGCTGACCGGGGCCGCCCTCGCCGGCGCGGCGCCGGCCGGCGCCGCGCCGATGACCGGCACCCCGGGCTTCAGCCGGCTCGCGCCGGGCGTGGGCTACACGGAGTTCGACATCCCGGCCGCCGCGGGTGTGACGCACGCGCACGTACTCGGCGTCGACCTCGGCAACCCCGACGTGAGCGTCGACCTGCTCACCCCCGGCGCGGTCGCCGCCCGGGCCACGGTCTCCCGGCTGACCGACGCCCAGGGGGCCGTCGCCGGCGTCAACGGCGACTTCTTCAACATCACCGAGACCCAGCACCCCGGCGTCGAGGCCACCGGCGCGCCCGTCGGCCCGGCCGTCGGAGGCGGCCGCGCGCTCAAGGCGGCCGTCCCGGACGGCCAGCGCTTCGGCCCCGCCCTGCCGCCCGGCACGAGCACCGAGGACGTGCTCGGGGTGGGGACGGACCGCAAGGCCCGCCTCGACAGCCTGGCGCTCGACGGGTCGGTCGAGACCGCGGGGACACGGCTTCCGCTCGGCGGCCTCAACCAGTACGCGCTGCCCGTGGGGTCGGTCGGGGCGTTCACCGCGGACTGGGGCCAGGTCTCGCGGGTGCGGGCCACTTGCGGGACGGACACCGACCGGGCCGCGCCCTGCAGCACCGACACCTACGAAGTGACGGTCCGGGACGGCAAGGTGGTGTCCTCGGCCGACACCCCCGGCAGCGGGCCCATCGCCCCGGACACCACCGTCCTGGTCGGCCGGGAGGCGGGCGCCCAGCAGCTGCGGAAGCTGTCCGTGGGCGAGGGTGCCGTGGTGCGGCACCGGCTGGTGGCGGCCGCGTCGAAGACCCCGTACCGCTTCGCCATCGGCGGCTACCCGGTCCTGCGCGCCGGCCGGCCGCCGGCGGGTCTCGACGACGTGACGTCGGCGGTACGGACCGCGGCGGGCGTCTCGGCCGGCGGCAGCCGGCTGTGGCTGCTGGCGCTGGACGGGGCACCCGGGTTCCGCAGCGGTCTCACCGTCGCGGAGGTCGCAAAGGCCATGAAGAAGCTCGGTGCGCGGGACGCGTTCAGTCTGGACGGCGGGGGCTCCACCACGCTGGCCGCCCGGGAACCGGGGTCGACCGCCTCGACCGTACGCAACCATCCCAGCGGCGGCGCCGAACGGCCGGTCCCCAACGGGATCGGCGTGTTCTCACGGGGGGCCTGACGCACCGGCCGTGAGCCCCCGTCACCGGCGCGGGCTCACGGCCGCAGACTGCTGACGATGTCGGCGGTCGCCGTGAACCCGTTGTGGATGGTCGGCGCCATGCTGGTGCTCGCGAGGTAGAAGCCGAGCAGCACACAGACCACGGCGTGCGAGGTCTTCAGCCCGCCGTTGCGCAGGAAGACCACCGTCAGGATCACCAGCAGCACTACAACAGAGATGGAAATTGCCACCGTCAGCCTCCTCCGCCACGACCACCCCGCGGCTTTCGGCCGCAAGTGTGGCGTAACGGAGGGTTCGTCCGCACGGCTGACGTGTACGCCGAACGTGTGTTGACTGCGCGTGACCGCGTTCAGTTCCCCTACGGCCGTCGGCGGGCGTCCAGGAAGGCCTCCAGGCCCGCGAGGTCGTCGGTGTTGAGGTGGTCGGCGTCCGCGGCGAGGAGCTCGCCCCAGACCGCGTCGCGGGCGGGGCCCGCCAGGTCCGGGGTGGCCCAGAACCGGACCCGCTGTCCACGCGAGTGCGCCGTCGAGATGATCCCGCGCAGCTTCCGCCGCTCGGCCTCGGGGAACGCGCCGACGCCCTGCCAGGTGAAGTTGAGCGTCCAGTTGTCGCTGATCAGCGGGATGAAGGAGGCCGGGGCCGGCACGGGGGCCAGCAGGTCGAGGAGCCGGCCGTCGTAGAAGGCGCGCCGCACGGTCTGAGCCTCCATCGGCACCCGGGCGGCCCGGTCGCCGGAGATCACGGCCGTCACCGCGCCGGGGCGGACGCGGCCGTGGGAGTACGTGGTGAACAGGTGCGGGTAGCGGCGCAGTCGGCGGTCGAGTTCGAGGTAGGTGGCCGCGCCCTCGGTCTTGATGTCGATCAGCAGTTGCAGCGGCTCGCGGTGCCCCCGGTACACCGACCCGCGGTTGGCCTTCACGCGGGCGGCGAGGGGGTTCAGGTAGAGGGACTCCAGTGTGCGGGCCGGGTCCAGCTCCACCGGGTCGTGGGCGACGAGGAGTTGGCCGTCGACGAGGTAGATGTCGGCCTCGACGCTGCCGAAGCGGTGGTCGAGCGCGTCGAGGAGGGGCCGGGGATGGAGGTAGTCGTTGTGCGCGTGGGCCCGCCACAGCGGGCGCGGGCGGTGCCTGTCCTCGCCCGCCTGCGCGTACGCGGGCAGGGCGATGCTGCCGGCCAGGCCGGCGGCGAGGGTGGTGAGGGCTCTGCGACGGGTGGTGAGGGCCATGTCTGCCTCCCTGGGAGTGCCGTACGGGGCCGCCGGGGCGCCCCGTACGGCGGAGTCGGGACTGGGGAGAGTATGGAGCGTGCGCATGGCCAAGGAGCAGGTTCGTGCCGCGAGTTGGCCGGACCGTCCCGGTGTGTTCACTTCGCCGGACCACCTCCGGCGGACGTTCACCCCGATGCCTGTCCGGCCCAGCCCACCGTCCGGTCGCACCACCGCTCCAGCAGCACCCGGTCGTGCCCGACGGCCAGCAGGCCCGCCCCGCTCTCCCGCCGGTAGGCCTCGACGACGCCGACCAGCGCGGCCGTGGTCGAGGCGTCGAGCATCGCCGTCATCTCGTCGCAGACGAGCCAGCGCGGCCGCAGCGCGAGCGCCCGGGCGAGACAGGCCCGCTGCAACTGGCCGTCGCTGACCTCGTGCGGCCGGCGGCCGAGCAGGTCCGCCGTGAGCCCGACGGTTTCGGCCAACTCGGGTACGGCGTCCACCGGCCGGCCGTTGGCCCGCAGCGGTTCGGCGATGAGCCGCGCGAGCGACAGCCGCGGGTCGGCCGACAGGCGCGGCTGCTGGAAGACGACCCCGAAGGAGGTGCGCTGGGCCCTGGGCGCGCGGTGCCGCCAACCACCCGCCGGCTCTCCGTCCAGGACCACCTGTCCGGCGTCGGGCCGGTGCAGCAGGGCGGCGACCCGCGCGAGCGTGGACTTGCCGCAGCCACTGGGGCCGTGGAGACCCACGGCCTCCCCCGCCCGCACGGTCAGGGAGACTCCCCGCACGACGGGGGCGCGGCGGTCGTAGCCCGCTGTGACGTTCCGCAGTTCAAGCACGGGCCACCGCCACGTGGTGGCAGGCGACGCCCGCCGTCAGCTCCGGTACGGCCTCGCACTCCTCGCTCGCCCGTCCGCAGCGGGCCGCGAAGGCGCAGCCCCGCGGCAGGGCGCCGAGTTCGGGCGGCAGGCCCGGGATCGGGGTGAAGTCCCGCTCGGGCAGGGCGTTCAGCAGGCCGCGCGCGTAGGGGTGGCGTGGGCCCGGCGCGCCGAAGAAGGCGGCGGCGTCGGTGATCTCCACGAGGCGTCCGGCGTACATCACGGCCACGCGGTCGGCGATGCGGCCGGCCGCCGCGAGATCGTGGGTGATCAGCAGCAGGGCGCGGTGGTCGCCGGTGTGGCGGCGCAGCTCGTCGACGGTCCGCTCGACGAGGTCGCGGTCGAGGCCGGTCGTCGGCTCGTCGGCGAGCAGCAGGGGCGCGTCCCCGACGAGGGCGAGCGCGGTGGCGGCCCGTTGCGCGAGTCCGCCGGACAGCTCGTGCGGATGACGGTCGAGATGATCCTCGGGGAACGAGGCCCGTCCGGCGGCGGTCCGCACGCCTTCCGGTCCGGAGCCGCCTGTCAATTCCCGTACGGTCTCGTCGAGTTGTGAGCGGACGGTGCGCACAGGGGTCAGGTGCGCCGCGGGGCTCTGCGGTACGAGTCCGACGCGGCGGCCTCGCACCCGGCGGGCCAGCACCCGTTCGTCCGCCGCCAGGAGGTCCAGCCCGTCGGCACCGGGCCCGCCGTCGCCGAGCACGGCCGAGCCGGCGACCGAGGCGTTTGCCGGCAGCAGGCCCAGCAGGGCCGAGGCGAGCACCGACTTGCCGCAGCCGCTCTCGCCGACGAGGGCCAGGCACTCCCCCGCGGCGAGGTCGAAGGAGACGTCCGTGACGGCGCGTACGTACGCCCCGTCGCGCATCCGGAAGCGTACGGACAGCCCTCGCACGGACAGCACGTTCCCGCTGCCGGTCCGGTCGGTTCGCGGTGTCACAGCATCAGCTCCGATCGGCGGCGGGGGTCGAGGCGTTCGCGCCAGGCGCCCGCGAGGCCCGCGACGGCCAGGGTGGCGACGATCGCGCACAGGCCGGGGAAGAGGGTGGGCCACCAGTCGCCGGCGAGCAGCGACCCGCGTGCGCCCTGCACCAGCGTGCCGAGGCTGGCCTGGTGCGTGGGCAGGCCCAACCCGAGGAAGGACAGAGCGGATTCGTGCCAGACGGCGTGCGGCACCATCAGCACGGCGGCGAGCCCGGCCTGGGGCAGCACGCCGGGCAGCAGGTGCCGTACGGCGACCCGGTACCGGGAGGCGCCGCCCGAGATCGCGGCGTCGACGTAGGGGCGGGAGCGCAGCGACAGCACCTCCGCGCGGACGATCCGGGCCGTCGACAGCCAGTGGGTGAGCGCGACCGACACGACGACCGGCCACACGCCCGGCCGGAACATCGCGACGATGAAGATGCCCAGGAGCAGATGCGGCACGGACGCGAAGACGTCCACCAGGCGCATCAGCAGCCGGTCGGGCCACCCGCCGAGGGCTCCGGCGAGCGCGCCGACGGCCGTGCCGACCACGGTGGCGACGACGGCGGCGACCACGCCCACCAGCAGCGAGACCCGCAGCCCGTGGACACAGCGCAGCAGCAGGTCCCGGCCGACGTCGTCGGTGCCGAACGGGTGGGCCGAGGACGGGGGTTGCAGCTTCGCCGCCAGGTCCACGGCCTGCTGGTCGAGCTGGGCGAAGGGCGGCACCAGGAGCACGGCCAGGACCAGCACGGTCACGACGGCGGCGGAGCCGCGCACCCGCCACGCGCGCGTGGAGCGCCGCACGACGGCGCGCGTCCGCCACACCTCGGTCTTCGCCGGTTCCGCGGAGATCCGGTTCGCTTCAGCCATCGAAGCCCACCCTCGGGTCCGCGAGCCCGTACAGCAGGTCCGCGAGGAGGTTCCCGGCCAGGACGGCGATCGTGGCGAGCACGGTCAGCGCGGCCAGCAGCGGGAAGTCGACGGCGGTGGCCGCCTCGACGGTCGCCGCCGCGATGCCGGGCCAGCTGAAGACGGTTTCCACGAGCAGGGCCCCGGTGATGAGTTCGGGTACGCGTGAGCCGATCAGGGTCAGTACCGGCAGCATCCCGGACCGCAGGGCGTGCCCCAGCAGGACCTTGCGCTCGGCGAGTCCACGCGCGCGTGCGCCGCGGACGGGGTCCTCCTGGAGCGCGTCACCGACGCCCTGGCGGACGTACAGCACGAACCACGGCAGCTGGGAGAGCGCCAGCACGGCCGCGGGCAGCACGAGGTGGCGCGCGACCTGGCCGGCGGTGACCACCGTGTTCCCGGTGTCGGTGAGACCGCCGGCGGGCAGCACGCCCAGGTGGAGCGCGAACAGCCACATCACCAGCAGCCCGAGCCAGAACGGGGGCGCCGCCTCCAGGGTGTAGGCCAGCGAGGTGACGGCCCTGTCCGTCCAGCCGCCCGGCCTGCGCGCGGCCAGGACCCCGAGCAGGCCGCCCAGCAGGACGGCGAGGAGGAACGCGGTGGCGGCCAGCAGGACGGACCAGCCGACGCGTTCGCCGATGACCTCGGCGACCGGCTGCCGCAGCGCGCCGGAGTCGCCGAGGTCGCCCCGTACGGCGGACGTCAGCCACTCCCACCAGCGCGTGACCAGGGGCCGGTCGGCGCCCAGGTTGGCACGCAACTGGTCGAGGGTCCGCTGCGAGGCGCTGAGCCCGGCCGTGCCCGCGTACGCCTTGACGGGGTCGAAGGGTGAAGCGGCGGCGATCGCGAAGACGCCGAACGTGACGGTCCCGAGGACGGGGACGGCGAACAGGGCCCGCCGCCCCGCCAGCCGCGCCATGGCGCCCCAGGGCGGCCCGCTCACGGCCGCCAGTCCTCGACGTTCCACCACGGTCCGGCCGCGAGACCGTGGTCGTGCGGTTCGACCTGCGTGGTGAGCTCGCCGAAGCGGTCGTCGACCACGTACAGGTGGTCGATGTGGGTCAGGAAGGTGTAGCCGGGGTTCTTCACCAGCTCGCGCTGCACGGTGTCGTAGGCGGCCTTCCGCTCGGCCCGGTCACCGCTCTCGCGGCCGGTCTCCAGGGCCCGGTCGACCTTCGCGTTGTCGTACCGACCCATGTTGTTGAAGCCGTCGCCGGCCAGGTCGGACCTGAGGAGCGGGTACTGGTCGAAGTCCGGGTCGGCCGGTGAGCCGCCGCCCGCGAGGACGGCGTCCTCGGGCATGCGCGGCTCGATGACCTCCCAGGTGCCCGCCTGCACCTTGATCTCGATGCCGATCTTCTTGGCGTCGGAGGCGTAGGCGAGGGCGTGGTCCTGGCGGAGCTTGTCGCCGGAGACGTACCAGAGCGGGAAGCTCGCGCGGACGCCGTCCTTCGTACGGATGCCGTCCTCGCCGGGCTTCCAGCCGGCCCCGTCGAGGATCGTCCGCGCCCTCTCGGGGTCGTACGTCCGCTCGGTGCCGTCGGTGAACCACTCACTGTCCGTCGGAACCGGGCCGTGGGCCACGCTGCCCGCGCCTTCGAGGATGCCGTCGAGCATGGCCTGCCGGTCGACGGCGACGTCGAGGGCGCGGCGCACGGCGGTGTCGCCCGCGACCTTGCTGCCGGTCGGCAGGGTGACCGTGCGGTAGTCGAAGCTCTTGGCCGCGTACGTCTTCCGCCCCGGCCCCTCGAAGGCCTTGGCCAGGTTCGGCGGCAGGATCGCGCCGTCGAGGTCGCCGGAGCGCAGCCGGGTGGCGCGCACGTCGTCGTCCTTGATGATCGCCATGGTGAAGCGCCCGATCTTCGGAGCGCCGCCCCAGTACCCGGGGTTGGCCTCCAGCACGAGTTGCTCGCCCTTGGACCACCTGGCGAGCCTGTACGGGCCGGTGCCGACGGGTTTCGTCCCGAACGAGCCGGTGTTGACGTCCTGTTCGCCGGCCAGGTGCTCCGGCGCGATGGGCAGCACCGTGCGCTCGGCGAAGGGCGCGTAGGGGTACTTGAGCCGGAAGACGACCGTGCCGTCGCCCTTCGCCTCGATGCGCTCGATCGCGTCCAGTTCGCCCTTGGAGGGGTTGTTGGTCCCCTCGTCGAGGATCGTCTCGTACGTGAAGACGACGTCCTCGGCGGTGAACGGCTCGCCGTCGCTGAACTTCACGCCCTCGCGCAGCTCGTACGTGTAGGTGCGCCCGCCGTCGGTGACCTTCGGCAGGGCCGCCGCGAGCGCGGGCTTCAGCTCCAGGTCGGCGTCGTGCGTGAGCAGCCCGTCGAAGATCTTGGAGTTGCCGTCCTTGCCGAAGCCCAGGAGCGGGCTCAGGGTCTCGGGTTCGTACGCGATGCCGACGACGGCGGAAGTCGCCGCGCCCCCGCCGTCGCTCTCGCCCGGTGCCGAACAGGCGGCGGAGCCGGCCGTCAGAACGGCCGCTGCCGCCAGGGCACCCGCACCTCGTATCGATCCGGCCCTCATCGCCGCCCCACCCCTAATGCAGATGATCAGTTATTGCGAACAGTTCGCAATTATGCATGAAGGCAAGGAGTGCGGCGGGAAAAACCGAAGGCCCGCCCCCCCTGCGGAGGGAGCGGGCCTTCGTGCCGTGCGCAGCACGCGCGTGCGTGTCCGAGGGTCAGGGGGCCTGGAGGTCCACCAGTTTCGCCAGCGCCTCCCGGTGGCTGCCCGCCGTTCCGTACGCGATCGAGTCGGCCTTGGCGCGCTTCAGGTAGAGGTGGACCGGGTGTTCCCAGGTCATCCCGATCCCGGCGTGCAGTTGGAGCGCCTCCTCGGCGGCGTGCACGGCGACCGGCGCCGCGTACGACTGGGCGAGGGCGACCGCCACGTCCGTGTCCGCGCTGCCGGTGGCGAGCGCGTCGGCCGCGTTGCGGGCCGCGGCCCGGGTGCTGACCGTCTCCAGCCACAGCTGGGCGAGCCGGTGCTTGAGCGCCTGGAAGCCGCCGACCGGGCGGTTGAACTGCTTGCGCTCCTTCAGGTAGCGGACCGTCTCCGTCAAGGACCATTCGGCCAGGCCGAGTTGCTCGGAGGCGAGCAGTCCGGCGCCGGTCCGCAGGGCGCGCCGTACGGCGGGGGCGGCGTCGCCGATCCGGCGGGCGGGCGCTCCGTCGAGGACGACCTTCGCGACCGGCCGGGTCAGGTCCAGGGACACCTGCGCGGTGACGGTCACGGCCTGCGCGTCGACCGCGTACAGCCCGCCGTCCTCGGCGGGGACGAGCAGCACGTCGGCGGCGGCCGCGTCCGCGATACCGGTCAACTCCCCGTGCAGGGTGCCGCCTTCGACCCGTACGGTCGTGCAGGCAGCGCCCGGGGCGACGTTCAGGGCGACGGCGAGGGCACCGACGCGCCGGCCGGACGCCAGCTCCGCCAGCAGGTCGTCGGCGTCGCACGCCAGGAGCGCCTCGGTGGCGACGACCGCGCTCGTCAGATAGGGCACGGGGGCGACCGAGCGGCCCAGCTCCTCCAGGACGACGGCCACTTCACGGTGGCCCGCGCCCTGGCCGCCGCGCTCCTCGGGCACCAGCAGGCCCGCCAGGCCCATGCCCTCGCCGAGCGCCTTCCACGCCTGGCGGTCGTACGGCGCGCCGGACTCGGTACGGGCGATCACGCCGGCCGGGTCGCAGTGGTCGGCGAGCAGGTCGCGGACGGCGGCGCGCAGCGCCTCCTCGTCCTGCGAGTACAGCAGGTCGGGCTGTGCGCGCTGCGTTGTCGTCGGGGTCATCGGGCGAGGTCCTTCCAGGCGACGTCCTTGTCGGTGCGCGGCTCGGAGGGCAGGCCCAGCACGCGTTCGGCGACGATGTTCAGCAGGACCTCGCTGGTCCCGCCCTCGATGCTGTTCCCCTTGGAACGGAGGTAGCGGTAGCCGGCCTCCCGGCCGGTGAAGTCCACCATTTCCGGGCGGCGCATCGTCCAGTCGTCGTACAGCAGCCCCTCCTCACCGAGGAGTTCGACCTCCAGGCCGCTGATCTCCTGGTTGAGGCGGGCGAACGCGAGCTTCATGCCGGAGCCCTCGGGGCCGGGCTGTCCCGCGACCATCTGCTGGCGCAGGCGTTCACCGGTGAGCCTCGCCACCTCGGCCTCGACCCACAGCTTCAGCAGCCGCTGGTGCAGGTCGTGGGTGCGCAGCTCCGGGCGTTCGCGCCAGGTCTTCGCGATGGGGCCGATCATCCCGCCCTCGCGGGGGATGCGCATGCCGCCGATGGAGACCCGCTCGTTCATGAGCGTGGTCTGCGCGACCCGCCAGCCGTCGCCGATCTCGCCGAGGCGGTGGGCGTCGGGGATGCGGACGTCGGTGAGGAACACCTCGTTGAACTCGGCCTCGCCGGTGATCTGGCGCAGGGGCCGCACCTCGACACCGGGGTCGGTCATGTCGCAGACGAAGTACGTGATGCCGCGGTGCTTGGGCGCGTCCGGGTCGGTGCGGGCGATGAGGATGGCCCAGCGGGCGACGTGGGCGCTGGACGTCCACACCTTCTGCCCGTTGACCACCCACGCGTCGCCCGCACGGACCGCACGGGTGCCGAGTGCGGCCAGGTCGGAGCCCGCGCCCGGCTCGCTGAACAGCTGGCACCAGACCTCCTCGCCCACCCACAGGGGCCGCAGGAAGCGGCGCTTGTGCTCCTCGGTCCCGAAGCCGAGGATCGTCGGCGCGGCCATGCCGAGGCCGATGCCGATGCGTCGCGGGTCGTTGTCGGGAGCGCCCGCGGCCTCCAGCTCGGCGTCCACGACGGCCTGCAGGGAGCGCGGCGCGCCGAGGCCGCCGAGCCCTTCCGGGTAGTGCACCCAGGCGAGGCCGGCGTCGAAGCGGGCCTTGAGGAAGTCCGTGCGGCCGGTGGTGGCGACCGGGTGGGCGGCCAGCAGCTCCTGGGTGCGGCGGCGCAGTCCGGCGGCGTCCACCGCTGCGCCCCCGCTCGCGGCGTCGGTCATGCGGCGGCTCCGTTCGCGAGGGTGTGGTCAGCGGTGTCCCCGAGGGAGGGCACCACGGCGACCCGGCCGGTGGTCACACCGTCGGCGACCCGCTGGACGGCGTCGGCGGCACCGGCCAGCGGCACGCGGGCGCTGACGAGCGGCTTGATCGCCCCGCGGGCGGCCAGTTCGGTCAGCTGCTCGTGGCAGCGCAGGACCAGCTTCGGGTCCTTGGTGTTGTAGAGGCCCCAGTGCAGGCCCATGATCGAGTAGTTCTTCACCAGGGCGTGGTTGAGCCCCGGGCTGGGGATCGTGCCGCTGGCGAAGCCGACGACGACGATCCGGCCCTCGAAGGCGACGAGCCTGGCGGACTGGGTGTAGGCGTCCCCGCCGACCGGGTCGTAGACCACGTCGGCGCCCCGGCCGCCGGTGGCCTCCTTGACGGCGGCGACGACGTCCTCGGCGCGCCGGTCCACGACGACGTCGCAGCCCAGTCCGCGGGCGACCACGGCCTTGTCCGCGCCGCCCACGACGCCGATGACGGTCGCCCCCGCCGCCTTCCCGAGCTGCACCGCCGCGCTGCCGACCCCTCCCGCGGCGGCGTGCACGAGCAGCGTCTCGCCGGCCTCCAGACGGGCCCGCCGGTGCAGGCCGAACCAGCCGGTCTGGTAGCCGATGTGCAGGGCGGCCGCCTCGGCGTCGTCCAGTGCCTCGGGCGCGGGCAGCAGGGCCGCGGCGTCCGCGACGGCGTACTCGGCGAAGCCGCCGTACGGCAGCGCGGGGTTGGCGATGACCCGGCGGCCGTCCTCGGTCTCGCCGCAGATCTCCACGCCGGGCGTGAACGGCAGCGGGGGCTTGACCTGGTACTGCCCCCGGCACATCAGGACGTCCGGGAAGTTGATGTTCGCCGCGCGCACCTTGAGCAGGACCCGGCCGTCGCCGGGCGTGGGCCGCTCCACCTCCGCGAGCCGCATCACCTCACCGGGCTCACCGTTCTCGTGCACTTGCCATGCCTGCATGCGGGGCCTCCACGGGACTGTGTCGGTACTGTTCGCACCTCGCGGTCCCACGCATACTAAGCGGTCGCTTGCCGATCAGGGAACAGTCGGTGGCGGTCGGCCTCAGTCCCCCTGCCCGCTCCTCCTGGGGCGTGCCCGCACGTGCATCCGCTCCCCCTGCCGCCCGAAGAGGCTCAGGAACTCCACGGGCCCCTCCCCCGTCGACCCGAACCAGTGCGGCACGCGGGTGTCGAACTCGGCGGCCTCCCCCGCGCCGAGCACCACGTCGTGGTCGCCGAGCACGAGGCGCAGCCGCCCCGACAGCACGTACAGCCACTCGTAGCCCTCGTGGACGCGCGGGTCCGGCTCCTGCTTGCGCTTCGGTTCGAGCACCTTGTAGGCCTGCAGACCGCCGGGCTGGCGGGTGAGCGGCCAGTGCGTACGGCCGTGCATGACGATCGGTTTCGCCGCGCGGACGCGCGGGTCGCCCACCTGCGGCGCTCCCACCAGTTCGTCCAGGGGCACCTGGTGGGCCCGGGCGATGGGCAGCAGCAGCTCCAGGCTGGGTTTGCGCAGGCCGGACTCCAGCCGGGAGAGGGTGCTGACGGAGATGCCGGTGGCGGTGGACAGGCCCGCGAGGGTGGCACCGCGTTCCTTGCGGATACGGCGCAGCCGGGGCCCGACCTCCGCGAGGACGCCCTCCGTGTCACGGTCCTCGTGGCCGTCATGGTCCTGGTGGCCCTGGTGCTCGCTCATACAGGTATTGCAGTTTCGGCAAAGGGATTTGTCAACAAGGGTGCTTCGGGGCGACCTTCTCGGTGGAGGTGGTCACCATGACCGATTCGTACGAAGTGGTCGTCGTCGGCGGCGGCACGGCCGGACTGTCCGCGGCGCTCGTCCTGGGGCGTGCGCGCCGCAGCGTGCTCGTGATCGACGCGGGTGAGCCGCGCAATGCGCCCGCCGCGCACATGCAGGGCTATCTGTCCCGGGACGGGATGGCGCCGGCGGAGTTCCTGGCCGTGGGCCGCGAGGAGATCGCGCGGTACGGCGTGGAGCTGGTCCGGGGCCGGGCGGTGGACGTGGCGCGGGACGCGGGCGGGGAGTTCGATGTGACGCTGGAAGGGGGGCGCGTGGTGCACGGGCGCCGGCTGTTCGTCGCCACCGGCCTCGCGGACGAGCTGCCGAAGGTGCCGGGGGTCGCCGAACGCTTCGGCCGCGACGTGCTGCACTGTCCCTACTGCCACGGCTGGGAGGTGCGCGACCAGGCCTTCGGCGTGCTGGCCACGACCCCGATGTCCGTGCACCAGGCCCTGATGGTGTCCCAGTGGTCCAAGGACGTGACCCTGTTCCTGCACACGGTCGCCGAGGAGGAGCTGACGGACGAGGACCTGCGCAGGCTCGCCGCGGCCGGGGTCGCCGTGGTGCCCGGTGAGGTCGCGGGCCTGGACGTCGTCGACGACCGGCTCACCGCGGTCCGGCTCGCGGACGGCACGGCGCACGAGCGTGCGGTGCTGTTCGTGGCGCCCCGGCCCGTCCCGCGCACCGGCCTGCTGGAACGGCTGGGCGCAGCGCTCCAGGAGACACCGTTCGGCTCGTACGCCGCGGTCGACGCGACGGGTCTGACGAGCGTGCCCGGCGTCTGGGCGGCGGGCAACGCGACCGGTTTCGGCGAGCAGGTCGTGAACGCGGCGAGCGGCGGCTACCGGGCCGGCGCCACGATCAACGGAGAACTCCTCTTCGCGGACCTCGACGCGACGGCCCGGACCTGAGAGCGCGCCCGAGCGGAAGCGCCACTCCGGCCGGGCGACGCGACGCGACCGGGCGGCACAGCGCGGGCAGGCCGGCGGGCGGCGCAGCACGGTGTGGCGCGACGCGGTCGGGGGGCACAGCGCGGGCAGGCAGGCGCCCGGCACAGCGCTGCTCGGGCGGCCGGACGGGCGCAGCGGCGCCCGGGCAGGCGGTTGGCCGGGCAGGCGGCGCAGCGCCGGACGGGCCGGCGGGCGGCGCAGCACGGTGTGGCGCGACGCGGTCGGGCGACGCAACGCGGGCAGGCGGGCGCCCGGCGCAGCGCCGCTCGGGCGGCCGGCCGGCCGGGCGAGGGCGGCGTTCGGGCAGGTGGCCGGACGGGCGCGGTGGCGTTCGGGTGGGTGGGCGGAGTGCCGTTGCCGCTCGGGGGTGGCCCGCGGGACCATGTGCGCCCGGGGGCGCGGACCCGTCCGTCCAGGTGTAGACCGGGCGTCCGCGTAGCACCATGACTGCATGCTGTTGTCCCGGCTCGCCCAGGTGTCCCAGGAGGTCGCCGCCACTTCGGCGCGGACCCGGAAGACCGTTCTGCTCGCGGAGCTGTTCCGGGACGCGGAGGCGGCCGACGTGCCGATCGTCATCCCCTATCTGGCGGGCCGCCTGCCCCAGGGGCGGCTCGGCGTCGGCTGGAAGACCCTCGGCACGCCCGTCCCGCCCGCCGAGCGGCCCACGCTGACCGTGCGGGAGGTGGACGCCCGCCTCACGGAACTCGGCGCGGTCTCCGGCGCCGGCTCGCAGGCGCGGCGGGCCCGCCTGGTCGGGGAACTGATGGGCGCGGCCACCGGGCCGGAGCAGAGGTTCCTGCTCGCACTGCTCGGCGGAGAGCTGCGGCAGGGCGCCCTCGACGCCCTAGCGGTCGAAGGACTGGCCCGGGCGACCGGGGCGCCCCCCGCCGACGTACGCAGGGCGGTGATGCTGGCCGGCTCGCTGCAGACGGTGGCCGAGCGGCTGCTCGCCGAAGGGCCTGGGTCCCTGGAGGAGTTCCGGCTCACCGTCGGCCGGCCCGTGTGGCCGATGCTGGCGCACAGCGCCCCGTCCGTCGCCGAGGCCGTCGACAAGCTCGGCACCTGTGTGGTCGAGGAGAAACTCGACGGCATCCGCGTCCAGGTGCACCGCGACGGCGACGTCGTACGCGTGTACACCCGCACCCTCGACGACATCACCGGCCGGCTGCCCGAGATCACCCGGGCCGCACGGGAGCTGCGGGGCGATCGTTTCATCCTGGACGGCGAGGTCCTCGCGCTCGACGCGGACGGGCGGCCCCGGCCCTTCCAGGAGACCGCGGGCCGCGTGGGCTCCCGGGTGGACGTCACCACCGCCGCCGGGACCGTGCCCGTCTCCCCCGTCTTCTTCGACGTCCTGGCCGTGGACGGCCGGGACCTGCTCGACCTGCCGTTCGCCGACCGCCACGTGGAGCTCGCCCGGCTGGTCCCCGAGCCGATGCGCGTACGACGCCTCCTCGTGCCGGACCCCACGGACGAGGCGGCGCGGGCCGCCGCCGAGCGGTTCGCTGCCGACACGCTCGCGCGCGGCCACGAGGGCGTGGTCCTCAAGTCCCTCGACGCCCCCTACAGCGCGGGCCGCCGCGGAGCCTCCTGGCTGAAGGTCAAGCCCGTCCACACACTCGACCTGGTGGTACTGGCCGCCGAGTGGGGCAGCGGGCGGCGCACCGGCAAGCTCTCCAACCTGCACCTGGGGGCGCGCAGGCCGGACGGCTCGTTCGCCATGCTGGGCAAGACCTTCAAGGGCCTCACCGACGTGATGCTGGCCTGGCAGACCGAGCGGCTGAAGGAGCTCGCCGTCGACCCCGTCGGGGAGAGCGGCCCGGTGGTGACCGTCCGTCCCGAGCTGGTCGTGGAGATCGCGTACGACGGTCTGCAGCGCTCCACCCGCTACCCCGCGGGTGTCGCCCTGCGTTTCGCCCGGGTGCTGCGTCACCGCGAGGACAAGAGCCCGGCGGAGGCCGACACCGTGGAGACGGTGCTCGCCGCGCACCCGGGGGTCGCCCCGTGAGCGCCGCCGTGCGACGCAGCGCGGGCCTGCTCCTGTTCCGGCGCTCCGAGCGGGGCGTCGAGGTGCTGCTCGGGCACATGGGCGGTCCGCTCTTCGCCCGGCGCGACGCCGGGGCGTGGTCCGTGCCGAAGGGCGAGTACGAGCCCGGCGAACCTGCCTGGGACGCCGCCCGCCGCGAGTTCCAGGAGGAGCTGGGTCTGCCGCCGCCCGACGGCGAGGCCGTCCCGCTGGGCGAGGTCACCCAGGCGAACGGCAAGATCGTCACGGTCTGGGCCGTCGAGGCGGACCTCGACCCGGCGACGACGGTCCCCGGCACGTTCAGCATGGAATGGCCCCGCGGTTCGGGCCGCTTCCAGGAGGTCCCCGAACTGGACCGGGTGGAATGGCTGTCCCTGGACCGCGCCAGAGCCGTACTGGTCAGGGCCCAGGCGGAGTTCCTGGACCGGTTGGAAGCGCATATGCGCTGACGAGAGGGGCACGCGCCCTTTCTGGGCACGCCCCGTCAGAGGCGTGCAGAAGGGGCGCGGGGAACCGCGCGAGCTGGGGGGGCACCTCCCGGCCGAAGGCTGGGGGACCACGACGTACCCGCACCCGACGTACCGCACCAGGAGGAAGAAGCAATGCCCATCGCAACCGTGAACCCGGCAACGGGGGAAACCCTCAAGACCTACGACGCCCTCGGCGACGAGGAGATCGAGCACCGCCTCGCCACGGCGGAGGCGGCGTTCCGCACCCACCGCACCACCTCGTTCGCCGAGCGCGCGCGTCTGCTGCACCGAGCGGCCGACCTCCTGGAGGCCGACGCGCGGGACATCGGCCGGATCATGACCACCGAGATGGGCAAGCCCGTCAAGCAGGCCCGCGCCGAGGCGGCGAAGTGCGCGAAGGCGATGCGCTGGTACGCCGACCACGCCGAGGAGCTCCTCGCCGACGAGGAGGGCGCCAAGGCCGACGCGGAGGACTCCGGCGCCTCCCGCGTCCTGGTGCGCTACCGCCCGCTCGGGCCGGTCCTCGCCGTCATGCCCTGGAACTTCCCGCTCTGGCAGGTGGTCCGCTTCGCCGCGCCCGCGCTGATGGCCGGCAACGTCGGGCTGCTCAAGCACGCCTCGAACGTCCCGCAGACCGCCCTCTACCTGGAGGACCTGTTCCGCCGGGCGGGCTACCCGGAGGGCTGTTTCCAGACGCTGCTCGTCGGCTCGGGCGCGATCGAGGACATCCTGCGCGACCCGCGGATCAAGGCGGCCACCCTGACCGGCAGCGAACCGGCCGGCCGCGCGGTCGCCTCGGTCGCCGGGGACGAGGTCAAGAAGACCGTCCTGGAGCTGGGCGGCAGCGACCCGTACGTGGTGATGCCCTCGGCCGACATCGAGCGGGCGGCGAAGACCGCGGTGACGGCCCGGGTGCAGAACAACGGGCAGTCCTGCATCGCCGCCAAGCGGTTCATCGTGCACACGGACGTCTTCGACGCGTTCGCCGAACGCTTCACCGAGGGCATGAAGGCCCTCACGGTCGGCGACCCGCTGGACGAGGGCACGGACGTCGGGCCGGTCGCCACCGAGCAGGGCCGCGACGACCTGACGGAACTGGTCGACGACGCCGTCGAGGCCGGGGCGACCGTGCTGTGCGGCGGGGAGCTGCCCGACGGGGACGGCTGGTACTACCCGCCGACGGTCCTCGCCGACATCACCCCCGAGATGCGCATCCACCAGGAGGAGACGTTCGGGCCGGTCGCCACGCTCTACCGGGCGGCAGACCTGGACGAGGCGGTGGCCATCGCCAACGACACGCCGTTCGGACTGAGTTCCAACGTGTGGACGCGCGACGAGGCCGAGACCGAGCGGTTCGTACGGGATCTGGAGGCCGGCGGTGTCTACTTCAACGGGATGACGGCGTCCCACCCGGCGTTCCCGTTCGGCGGGGTCAAGCGGTCGGGTTACGGGCGTGAGCTGTCGGGGCACGGAATCCGAGAGTTCTGCAACATCACCACCGTATGGCACGGAGCGTGAGCGTTCCGCAGCTACGATCCCCCCTGTGAACCGCGAAGTGACCCTGCCTCTGATCGTCGACGACCGCGGGACCCTGCAGGTGGCTGCCGCCGATGTGAGCAAGCTGCTGCGCACGATGGGGGGACGGTGGCTGCATCTGGTCGAGGCCGGGCAGGACGGGCTCGACGAGGACACCGTCGCCGCGCTCACGATCGAGCTGGCGAAGCTGGCCGACCGGATCGATGTGGCGTGCATCGCGCACAGCAGCGGGACGACCTCCGGCGGTTAACGGGAGCACTGCGGTCGTTCGCACGGTGCCGGTGCGTCGTGGCCCCCCGGCCTTCGGCCGGGATGCCCCCGGCTCGCGCGGTTCCCCGCGCCTCTGAAGGGGCGCGCCTTCACCGGGCCCTCTCCGGGAGCGCTGTCCCCGGTCTGGCGTAGTCCCGCGCGATATCCGGGCTCTCCCGGGTGATCGTGGGGGGACCACCCACTGCCGAGGAGAGCGCGTCCCGGCGGGCGAGAGAAGGCGCAGGCTCATGGCGACTTTGTGCAGACCCGCGGTCTCCGTTCCGGAATACGTCATCACGATGGAGGAGACGCTCGAACTGGCGCGTTCCCGCCATCCGGACCACCCCCAACTGCCGCTCGCGCTGAGGCTGATCGAGAACACCGGCGTACGCACGCGGCACATCGTGCAGCCCATCGAGGAGACGCTGAAGCATCCGGGCTTCGCGGAACGCAACAAGGTGTACGAGGCCGAGGCCAAGGCCCGTGTCCCGGCCGTCGTCCGGCGGGCGCTCGACGACGCGGAGGTCCGGCCCGCCGACATCGATGTGATCATCTACGTCTCGTGCACGGGCTTCATGATGCCCTCGATGACGGCGTGGCTGATCAACGAGATGGGTTTCAGGAGCGACACCCGCCAGATACCCATGGCACAGCTCGGCTGCGCGGCCGGCGGCGCCGCGATCAACCGGGCGCACGACTTCTGCTCGGCCTACCCCGAGGCCAACGCGCTCATCGTGGCCTGCGAGTTCTGCTCGCTGTGCTACCAGCCGACCGACCTCGGCGTGGGCTCGCTGCTGTGCAACGGCCTGTTCGGCGACGGGATCGCCGCCGCGGTGGTCCGCGGACAGGGCGGCGAGGGCATCCGCCTGGAGCGCAACGGCTCGTACCTGATCCCCAGGACCGAGGACTGGATCATGTACGACGTGCGGGCCACCGGCTTCCACTTCCTGCTGGACAAGCGGGTGCCGGCCACCATGGAGCCGCTGGCCCCCGCCCTCCAGGAACTCGCGGGCCAGCACGGCTGGGACGCCTCGGACCTGGACTTCTACATCATCCACGCCGGGGGCCCGCGGATCCTCGACGACCTGAGCAAGTTTCTCCAGGTGGAGCCGGAGGCCTTCCGGTTCAGCCGGGCGACGCTCACCGAGTACGGGAACATCGCCAGCGCCGTCGTCCTGGACGCGCTGCGCCGGCTGTTCGACGAGGGGGGCGCCCGCGAGGGGGCCCGCGGCCTGCTCGCCGGCTTCGGACCGGGGATCACGGCCGAGATGGCCCTGGGCCGCTGGCACCGCACGGACGACGGGCGGCGGGCGCGCGACGGGCACCGGAGGAACGACAAGGAGACGGCGGCACGATGACCCTGAGCGAAGAGACGGCGGCGGCTCCCCCGGTACGGCACTGGCCGGCCCTGGACCTGACCGGGGTCGACTTCGACCCCGTCCTGTCCGAGCTGATGCGCGAGGGCCCGATCAACCGCATCCAGCTCCCCAACGGCGAGGGCTGGGCCTGGCTGGTCACCCGCTACGAGGACGTACGGCTGGTGACGAACGACCCGCGCTTCAGCCGCGCGGCGGTGCTCGGCCGCGAGGTCACCCGCCTCGCACCGCACTTCATCCCGGCGGCCGGCGCGATGAGCTTCGTCGACAAGCCCGACCACTCCCGGCTGCGCAGGGCGGTGAACGCCGCGTTCACCACGCGTGGCATCGAGCGTCTGCGGGCCGGCGCCGGGCGGACGCTCGACACGATGGTCGACGAGATGCTGCGGGACGGACCGCCGGCCGACCTGATCGACCGGGTGCTGGCACCCTTCCCGATGAAGGTCATCTGCGAGCTGATGGGGGTCCCGGCCGACGACCGGCACACCCTGCACACCTGGACGCAGGCGATCCTCTCGTCCTCGCAGGGCGCCGCGGCCAGTGAGCGGGCCAAGCGGGACATGGAGGTCTACTTCCGCAAACTGATCGCGGAGCGCCGCGACGCCACCGGTGAGGACGTGACCTCGCTGCTCGGCGCGGCGGTGGGCCGGGGTGACATCACCGAGGAGGAGGCGGTGGCGCTGGCGGGCCCGATCCAGATCGGCGGCGAGGCCGTCACCAACAACACCGGGCAGATGCTCTACATCCTCATGACCAGGCCCGCGCTGTTCGACCGGCTGCGCGACGAGCCGGAGCTGCGCCCCCGGGCCCTCGACGAACTGCTGCGGTACATCCCGCACCGCAACGCCGTCGGCCTGTCCCGGATCGCCACCGAGGACGTCGTCCTGCACGGCGTGCGGATCAGGAAGGACGACCCGATCTACGTGTCCTACCTGGCCGCCAACCGGGACCCGGACGTCTTCCCGGACCCCGAGCGGATCGACTTCGACCGCGGGCCCAACCCGCATGTGGCGTTCGGGCACGGTCCGCACTACTGCGTGGGCGCCATGCTCGCCCGCCTGGAGTCGGAGCTGATGGTGAACACCCTCCTCGACCGGATCCCGACGCTGCGCCTGTCCGTCTCGGCGGACGAGGTGCCGTGGCGGCGCGGCGCGCTGATCCGCGGGCCCGAGGCCCTGCCCGTCACCTGGTGAACGCGCTCACGCCGCCCGAGGGCCTGCTGGTGCCTCCGGGGCACGGCCGTACGGTCCGGACCCCGGCCCAGCACGTGACGTTCAAGGTGACCGGCACGCATTCGCGGGCGGCGTCCAGCTTCGAGGTGGTCGTGCCGCCGGGCTTCGACGTCGGCGCGCACGTGCACACGCGCAGCGAGGAGCTGTTCTACGTCCTGGAGGGCGAGCTGGACGTGCTCGCCTTCGAGCCGCTGGTCCGCACACCCGACCGCTGGCAGCGCTGGCAGTCGGGTTCGGGCAACCGGGTGGTGCGGGCGACGCCGGGCACGGTGATCGTCGTACCGCCCGGCTGTCCGCACGCGTTCGCCAACCCCACGGACACGCCGGCGAAGATGTTCTTCCAGGCGTCCCCGCCGCCGGACCACGAGCGCTACTTCGAGGAGCTGCTGAAGATCCTGGATGCGGAGGGCCCGCCGGACGTGGCCGCGATCGAGGAGCTGCGGTCGCGGTACGACATCGAGCAGCTGACGCCGCTGCGGCACGGGTAGCTTTCGGCTCGTGGGACAGTGCGGGCCCGGTGGGGGCCGGTCGCGCGGTTCCCCGCGCCCCTGAAGGGCGAGAAACCGGGGCGCAGCCCCGTCGTGCAGGAGCGCGGGGAACTGCGCGCTCAGCCACGACGGACCCGCGTTCCGCATCGGACAGCACCCTGCGCGGCGCTACCGGATCGGCATGCCCGACAGCGTGCGCGCGATCACCAACCGCTGGATCTCGCTCGTGCCCTCGAAGATCGTGTAGATCGCCGCGTCGCGGTGCATCCGCTCGACCGGGTACTCCCGCGTGTACCCGTTGCCGCCCAGGATCTGGATCGCCTGCCCGGTGACCTTCTTGGCGGTCTCGCTGGCGAACAGCTTGGACATGGACCCCTCGGCGGAGGTGAACTGCTTCCCGCTGACCGCCATCCAGGAGGCCCGCCACACCAGCAGCCGCGCCGCGTCGATCGACGTACGCATGTCGGCGAGCTGGAACGCGACACCCTGGTTGTCGATGATCGGCCGCCCGAACTGCTCGCGGGTACGGGCGTAGTCGAGGGCCACCTCGTACGCGGCCCGCGCCGTGCCGACCGCCATGGCGCCGACGGCCGGGCGGGAGGCCTCGAACGTGGCCATCGCCGCGTTCTTCAGCCGCTCGCCTTTGCCGGCCCTGGCGCGCTCACGGGCGCGGGCGAGCCGCTCGTCCAGCTTCTCCTTGCCGCCGAGGAGGCAGGACCCGGGGACCCGGACGTCCTCGAGGACGACCTCGGCGGTGTGCGAGGCGCGGATGCCGTGCTTCTTGAACTTCTGGCCCTGGGACAGACCGGGAGTGCCCGGCGGGACGATGAAGGAGGCATGGCCCTTGGAGCCCAGCTCGGAGTCCACCACCGCGACCACGACGTGCACGTTGGCGATGCCGCCGTTGGTCGCCCACGTCTTCGTGCCGTTGAGCACCCACTCGTCCTTGGCCCCGTCGTACACGGCGCGCGTGCGCATCGAGGCGACGTCGGAGCCGGCGTCGGGCTCGGAGGAGCAGAACGCGGCGACCTTCACGTCGTTGGCGTCGCCGTACATCTGGGGGATCCAGGTGCCGATCTGCTCCTCGGTGCCGTTGGCGAGGACGCCGACGGCGGCGAGGCCGGTGCCGACGATCGACAGGGCGATGCCCGCGTCGCCCCAGAACAGCTCCTCCATGGCCATGGGGATACCGAGGCCGGTGGGGTCGAAGTACTGCTGGGCGTAGAAGTCCAGGGAGTAGATGCCGACCTTCGCGGCCTCCTGGATGACCGGCCAGGGAGTCTCTTCCCGCTCGTCCCATTCGGCGGCCGCGGGGCGGATGACGTCGGCGGCGAAGCCGTGGATCCAGTCCCGGACCTCCTTCTGTTCGTCGTTGAGCTCCATGGTGAACTCGGCCATGACCCCTCCAGCGCTGCACTCATGTGTTACTTGCGGTAACCGTAGCCTGTTACCCGTCGGTAGTAAAAGTCAACTCCGCATCCCTGCTCGGCAGCCCGTTCGAGGCACGGCGGACCGGTGGTGTTACGTTGCGCAGGCGTCACCGAATCAGCACGGGTGGGGAGAGCTCATGGACACCACGCAGCGGACCGATCAGCAGAGGTCCGCCGACCGCCGACGGCGCGAGCTGCTGGAGGCCGCCGACCGGGTGGTGCTCCGCGACGGTCCGGGAGCCTCGATGAACGCCATCGCGGCGGAGGCGGGCATCACCAAGCCGATCCTGTACCGCCACTTCGGCGACAAGGGCGGACTCTACGCGGCCCTCGCCAAGCGCCACACCGACGCCCTCCTCGGAGCGCTGCGCGCCGCGCTGGACGCGCCCGCCGAGCGCCGGGAGCGGGTGGAGGCCACCCTCGACACCTACCTCGCGGCGATCGAGGCCCGCCCGCAGGTGTACCGGTTCCTGATGCACCCCTCGGAGGGCGGCGCGCAGAGCGACCGGGGCCTGGGCTTCGACGTGGGGGCGTACTCGTTCCCCCTGCTGCGGCGTATGGGCGAGGAGCTGGCCGACGTCATCGAGGAGCGCGTCGACCTCGGCCCCGGCGGCCAGCAGTCGGCCCGGGTCTGGGGCCACGGCATCGTCGGCATGATGCACGCCGCCGGCGACTGGTGGCTGGGCGAACGCCCCTGCTCCCGGGCCGACTTGGTGCGCGCCCTCGCCGACCTCCTCTGGGGCCGCCTGGCGGCGGCGGGCGACAGGGCGGGCGGCCCGGGCTTCTGATCCGCGGCCGACCGTCCAGGGGCGCGGGAAACGGCGCGAACAGCCACAACGCCCCCGCACACGGCCACCCTCCTCAGCCTCCCGCACCCGCACCCCCGCGCCTCCACGCGGCCCGGCCCACCTGCCACATCACCCGCCGGCGCCGCCACCCCGTCACCCGGTCCACGTACAGCCCACCGTCAAGGTGATCGCACTCATGCTGCAGGCACCGGGCGAACCACCCGCTCCCGTGCACCCGCACCGGCGCCCCGTCCAGGGTCACCCCCTCCACCACCGCACGGTCGTACCGCTCGGTGCCCGCCTCCAGACCGGGCAGCGACAGACACCCCTCCGGCCCCCGCAGCACCATCCCGTCCGCCTCGACGAGCCGCGGGTTCACCACATGCCCCACATGCCGACGTTCCTCGTCGTCGGGGCAGTCGTACACGAACACCCGCAAGGACTCCCCGACCTGGTTCGCGGCCAGCCCGACCCCCTGCGCCGCGTACATCGTCGAGAACATGTCCTCGACCAGCCGCGCCAGTTGGGGACCGAAGTCCGTGACTTCTTCACACGGTGTGCGCAACACGGGGTCGCCGAGCAGGGTCAGGGGAAGAACGCGCCCTCGGGCGCCGGGGATAGAGCCGTGTCGCATGGCCGCAAGGGTACGGTCCTCACTGTCGCGGGCCCGTCGGAGTGGTGCCGCGGTTCGGGCCCGCGAGCGGATCTCGGTAGGCTGAGGGTCACACGTTGCCGGGGGCAGTGCGCGGCGCCGTACGCAAGGAGGATCGGGAACTGATGGCAGGCAACTCGGACCCGCTGTCACCGCGGGCCAAGCTCGCCGTGACAGCGGGCAAGGCGGTCGCGGCGGCATCACGCGCCGCAGGCCGCGGCAGCGGATCGGTGATCGGCGGCCGGGTGGCGCTCAAACTCGACCCCGACCTGCTGGCCAGGCTCGCCCAGCACCTGGACGTCATCCTGGTGTCGGCCACGAACGGCAAGACCACCACCACGCGGCTGATCGCCGAGGCGCTGCAGGCCGCGGGGCCCGTCGTGTCGAACGCGCTGGGCGCCAACATGCCCGCCGGGATCACCTCGGCGCTGGCCGGCGGCTCGGAATCACGGTTCGCCGTGATCGAGGTCGACGAGAAGTACCTGTCCGGGGTGGCGCGGGACACGGATCCCAAGTGCATCGCCCTGCTCAACCTCTCGCGCGACCAGCTCGACCGCGCCGCCGAGACCCGCATGATGGCCGAGCACTGGCGCGAGGGCCTGGCCGGGTCCAAGGCCGTCGTGGTCGCCAACGCCGACGACCCGCTGGTCGTCTGGGCCGCGTCCTCCTCGCCGAACGTGGTGTGGGTGGCCGCGGGGCAGATGTGGAAGGACGACGCCTGGTCCTGCCCGTCCTGCGGCGGTGTGATGCAGCGCCCCGGCGACGACTGGTTCTGCGGCGAGTGCGGTTTCCGCCGCCCGACGCCGACCTGGGCGCTCTCCGGGGACCACGTCCTCGACCCGCACGGTTCGGCCTGGCCGATCCACCTCCAGCTGCCGGGCCGCGCCAACAAGGCGAACGCCGCCTCGTCGGCGGCCGTCGCCGCCGTCTTCGGCGTACCGCCGCAGGTCGCCCTGGAACGCATGTACCAGGTGCAGGCCGTGGCCGGACGTTACGACGTCGTGCAGTTCATGCAGCGCGACCTGCGGCTGCTGCTCGCCAAGAACCCGGCGGGCTGGCTCGAAACGTTTTCCCTGATCGACCCGCCGCCGACCCCGGTGATCCTGTCGGTGAACGCGCGCGGCGCCGACGGCACCGACACCTCCTGGCTGTGGGACGTCGACTACACCCGGCTCACCGGTCACCCGATCTTCGTGCTCGGCGACCGCAAGCTGGACCTGGCCGTGCGCCTGGAGGTCGCGAACCAGTCGTTCCAGGTGTGCGACAGCCTCGACCAGGCGGTGCAGCTCGCGCCGCCCGGCCGGATCGAGGTCATCGCGAACTACACCGCTTTCCAGGACTTGAGGCGTCGTGTCGGCAACTGAACCCCGGAGGACGAAGAGAATGAGCGACAACAGCCTTCGGCTCGTGTGGATCTACCCGGACCTGCTGAGCACGTACGGCGACCAGGGCAACGCGCTGGTCGTCGAGCGCCGGGCCCGCCAGCGCGGCCTGGACGTGGCCCGTCTCGACGTGCGCAGCGACCAGCCGATCCCCACCTCGGGTGACATCTACCTCATCGGCGGCGGCGAGGACCGTCCGCAGCGCCTCGCGGCCGAGCGGCTGCGCCGCGACGGCGGCCTGGAGCGGGCGGTCGGCAACGGCGCGATCGTCTTCTCGGTGTGCGCCGGCTACCAGATCCTCGGCCACGAGTTCATCAACGACCTGGGCCAGCGCGAGCCGGGTCTCGGTCTGCTCGACGTGCACTCCACGCGCGGCGAGGGCGAGCGGTGCGTGGGTGACGTGTTCGGCGACATCGACGCGCGCCTCGGTCTGCCCCCGCTGACCGGCTTCGAGAACCACCAGGGCGTCACCCACCTCGGTCCCACCGCCCGCCCCTTCGCGAACGTGCGCCTGGGCAAGGGCAACGGGACGGGCGACGGCACGGAGGGCGCGTACAACGACACGGTCTTCGGCACCTACATGCACGGGCCCGTGCTCGCCAGGAACCCGCTGATCGCGGATCTGCTGCTCAAGCTGGCGCTCGACGTCAACGCGCTGCCGCCGATCGACGACCGGTGGTACGAGGCGCTCCGCTCCGAGCGCATCGCGGCTGCTCAGCAGCCCGCCTGACCTCAGGGACGAAGCCCATCCGGCGACGTGCCCGCTCACCTGTGCGGGCACGTCCAGCAGGCGGACGCACTCTGCGGATCCGCCCCCCGGCGCCGGTAGGGTGGCGGCGTCCTGCCGGACAGCGTGGTCCGGTTCCCGGCCCACGTTGAGAAGGTATTCCGGACTATGCGTATTGGTGTGCTCACGTCCGGCGGCGACTGCCCCGGTCTGAATGCCGTCATCCGGTCCGTCGTACACCGCGCCGTCGTCGACCACGGCGACGAGGTCATCGGTTTCCGGGACGGCTGGAAGGGCCTGCTGGAGGGCGACCACCTCAAGCTCGACCTCGACGCGGTGAGCGGCATCCTGGCCCGCGGCGGCACGATGCTCGGTTCCTCCCGGGTCCAGCCCGCGCACCTGCGGGACGGGGTGGAGCGGGCCAGGGGTCACCTCGAGAACCTCGGGCTCGACGCGATCATCCCGATCGGCGGCGAGGGCACCCTCAAGGCGGCCCGTCTCCTGTCGGACAGCGGCCTGCCGATCGTCGGCGTGCCGAAGACCATCGACAACGACATCGCGGTCACGGACGTCACCTTCGGCTTCGACACGGCCGTCGGTGTGGCCACCGAGGCCCTCGACCGGCTGAAGACCACCGCCGAGTCCCATCAGCGCGTCCTGATCGTCGAGGTCATGGGCCGCCACACCGGCTGGATCGCGCTGCACTCCGGCATGGCCGCCGGCGCCCACGCGATCGTCGTGCCGGAGCGCCCCTTCGACATCGCCGAGTTGGCCGCCAAGGTCGGTGAACGCTTCTCGGCGGGCAAGAAGTTCGCCATCGTCGTCGTCGCGGAGGGCGCGAAGCCCCGCGAGGGCACGATGAGTTACGACGAGGGCCGCAAGGACGTCTACGGCCACGAGCGCTTCGCGGGCATCGCCCGGCAGCTCTCCATCGAGCTGGAGGAGCGCCTCGGCAAGGAGGCCCGGCCGGTGATCCTCGGTCACGTGCAGCGCGGCGGGACGCCGACCGCGTACGACCGGGTGCTCGCCACGCGGTTCGGATGGCACGCGGTGGAGGCGGTGCACCGGGGTGAGTTCGGCCACATGACCGCGCTGCGGGGGACGGACATCGTGATGGTGTCGCTCGCGGAGGCGGTCGAGACGCTGAAGACCGTCCCGGAGGAGCGGTACGCCGAGGCGGAGTGTGTTCTTTAGGCGCCCACCCGGTCGCGGGCTCCGCCGGGGACGGTTCTAGTCTGGGTGTGGACAGACAGCGCCCAATCAGTACGAAACAGGAGCCGGCGGATGGATCACAGCGGGCACGGCACGACCATGGATCTGCCGCCGTTCACGCTGGGGCGGGGACTCGAGTGGTCCCCGGACCCGTTCTTCCTGGTCGCCTGCCTGGTGGGGCTCGGGCTGTACGGATGGGGCGTGCTGCGGCTGGTGCGGCGCGGTGACGCGTGGCCGGTCGGACGGACCGTGGCGTTCGTCGTCGGCGTCCTGACCGTCATGCTCGTGCTCTGCACCGGACTGAACGACTACGGCATGGTCATGTTCAGCGTGCACATGGTGCAGCACATGGTGATCAGCATGCTGTCGCCGATCCTGATCCTGCTCGGCGCGCCCATCACCCTCGCGCTGCGCGCGCTGCCGGCCGCCGGACGCGACCGCAAGGGGCCGCGCGAGCTGCTCCTGATGTTCCTGCACAGCAGGCTCATGCGGGTCGTCACGCATCCGGCGTTCACGATCCCGCTGTTCATCGCCAGTCTGTACGCGCTGTACTTCTCGCCGATCTTCGACTTCCTGATGGAATCGAGGACCGGGCACATCGCGATGATGTGCCACTTCCTCGCCGTCGGCCTGGTGTTCTTCTGGCCGATCATGGGCGTCGATCCCGGTCCGCACCGGCCGGGCTACCTGATGCGGATGCTGGAGCTGTTCGCCGGTATGCCGTTCCACGCGTTCTTCGGCATCGCGCTGATGATGGCCTCCGGGCCGATGGTCACGACGTACGAGAACCCGCCCGCCTCGCTGGGCATCGACGCCCTCGCCGACCAGACCGCCGCGGGCGGCATCGCCTGGGCGTTCAGCGAGATCCCGTCCGTGCTCGTGCTGCTGGCGCTGCTCTTCCAGTGGCACCGTTCCGAGGAGCGGCAGGCCCGGCGCTCCGATCGGGCCGCCGACCGGGACGGCGACAAGGAACTCGAGGCGTACAACGCCTATCTGGCCACACTCGACGCACGCGGTCGCTGACCCCTTTTCCTTTTTCCGGCCACTCTCCGCCTTTCGGAAATTCTCCTTGGCCGAAAAGGCTTTTCCCTTCAGTAGCATGATGCGTGACGCCCTGCTTCGGTTCTGCGGGGTTCGGGGGAACCGCAGCCGGGGGGGAGCGGTCATGACCATGCACGCGTGCTTGTCCAGGACCGGGAAAACCGTGGTCCGGAGGATTGCTTTTCTGCCTACTGCGCCGTCGAGGGGTACGGCCCCTTCGACCGCGAGTCGGGGCTCGCGGCGCTCACCGCCGTGGTCCTGGAGGAGCCGCGCCCCATGCTCCGCGCGGGCGCCCTGGAACCGCTGCTGTCGGCCATGCTCACCAAGGACCCGGTCCACCGGATCACCGCCGAGGGGACCGCGGCCGCGCTGTCCGCGATCCTGACGCCCCAGCCGCATCCGCGGACCCGGCTCGACCAGGGCTCGGAGCCGCCGTGGGCGGGCGCCGCCACCGACACGGCCGCGCCCCGCACCCCGCCGGTCCCCCGGGCCCCGCAGGGCTACGGCCCTCCCCCGGCGCAGGCCGTCCGGCGCCGGCGCCGCGGGTGTGTCCTGCCGGCCGTGCTGGGGGCCGCGCCCGGGCTGGCCCTCGCGGGCGCCGGCACGTGGTACGCCATCGGCGAGCCGCACACCGGCGACGCCAAGCCGTACGGGGATGCGGTCGGACTGGCCGAGCCGCTCGCGGACGGCGACTGCGTCGCGGCCGACTGGCGGGGCGCAGCCCCCTTCACGGGTCGGCCGAGGCTCGAAGTCGTGCGGGAATGCCGCAGCGGCGGCACCGAGGGCCAGGTGATGGCGGTCTTCGAGGTCGCGTCGGCGGACGAGGCCCGCTCCGGTGGGGCCGGCCGGTGCGAGCGGCGCACCGAACGAACCCGCAAGAGCCTCGCGGCCGTGAGGTCCTACGCCGTACTGCGGACCGACGACGGCTTCGACGCCGCCGGCCGTCGCGTCGCCTGCCTCCTGCTCGACGCGACCGGACATGCGCTCTTCGGCCCGCTCGGGAACCACCGCGCGCCGGGGACCACGTTCACCGACACGGCGACCATGCAGAAACGCGACTGTCTCGACGTGATCAGCGACAACAGCGCCAAGCTGGTCTCGTGCAAGGGCCCGCACCGGCAGAAGGTCCTCGATTTCCTGCAGCTGGGCCAGGACATCGGTCTGCGGGAGGCGAGGGAGCAGGCGACCGCGGCCTGTCGGGCGAACATGCCGCCGAACGACTACGGGCATGATCCGAACACCTACGAAACCTCCTCCTGGGTGGGCAGGAGCGCCTGGAACTCCGGAACTCATTTCGTGGTCTGTACCGCAATTCGCCAGGACGGGGCACCATGGGGGGAGACGAACCATGAGGAGGGTGTCGCGATGCCCGGTTCCACGAAGACCATGGGAGTGCTCACCGTCGGCGGCCTGGTGATGGTCACCGCCTACACGGTGGCGCTCGGCAGCAGCGGCTGGCTGTGGTTCGGCTGGGTGGTGCTCGGACTGATCACGCTGGCGATGGTGGCGACGCGCCCTACCTGACGGGCCCCGCCGAATGCACGCCCGGCTGGTACTTGGGCAGCCGGGCGGTGATCTTCATACCCGCGCCCGGCGCGGTCTCGATGACGAGTCCGTAGTCGTCGCCGTACACCTGTCGCAGGCGGTCGTCGACGTTCGACAGACCGATGCCGTCCGAGGGGTCGGTCTCCCCCGCCAGGATGCGGCGCAGCCGACCGGGGTCCATGCCGGGGCCGTCGTCCTCGATGACGACGAGGGCCTCGGCCCCCGCGTCCCGCGCGGTGATGTTGATCCGGCTCTTGTCGACCTTGCCCGGACCGCCTTCCAGGCCGTGCTTCACGGCGTTCTCGACCAGCGGCTGCAGGCAGAGAAAGGGCAGGGTCACCGGCAGCACCTCGGGGGCGATCTGCAGGGTGACCGCGAGGCGGTCGCCGAAGCGGGCCCGGACCAGCGCCAGATAGTGGTCGATGGCGTGCAGTTCGTCGGCGAGGGTCGTGAAGTCGCCGTGCCTGCGGAACGAGTAGCGGGTGAAGTCGGCGAACTCCAGCAGCAGTTCACGGGCCCTTTCGGGGTCGGTGCGCACGAACGAGGCGATCACCGCGAGCGAGTTGAAGATGAAGTGCGGGGATATCTGGGCCCGCAGCGCCTTGATCTCGGCCTCGATGAGCCGGGTACGGGACTGGTCGAGGTCGGCCAGTTCCAGCTGGACCGAGACCCAGCGGGCGACCTCCCCGGTGGCCCGGACGAGTACGGCCGACTCGCGGGGCGCGCAGGCGACGAGCGCCCCGTGCACCCGGTCGTCGACGGTGAGCGGCGCGACGACGGCCCAGCGCAGCGGGCAGTAGGGCTCGTCGCAGGCGAGGCGGAAGGCCTCCCCGCGGCCGGTCTCCAGCGGGCCGCCGATCCGCTCCATGATCTGGTCCCGGTGGTGCTCGCCGACGCCCTCCCAGGCCAGCACGGTGTCCTGGTCGGTGAGGCAGAGCGCGTCGGTGCCGAGCAGGGTGCGCAGCCGCCGCGCGGACCTGCGGGCCGTCTCGCCGGTCAGGCCGGCCCGCAGCGGGGGCGCGGCGAGCGACGCGGTGTGCAGGGTCTCGAAGGTGGCGTGCTCGACGGGGGTGCCGAGACCGCCGGGGCTCGGTGAGCGCGCGGTGCGCCGGCCGAACCAGAAGCCGGCCGCGAGGAGCGGCAGTACGGCCACGCACAGTCCCGCCAGGAATCCGCTCATGCCCTGATCTCCTTGACCTCCGTGCGTACCTGCCCCCCGGCCAGTTCCTCGGGGAGGTGGAAGCGGGCGAGGATCGCCGCCGTCCCGGCCGGCACCCGCCGGGGCGTCGCCAGCGACACCAGGACCATGGTGAGGAAGCCCAGCGGCACCGACCACAGCGCGGGCCAGGCGAGCAGCGCGTGCAGCGTCCCCGTCCTCGGGAAGCCGGCCATGGTGGCCGCGACCGCGAGGAGCGCGGAGCCGCCGCCGACGAGCATCCCGGCGGCCGCACCGGGCGGGGTGAGCCGGTGCCACCAGATGCCGAGGACGAGCAGGGGGCAGAACGACGAGGCGGACACGGCGAAGGCGAGCCCCACGGCGTCGGCGACCGGCAGCCCGCCCACCAGCATGCTCGCCGCGAGCGGCACGATCATGGCGAGGACCGTGCCGAGCCGGAAGTGCCGTACGCCCCGGGAAGGCAGCACGTCCTGGGTGAGCACGCCCGCCACCGCCATGGTCAGCCCGGACGCCGTGGACAGGAACGCGGCGAAGGCCCCGCCGGCCACCAGGGCGCCGAGCAGGTCCCCGCCGAGGCCGCCGACCACCCGGCCGGGAAGCAGCAGCACGGCGGCGTCGGCGTCCCCGGTCAGGGTGAGCTCGGGGGCGTACAGGCGGCCGAGTGCGCCGTAGACGGGTGGCAGCAGGTAGAAGGCGCCGATCAGGCCGAGCACGGCGACGGTGGTGCGGCGGGCGGCCACGCCGTGCGGGCTGGTGTAGAAGCGCACGACGACGTGCGGAAGCCCCATGGTGCCGAGGAACGTGGCGAGGATCAGCCCGTACGTGGCGTACAGCGGGCGTTCCTCACGGCCCGCGGCGAGCGAGGTGGACATGCCGCCGTTGCTGCCGCGGTCGGCGACGGGCACGGGGTCGCCCCGGGTGAAGGAGAGCCGGGTGTCCTTCTCGATGCGGTGGACGCCCGCGGGCAGCCGGACGCGCCGGTCCTCGTACCGGACGCCGTCGACCGTGCCGTCCGCGGTGACGGTGAGCGGCCCGTCGAGCTTCAGGTCGAGGGCGGCGTCGACGCGGACGACCCGGTGCTCGCGGAACATGGCCGGTTCGTCGAAGGCGGGCCGCGGCGCCCCGTCGTCCTGCCAGGCCAGGAAGAGGAAGAGCGCGGGGACCAGCAGGGCGGTGAGCTTGAGCCAGTACTGGAAGGCCTGCACGAAGGTGATGCTGCGCATGCCGCCCGCGGCGACGGTCGCCACCACGACGACCGCGACGATGACGCCGCCGAGGGACTTGGACGCCCCGGTCAGCACGTTCAGGGTCAGGCCCGCGCCCTGCAGCTGGGGCAGGAGGTAGAGCCAGCCGACACCGACGACGAAGGCTCCGGCCAGTCTGCGCATGCCCTGCGAGGCGAGCCGTGCCTCGGCGAAGTCGGGCAGGGTGTACGCGCCGGAGCGGCGCAGCGGGGCCGCGACGAAGATCAGCAGGACGAGGTAGCCGGCGGTGTAGCCGACCGGGTACCAGAGCATGTCGGGGCCCTGGACGAGGACGAGACCCGCGATGCCGAGGAAGGAGGCGGCGGAGAGGTACTCGCCGCTGATGGCGGCCGCGTTGAGCCGGGGGCCGACCGTGCGCGAGGCCACGTAGAAGTCGGAGGTGGTACGTGAGATGCGCAGGCCGAAGGCCCCGACGAAGACGGTGGCGACGACGACGAGCGCGACCGCCGGGACGGCGTAGTTCTCGTTCACGGACTCCCCGGCCACGGGTGGTTCTCGGTCACGGACTTCTCGTTCACGGGCTTCTCGGTCACGGGCTTCTGAGCCGCGGGCTTGTGGGTCACGGGCTCAGCGGTCCTCGACGAGGCGGACGAAGTCCTTCTCGTTGCGGTCGGCGCGGCGCACGTACCAGCGGGCCAGCAGCACCAGGGGCGGGTAGACGCAGAAGCCGAGCACGATCCATTCGGCGCTCGCGCTGTCGCGCATCACGGTGAAGACCAGGGGCAGCGGGCCCACCAGGAGGACGAGCACGGCGAAGACGGTGAGCGCGGCCCGCAGCTGGCTGCGCATCAGGGAGCGGACGTAGGTGTGGCCGAGCGTGGTCTGCTCGTCGATCTCGGTGCGCGGCCGGTAGCGGCTGAGCGGGCGCGTACGGCGCGGCGGTCCGGTGACGACGACGCGCCGGTCGGCGGCGGCACGGCGGTCGGCGGGGTCGTGCGGCAACTGCGCCTCCTCAGCTCGCGGTCCGGCGCATCAGCAGGTCCCGCAGTTCCCTCGCGTGCCGCCGGCTGACCTGGAGTTCGACCGAGTCGACCAGGACACTCACGGTACCCGCGTCCAGGCGCAGTTCGCTGATGTGGCCGAGGGCGACGAGGTGGCGGCGGTGGATGCGGACGAAACCGCGCGAGCGCCAGCGCTCCTCGAGGGTGGAGAGCGGGATGCGGACGAGGTGACTGCCCTGGGCGGTGTACAACCGCGCGTAGTCGCCGTGCGCCTCGGCATGGGTGATCTCCTCGACGGCGACGAACCGGGTGACCCCGCCCAGCTCCACGGATATGTGGTCCGGGTCGGGTTCGTGCACGGGGATCAGCGGGGCGGCGTCCATCTGCTCGACAGCCCGGCGGACCGCCTCGGCGAGCCGCTCCCGGCGGATCGGTTTCAGGACGTAGTCGACGGCCTTGAGGTCGAAGGCCTGGACGGCGAACCCCTCGTGGGCGGTGACGAAGACGACGAGCGGCGGCTTGGCGAACCCGGCGAGCAGCCGCGCCATGTCGAGGCCGTCGAGACCGGGCATGTGGATGTCGAGGAAGACGACGTCGATGCCCTCGTCGCCGCCGGGACCGCTCTCCAGGGCGCGGTTGATCCGGCGCAGCGCAGCCGTCGCGTCGCTCGCCCCCTCGACACTGCTCACCCGCGGATCGGCGTCCAGCAGGTAGAGCAGTTCCTCGAGGGAGGGCGGTTCATCGTCGACGGCGAGGGCGCGCAGCATGAACCCGCAGTGTAGGAGCAATCCGTGCGCCTGCACATGCGACGGGCAAGGTCGTCGCGGCTGGATACAGTGCCCGCATGAGACCCGTGTCCGCGCCCTTCGACGATCTCGACCGGAAGATCGTGACGGCCCTGATGGCGAACGCCCGCACGAGCTTCGCCGAGATCGGCGCGGCGGTCGGGCTGTCCGCCACCGCGGTCAAGCGCCGGGCCGACCGGCTGCGCGAGACGGGCGTGATCACCGGATTCACCGCGACGGTGCGACCGGCCGCGCTGGGCTGGCGCACGGAGGCCTACGTGGAGGTGTACTGCGAGGGCGCGGCGCCGCCGCGGCGGCTCGCGGAGGTGGTGCGCAACCATCCGGAGATCACGGCCGCGATGACGGTGACCGGGGGCGCGGACGCGCTGCTGCACGTGCGGGCGCGGGACGTGGAGCACTTCGAGGAGGTGCTGGAGCGGATCCGGGTGGAGCCGTTCATCCGCAAGACGGTCAGCTTCATGGTGCTGTCGCACCTGCTCCCCGAGAGCCCGGAGGCGGGGGCGAACCAGGCGGCTCCGGAGGCCTAGTTTTCACTCTTTCGGCCCCGGTCACGCAGCGAACGTGCGTCGAGACCCCGGAACACGCAGCGTTCCTGCGGTGATGCGCACTTCCTGATTCTTGTCGCACCCCTCCCGCGCTTCCTACCGTTGAGACATTCCACCCGACACGCAGGAAAGCGGAGGAACCTCTCTGTGCCCATGAGCCGTGTGCCGCGCCCCAGGCGTTTCCTGGTCTGCGAACCCAGACACTTCGACGTGCGGTACGCCATCAACCCCTGGATGCACGAGGACACACAGGTCGACGTCGACCTGGCCCGCAGCCAGTGGGCGGAGCTGATCCGCGCCTACCGCGCCCACGGCCACACCGTCGACAGCGTGGAGCCGGTCGCCGGTCTGCCGGACATGGTCTTCGCCGCGAACTCGGCGCTGGTCGTGGCCGGCCGGGTCTTCGGCTCGCTCTTCCACGCCCCGCAGCGCCGCCCGGAGTCGATCGCGTACGAGGCGTGGTTCAAGAACGCGGGCTTCGACGTGTACCGCTCCGGGGCGGTGTGCGAGGGCGAGGGCGACCTGGTCCTCGTCGGCCGCCATCTGCTGGCCGGCACCGGCTTCCGTACGGAGCGGGCCGCCCACCACGAGGTGCAGGAGTTCTTCGGCGTACCGACGGTCAGCCTCCAGCTGGTGGACCCGCGTTTCTACCACCTCGACACCGCGCTGTTCGTGCTCGACGACGGGCCCGAGGCGAACATCGCGTACTACCCGCAGGCGTTCTCCGCGGGCAGCCGCGAGGTGCTGCGCCGGCTCTTCCCGGACGCGGTGGTCGCCCGTCACGAGGACGCGATGGTGTTCGGGCTGAACTCCGTCTCGGACGGCCGCCACGTCTTCATCGCGCCGCGCGCCGAGGCCCTCGCGGGCGAGCTCGAGCGCCACGGCTATGTTCCCGTCCCCGTCGACCTGTCGGAGTTCCAGAAGGCCGGCGGGGGCATCAAGTGCTGCACCCAGGAGATCCGCCCATGACCGTCGCGACCGGCCGTTCCCTGCGCTCCTCCGCCGAGCTGATCCGCGCCGAGGAGCCCGTCCTCGCGCACAACTACCACCCGCTGCCCGTGGTCGTCGCCCGCGCCGAGGGCGCCTGGGTGGAGGACGTCGAGGGCCGCCGCTACCTCGACATGCTGGCCGGTTACTCGGCCCTCAACTTCGGGCACCGCCATCCGGCCCTGGTCGCGGCCGCGCACCGCCAGCTCGACCGGCTGACCCTCACCTCGCGCGCCTTCCACAACGACCGGCTGGCCGCCTTCGCCGAGTCGCTGGCCGCGCTGACCGGCCTGGACATGGTGCTGCCGATGAACACGGGCGCGGAGGCGGTGGAGAGCGGCATCAAGGTGGCCCGCAAGTGGGCGTACGACGTGAAGGGCGTCGCGCCGGACCGGGCGACGATCGTGGTGGCCGCGGACAACTTCCACGGCCGTACGACGACGATCGTGGGCTTCTCCACCGACGAGACGGCCCGTGCCGGGTTCGGCCCCTTCACGCCGGGGTTCCGTGTGGTCCCGTACAACGACCTCGCGGCGCTCGAAGCGGCGGTCGACGAGACGACAGCGGCCGTGCTGATCGAGCCGATCCAGGGCGAGGCCGGCGTCGTCGTTCCCGACGACGGCTATCTGCGGGGGGTGCGCGAGCTGACCCGGCGCGCCGGCTGCCTGTTCGTCGCCGACGAGATCCAGTCGGGCCTCGGGCGCACGGGCCGCACGCTGGCCGTCGAGCACGAGGGGGTCGTGCCGGACGTGCTGCTGCTCGGCAAGGCGCTCGGCGGCGGCATCGTGCCGGTCTCCGCGGTGGTCGCGCGGCGCGAGGTGCTGGGGGTGCTGGGCCCGGGCGGGCACGGCTCGACGTTCGGCGGCAACCCGCTGGCCGCGGCGGTCGGTTCGGCGGTGGTGGAGCTGCTGGGGACCGGCGAGTTCCAGCGCCGGGCCGAGGAGTCGGGCGTGCTGCTGCGGGAGGGCCTGACGGCGCTCCTGGGCAAGGGTGTGAAGGGCTTCCGGGCCCGCGGCCTCTGGGCGGGCGTCGACATCGACCCCGCGATCGGTACGGGCCGCGAGATCAGCGAGTCCCTGATGCGTGAGGGAATCCTGGTCAAGGACACCCACGGCTCCACCATCCGCCTGGCCCCGCCCCTGACGATCACGGAAGAAGAGCTCCACACGGCCCTGGCGGCCCTGGAGAAGGTGCTGGGGCAAGGGCCCCGTTAGGGGGGCGCGGGCTGTGCCATCGTGCGGCTTCACCGCGGGGCGCGACCGGCCCCCGCCGGCCCGGACCCGACGACGCTTCGGACGTCGTCGGGTCCGGGCCGGTCCTGTCCAGTCCTGCCGCGGGCTACAGCGCGGTCCCGAACCGCTCCCACACCCGGTGTGAACCGAGCAGCGCGGTGACCTGCTCCAGCGCGGCCGCCCCGCTGTCCGCCGTCACGACACCGGCGGCCCCCGCGGGGATCCCGGCAGCCGAGAGCACCGCGTCGGCCCCGGCCCAGCCCCCGACGGCCTTGCCGTGCCGGAACGCCTCGGTCAGCAGCAGCGAGACCCGCGGGTCGGCGACCACGTCGAGCCCCGCGTCCCCCGCCTTGGCGTCCCGCGCCCCGAACGCGTCCTTGCCGGGTCCGGGCACGCCCGCCACCAGGATGGCGTCGAACTCCACCGACCGGGCGGTCGCGAAGGTGCGCTGCGCCTGCAGCGGCTCGCCCCCGGCGTCGAGCACCCCGCCGGCGGGCGCGATCACGAGCGGGACCATGCCGGCGTCCAGGACCGCCTGCCGCACGGTGCGGACCCCGTCGAGGTCGCCCTGCGCGTCGGTGACGATGCCGATGATCCGCCCGTCCAGCGGCCAGACCGCCCCGACCTGGGAGAGGGCCGGGCTGGGCTCGGCGTCCACGAGCGGCACGGTCGCCTGCGGCGCGGGCAGTCCGAGCCCGGCGGCCACCTGTTCGCACAGCTCGGTGTCGATGTTGGCCAGGACCCGCAGCGCCCGCTCCTTGACGGGCTGCTCGTAGCACTTGTTCAGCTCGAAGGTGTAGGCGTTCACGATGTGCTCGCGCTCCACCGGCGTCATGCTGAGCCAGAACAGCCGGGGCTGGCTGAAGTGGTCCGAGTAGGACGCAGGCGCCTCGCGCACCTTGCGGCCCTGCGGGACCTCGACCGGCGTCTCGATGAACGCGCCGGTGTCCGCCCCGGCCAGGAACGGGCAGCCCCCGTCGAGCGAGTTGGGCTTGTAGGGCGCCGTGCCGGTGTGCACGGCCGTCTGGTGCATACCGTCCCGCAGCATGTCGTTGACGGGGGCGTGCGGGCGGTTGATCGGCAGTTGCCCGAAGTTCGGCCCGCCGAGCCGGGTGAGCTGCGTGTCCAGGTAGGAGAAGAGCCGGCCGGCGAGCAGCGGGTCGTCGGTGACGTCGATGCCGGGGACCAGGTGGCCGACGTGGAAGGCGACCTGCTCGGTCTCGGCGAAGAAGTTGGTGGGGTTGGCGTTCAGCGTGAGCAGCCCGATCGGCTGGACGGGGGCCAGCTCCTCCGGGACGATCTTCGTCGAGTCCAGCAGGTCGATGCCCTCGAAGGTCTGCTCGGGGTTGTCCGGGAAGACCTGGACGCCGAGCTCCCACTGCGGGTACGCGCCGGACTCGATGGCGTCGTACAGGTCCCGGCGGTGGAAGTCGGGGTCGACGCCGGCGGTGATCTGCGCCTCCTCCCAGGTCTGGGAGTGCACGCCGAGCTTGGGCTTCCAGTGGAACTTCACCAGGGTGGTGCCGCCCTCGGCGTTCACCAGCCGGAAGGTGTGGACGCCGAAGCCCTCCATCGTGCGGTAGGAGCGCGGGATGCCCCGGTCGGACATGTTCCACAGCGTGTGGTGGGTGGCCTCGGTGTGCAGGGTGACGAAGTCCCAGAAGGTGTCGTGGGCGCTCTGTGCCTGCGGGATCTCGCGGTCGGGGTGCGGCTTGCCGGCGTGGATGATGTCCGGGAACTTGATGGCGTCCTGGACGAAGAAGACCGGGATGTTGTTGCCGACCAGGTCGAAGGTGCCCTCGCTGGTGTAGAACTTCGTCGCGAAGCCCCGGGTGTCGCGGACCGTGTCCGCCGAGCCGCGTGAGCCGAGGACCGTGGAGAACCGTACGAACACCGGGGTCTCGACGCCCTCGGCGAGGAAGGCGGCCTTCGTGATCCGCGCGGCGGTGCCGTAGCCCTGGAAGATCCCGTGCGCGGCGGCGCCGCGGGCGTGCACGACCCGCTCGGGGATGCGCTCGTGGTCGAAGTGGGTGATCTTCTCCCGCAGGTGGTGGTCCTGCAGGAGGACGGGCCCGCGGGCGCCGGCCTTCAGGGAGTGGTCCGTCTCGTGGAGCCGGGCGCCCTGGGCCGTGGTCAGGTAGGCCTCCCCCTGGGCCCGCAGGTGCCGGTCCGCGCCCGTCGGCCGCCCGGTGGGGCTGACGTACTCGGGTGCGCCCTGGTCGGCCTTGGGCGGCAGCGGCTCCTGGGGCGTGGTCGGCTCCTCGACCGGAGGTGTCTTCACTCCGGGCTTGCCGGGCACACCGTCCGCCGGGCCGTCCCCGTGCAGCACTTCGGCGGCCTTCGCCGCCACGGCCTTCAGCGGGTTCTTCTCAGTCATCGCGTCTCCAAGTGTCGGGGGGACGCCTGGGTACCCCTGACACTCACGGCCGAACCATTGCCCACCAGCGGTTTTCGATGCTTTTGCGCCATCCGGGGGAGCGGACGGGGAGAAGGCCGCGGATCCGGGTCCCACCGGATCCGCGGCCGGTCCGTCAGGGGCGCCCGGGCCGCCGTGGACCGGACGTGCCCGGGCACCTCCGTCGTTCGCCGGACCGTCAGGCCCGGCCGTCGTCCTGCTCGCCGGCGTCGTCCCGGTCCCCCTCCGCCTGGGAGGGCGTGGTCTGCCGCACCGGTTGCTGACCGCCCCGCTCGTCCGCGGACGAACTCTCGGCGTCGTCGCCCCGGTCCCCCTCTGCCTGGGACGGGGTCGGTTCCTGCGTCATCGCTGCTCCTCTCGTCACTGCTGCGGTGGTCGTCGTCACGGCTTCAGGAGGGTCTTGACCATTCCGTCCTCCTTGGCCTGGAACATCGCGTACGCCTTCGGCGCGTCCTCGAGCGGCATGGCGTGCGTCTTGAACGTGTCCACGCCCAGCGGGTCCTCGTCCGTGAGCAGCGGCAGGATGTCGTCCACCCAGCGCCACACGTTGGCCTGGCCCATGCGCACCTGGATCTGCTTGTCGAACATCGTCAGGAGGGGCATCGGGCTGACCGCTCCGCCGTAGACACCGGAGATGGAGAGCGTGCCGCCGCGGCGGACGAGCTCGATACCGGTGTACAGGGCTCCCAGCCGGTCGATCCCCGCCTTCTCCATCATCGGCTGCGCCACCGCGTCGGGCAGCAGGCCGGTGACCCACTGGGCGGCCTTGGCGAACGGCGCGCCGTGCGCCTCCATGCCGACGGCGTCGATGACCGCGTCGGTGCCGCGTCCGTCGGTGAGGTCACGGACGGCGGCCACCAGGTCCTTGCCGTTCATCCGGGCGTCGAAGCACGTGACCCCTTGGGCGCTGGCGCGGGTGAGGCGCTCCTTGACGAGGTCCACGCCGATGACCAGGCCGGCTCCCTGGTGCCGGGCGATCCGGGCGGCCATGTCCCCGATGGGCCCGAGGCCCAGCACGGTGACGCTGCCGCCCGGCGGGATCGCCGCGTAGTCCACGGCCTGCCAGGCGGTGGGCAGGACGTCGGAGAGGTAGACGTAGCGGTCGTCGGCCGGCCCCTCGGGCACCTTGATGGGCAGCCGGTTGCCGAACGGCACCCGCAGGAACTCCGCCTGTCCGCCCGGCACCTGCCCGTACAGCTTGGTGTATCCGAAGAGGCTGCCACCGCTGCCGCGCTCGCGGACCTGGGTCGTCTCGCACTGCGACTGGAGTCCCTGGTCGCACATGTGGCAGTCGCGACAGGAGACGTTGAAGGGGATGACCACCCGGTCGCCGGGGGCCAGGGCGGTGACCTCGGGGCCCACCTCCTCCACGATGCCCATGGGCTCGTGGCCGAGGATGTCGCCGGGGTCGATGAAGGGGCCGAAGAGTTCGTACAGGTGGAGGTCGGAACCGCACAGACCGGTCGTCGTGATCCTGACGATGATGTCGTCGGGCTTCTCGATCCGCGGATCGGGGACGGTCTCCACGCGGACATCGCGCTTCCCCTGCCAGGTCAGTGCACGCATGGTGGGGCTCCTCCAGCCGGTCGTCTGCCACTTCCGCCGCCCGAGTCCCCTTTCCTCGGTTTCCGACACCCCGAACGCGACGGAAGCATCCGTTCCGATCTTCGGGCGCCGGGTACCCGGCGCCCCCGGGGCCTCCTGCGGCAGCCCCGCCCGAACGAACGGAAGGAAGCATCACGTGTGGCACGCCCTCACCTATGAGGCCACCGCCGTCGGGCGTTCGGTGCGCAGGTGCGTCACGGAGTCCGGGCCCGAGCGCGACACGGCGGTCCAGTCGCTCAAGGCGGCCGGCGCCGCACTGCTGGCCTGGGCGGTCGCCGGCTGGTGGTGGAACGCGCCGATGGCGCTGCTGGCGCCGTGGACCGCGCTGTTCCTGGTGCAGAGCACCGTCTACCGCTCGCTCCTGTCCGCCCTGCAGCAGGTCGTGGTGGTGTGCGGCGGCACCCTGCTCGCGGCCGGCGCCCTCGAACTGACCCACCACACGATGGCCGCGATGGCACTGGCCCTGCCCCTCACCGTGCTGCTCGGCAACTACGCGCGGCTCGGCAGTCAGGGCCTGTACGCGCCGACGGCCGCGCTGTTCGTCCTCGCCTACGGCTCGTCCAGCGGTTTCGACATCCTGCACCGGCTCCTGGAGACCCTGCTCGGCGCGGCCATCGGTGTCGCGGTGAACGCCGGTGTCCTGCCGCCGGTCCACTCCCGGCGCGTCCACCGGCTGCGCGAGCGGCTGCCGCAGGACTGCGCCGACCTGCTGCACACGGTCGCCGACGGCGTCGAGGGGCCGTACGACCAGGAGCGCGCCCGCGGCTGGTACGACGGCGCGGTGCGGCTGGCGGACGTGGTGACGGAGCTGCGGAGCGCGCGCCGCTGGTCGGACGAGAGCTACCGCTTCAACCCGGGACGGAAGCTGCGCCGTTCGGCGGAGCCGCCCCCGCCCGCCGACTGGGACTTCACCTGGGACCGGATCACCGAGCACATCAGGGCGATCACGCGCTCGCTGTCCGAGGCGGCCCGGCTCCCGGACTCCGTACCGGGCGTCCTGGCACCGCAGTTGCGGGCGGCCGGTGACGTCCTGGCCTCGCGGCGGGACGCGGCCGACGAGCGCCGCCGCGCCCTGGACACGGCGGAGGCGGCGCACCGCCGGCTGGCCCGGGCCCTCGTGCGCAGCGGGTACGAGACCGCGCCGGTGCTGGGCGGTATGACGGCGGACACCCGGCGGCTGCTCGACGACCTGTCCGCGGTGGCCGACGCGTGGGACGGCGACGCCCCACGGCAGGAGCAGCGCCCGCATCACGGCTGAGAGCGGGTGCGCGGGCCGCCGGGAACGAGCCGGCCGCCGCGCCGGCGGGTGGTGCCGGGCGGTGGCACCGGCCGGCACGAGTCCGATCTCAGGCGGTTGCAGGGGACGGCGCCTCACATACACTGGCGTCCCGCAACACACCTACTGACCAGCTAGAACGCGGCGTTTGAGCCGATCCGGCGAAGCGAGGAGCCACCCGTTGTTCTATTACGTCCTGAAGTACGTGATTTTGGGACCGCTGTTGCGGCTGGTCTTCCGGCCCCGGATCGAGGGGCTGGAGCACGTACCCGCGACGGGAGCCGCCATCGTCGCGGGCAACCACCTGTCGTTCGCGGACCACTTCCTGATGCCCGCGATCCTCAAGCGGCGCATCACGTTCCTCGCCAAGGCCGAGTACTTCACGGGGCCCGGCATCAAGGGAAGGCTGACGGCGGCCTTCTTCCACGCCGTCGGGCAGATCCCGGTGGACCGCTCCGGCAAGGAGGCCGGCCAGGCGGCGATCCGTGAGGGGCTCGGCGTGCTGAGCAAGGACGAGCTGCTCGGCATCTACCCGGAGGGCACCCGCTCGCACGACGGCCGCCTCTACAAGGGCAAGGTCGGCGTCGCGGTGATGGCGCTCAGGGCCGGGGTGCCCGTCGTCCCGTGCGCGATGATCGGCACCTTCGAGGCGCAGCCGCCCGGCCGGAAGATCCCCAAGGTCCACCCGGTGGCGATCCGCTTCGGCGAACCCCTCGACTTCTCCCGCTACGCCGGCATGGAGGGCGAGAAGGCGATCCTGCGCGCCATCACCGACGAGATCATGTACGCGATCCTCAACCTCTCCGAGCAGGAGTACGTGGACCGGTACGCCTCGGACGTGAAGGCCGAGGCGGCCGCCGAGAAGGCGGCGCAGGCGAGGTCCCGCAAGTTCCCGCGCCTGCCCCAGCGCTGACGCCCGCCCCGGCCCCGCCGCCCGGCCGCTCTGCCCACAGCTAATCGGCCGGGTTCCCGGGCGTCCGGCGTCCTACGGTCGCTCCATGAAACGAGCTGTGGTGATCGGGGCGACGGGGCAGATCGGACGGGTGGCCGTGGGCGTGCTGGCCCGGGACGGCTGGGAGGTGACCGCCCTCTCGCGGGGTGGCGGACGGGACGGGGACTGGCCCGGGCGGGTACGCGTCGCGCGGGTGGACCGCGCCGACGGCTCCGCGCTGGCCGCCGCGGTCGGCGACGGGTGCGACGTGCTGGTGGACATGGTGGCGTTCGGGCCGGAGCACGGGCGGCAGCTGACCGCGCTGGCCGGCCGGATCGGTTCGGCCGTGGTGATCTCCAGCGTGTCGGTGTACGAGGACGGCGAGGGCCGCAACTTCGACACGCAGGAGGAGCCGGCCGGGTTCCCCGCCTACCCGGTGCCCCTGACGGAGGACCAGCGCACGGTCGCGCCCGGCGACTTCTCGTACAGTACCCGCAAGGCGGCGCTGGAGCGCGAACTGCTCGCCGCCTCGGACGTGTTGCCGACCACGCTGCTGCGGGCCGGCGCCGTCCACGGGCCGCACTGCCGCACCCCCCGCGAGCTGTACTTCGTCAAGCGCAACCTGGACGGCCGCGGGCGGCGCGTCCTCGCGTACGGCGGGGAGAGCCGTTTCCATCCGGCGGGTGTCCACAACATCGCGGAGCTGGTCCGGCTGGCCGCCGCCCGGCCGGGTACCCGCGTGCTCAACGCGGTGGACCCCGACGTGCCCACGGTCGCGGAGATCGCGGCGGCCGTCGACACCGTGATGGGGATCGGGAACGAGACCGTCCTGGTCGACGGGCCGCCTCCGGCGCCGGGCGTGGGCGACACCCCGTGGTCGGTGCCGCACCCGATGATCTGCGACATGACGGCGGCGGAGCGGGAGCTGGGTTACCGGGCGGTGACGCGGTACGCCGACCGGCTGCCGGAGACGGTCGCCTGGATCGAGCGCCGGCTGGCGGAGGGGGACTGGCGGGAGACGTACCCGAAGATGGTCGCGGCGTACGGCGACCTCTTCGACTACGCGGCCGAGGACGCCTGGCTCGCGGGGCGCGGGGCCTGAGGGCCCGGGACCCGGACGGAGACCGGGACACAGGTGGGGACCGGAACACAGGCGGGGACCGGAACACGAGCGGGGGCGGCCATTGCGCGGCCGCCCCCGTCCGTCGCCGTGCCGGTCCGCGCTACGGCTTGGGCGTGGCGTGCGGCGCGCACGTCACGTCGACCGCGCCGACCTTGCCGGTGAGCAGGTAGGTCTCCACCTTCTCGTTGACACAGGGGTTGGTGAGCCCGGTCACGCCGTGCGAGCCCGCGCCCTTCTCCGTGATCAGACGGGAGCCCTTGAACCGCTTGTGCAGTTCGACGGCGCCCTCGTACGGTGTCGCCGCGTCACGCGTGGACTGCACGATCAGGACGGGCGGCAGGCCCTTACCGGTCTTGACGGTCGGCGGGGTCTGCTGCTTGGCGGGCCAGGTCGCGCACGGCAGGTTCAGCCAGGCGTTGGCCCACGTCATGAACGGATAGTCCTTGTGCAGCTTCGAGTTGTCGCGGTCCCACTTCTTCCAGCTGGTGGGCCACTTGGCGTCGGTGCACTCGACGGCCGTGTAGACGGCGTTGCCGTTCTCCGAGGCGATGTTGCCCGCGGTGTCGGTGAGGTCCGGCGCGGCGGCGTCGACGAGCGCCTGGGTGTCACCGGCGACGTACTTGCCGAAGACGGTCGCGACCGGCACCCACGACGAGTCGTAGTACGGCGCGCTCTGGAAGAAGCTGATGAGTTCGGCCGGGCCGACGAGACCGCCGATGGGGTTCTCCTTGGCGGTGGCGCGCAGCTTCAGCCACTGGTCCTGGACCTTCGCCCGGGTGTCGCCGAGGTGGAAGGACGCGTCGTTCCTGGCGACCCAGTCCTGCCAGTCCTTCCAGCGCGTCTCGAAGGCGACGTCCTGGTCGAGGTTGGCCTCGTACCAGATCTTCTCGCGCGACGGGTTCACGACGCTGTCCGCGATCATGCGGCGCACGTGGTCCGGGTACAGGGTGCCGTAGACGGCGGCGATGTACGTGCCGTACGAGACACCGAGGAAGTTGAGCTTCCTCTCGCCGAGGGCGGCCCGGATGACGTCCAGGTCGCGGACGGTGTTCGGGGTCGTCATCTGCGGCAGCATCGCGCCGCTGCGCTCGGCGCAGCCGTCCGCGTACTCGGCGGCGAGCTTGCGCTGGACGCGCTTGTCGGCCTCGGAGTCCGGCACCGGGTCGAGCTTGGGCGCCTTGACGAACTCCTGCGGGTCGGCGCAGGAGATGGGCGCCGAGTGGCCGACGCCGCGCGGGTCGAAGCCCACGAAGTCGTACGCCTTCGAGGTGTTCACCCACAGCGGGTTCTTGTTGGTGACCCGGGTCGGGAAGCGCAGTCCGGAGCCGCCGGGGCCGCCGGGGTTGTAGACGAGGGCGCCCTGGCGCTCCGCCTTCGTGCCGGTGCTGCCGATGCGGTCCACGGCGAGCTTGATCTTCTTGCCGTCGGGCTTCGCGTAGTCGAGCGGCACCGTGACCCAGCCGCACTGGATGGGCTTCGCGATCCCCCAGTCGGCCGGACAGTCCTGCCAGTCGATCCCGGCCTTGGCCGCGCGGGCGGCGGCGAGTTCGGCACCGCGCGCCTGGCTGCTGTGGCTGTACGGGGCGGTGCGGCCGCTCTGGCCGTGGCGGATGTCCGCGTTGGCCGTCGGGGCCGCGACGGCGCCGGCTATCAGGGTCGCCGTGACGAGCGCTCCGGCGGAGCCGAACGCCGTCACCCTTCTCATCTCTCTCAAGAGAGTTCTCCCCCTGCTGTCGTCTGCTGTCGTCTGCTGCTGTCGTGGTCGGTACGGGGATCCTTTCGGCTGTGAGGTCCCTGAGAACAGAGGCGATGTGTCTTCTTTGCCAATCCGATAACCGGAACCTCCCTGACCGTTCAGCGGTGAGGTGTATTTCCGCGCTGCGTCGGCCGGGCGTCAGCCGAGTGAGCGCAGCGCTTCGTCGAGGGTCCGGCGCAGGTGCAGGGCGTCGGGGGCGAGGGCGGTCACCAGGGCGCCGGGGCCGGCGAGCGGGGTGAGCGCGGCGCACTCCCCCAGCAGCCGCGGCTCGACCGGCCGGGACGCGTACTGCGGACGGACGACGAGGAGCTGGCCGAGCGCGCGGTGCCCGCCGAGCACGGCGGGACCGTCCCATCCGCCGGGTGCCCCGGGCCCGCAGGAGAGCTCCTGGTCGAGCAGCGGCTGTCCGCCGAGCAGCACGGTGAGCCGGCTGGTGAGCCGTCCCGGCTCCTCGCCGGCCCGTCCGAGAACCTGTTCCTCGCGCAGCGTGAGCCGGGCACCCTCGGCGAGCTCGACCCTCGTCGTCATCCGCAGCTCACTGCCACCCGCGGAGATCAACTGCTCGGGCAGCCAGCACAGTTCGGCGCCGGCCTCGACCGTGAGGCGTACGTCGTAGCGCGCCTCCCCCTTGGCCTGGCCGGGCAGCGCGATGGTGGCCGCGGCCGATCCGACGTGCAGGCGGGCTCCCTCGGCCACGTCGGCCGAGACGGTGAAACGATCGCCGCCCAGCGGCCCGCTCATCGCGCCGACCAGCATGACCCTGGCCTCGCAGCCGCCGGCCCGCGTCCGCCGCAGGGCCAGCGGGCCGCCGCCCTCCAGGGTGGGCAGCGCGGTGCCGCCCCGTCCGTCCGGACGGGCACCGATCCGCGCGACGGCCCGCACGCCGACGGCGCCGGCCGTACCGGGCACCGCGGCGGCACCGGCCGTCATGCCGCCCACGCGGCGAGCCGTGCCCGCACCCAGGCGGCGACGTCCCCGACACCGCTCCCGGCCCGCAACGACTGGAACACCACGGGCAGTTCGGCCCGCTGCGCCTTCGCGTCGGCGGCCATCCGCGCGAGATCCGAGCCGACGTACGGCGCCAGGTCCGTCTTGTTGACCACGAGCAGATCGGCGGTGGTGACCCCGGGTCCGCCCTTGCGGGGGATGTCGTCCCCGCCCGCGACGTCGATCACGAAGATCTGCGCGTCGACCAGCCCTTTCGAGAAGGTCGCCGTCAGGTTGTCGCCCCCCGACTCGACGAGGATCAGATCCAGTGGCCCGACCTCGTCCTCCAGGTCCTCGACCGCTTCGAGGTTCGCGGAGATGTCGTCACGGATCGCCGTGTGCGGGCAGGCGCCGGTCTCGACGGCGGTGATCCGCTCGGGCGGCAGCACGGCCTCACGCAGCAGGAACTCGGCGTCCTCGCGCGTGTAGATGTCGTTGGTGACGACGGCCAGCGACCACTCGTCACGCAGGGCCCGGCACAGCGCGGCCACGGTGGCGGTCTTCCCGGACCCGACGGGCCCTCCGAGTCCGATCCGCAGGGCCCGGCGCCGCCCGTCGGCCCGCTGGGCATCGGCGCTGACGGCGGCGGGCCCGTCGTGGGTGTGGTGGTCGAGATGCATGAGAGACACTCCTTGTCGGTCCTTGACCCTACGAAGCGAACAGCCGCACGGCCCAGGCGGCATGTGCCTGCGCCCCGACCTCCAGCAGCGGAGCGGAAGCCGCGGGCAGCACCCCGATTCCACCCGCGACCGCTTCCCGCGCGGCCTCGACCGCCTGATCCACGACCAGGTCCACCCCGGGACTCATCCGCGCCAGCACCCCGGTCGCGTCGAACGGATCGAGGCTCAGCAACCGCACCACCGCACTCGCCGGCCCGCTCACGCTCTCGTACGCGGCGCAGTACGCGGCGTCCTCCGCCCCGAGTCCCGCGGCCCGGGCGGTCAGCCCGAGGACCACCGGCTGATGGGCTCCCTTGGGGAACTCCCGGGCCAGCGCGTCGAGTTCGGGCGAGGGCCAGGTCGCCCGGGCGGCCCGCATCAGCTGCCGTCCCAGCTTGCGCGCGACCACCCGCAGCGCGGGAGACGGCGTACGGGCATCGGCGGCCCGGTCCAGCTCCACCGGATCCACCCCGAGCGCGGCAGCGGCGGCGAGCGAGGCCGACACGAGTCCGGCCGTGTGCAACCGCCCCCGGCAGAACTCCTCCAGGTCCACCGCCCCGGTGATCCGGCCGGCCCCGACCGCCGCCTCGGCCCCACCGGAGTGGGCGTACCCCCCGGCGGGGAACCGGCCGTCGGCCAGGACGAGCAACGCAGCACGCGACATGACGCCTCAGAACGCTAGGTCGTTTACGGGGGCCGGCCTCAGAACAGGAAGTACCGCTGGGCCATGGGCAGTTCGGCCGCGGGCGTGGCCTCCACCAGCTCTCCGTCGATGGTGACGGCGAAGCTGTCGGGATCGACCGTCACCCGTGGCCGTGCGTCGTTCTCCCGCATGTCGGCCTTGGTCACCCGGCGCGTCGACTCGATCGGCACGAACCGCTTCCCGAGCCCGAGCCGCTCCGGCAGCCCGTCCTCGATCGCGATCGGTGCCACGAAGTTGAACGAGTTGGACGCGGGCGCCCGGCCGATCGCCCCGAACATCGGCCGCGGCAGGATCGGCTGCGGCGTGGGGATGGACGCGTTGGCGTCGCCCATCTGCGCGTACGCGATCTGCCCGCCCTTGACGACGAGGTGCGGCTTGACCCCGAAGAACGCGGGCTCCCACAGCACCAGGTCGGCGAGCTTGCCCGTCTCGACGGAGCCGATCTCGCGGGCGAGCCCCTGCGCGACGGCGGGGTTGATCGTGTATTTGGCGACATAGCGACGTACCCGGTGGTTGTCCGCGCGGCCGTCGCCCGGCAGCGCTCCGCGGCGCCGCTTCATGACGTGCGCGGTCTGCCAGGTCCGCATGATGACCTCGCCGACGCGCCCCATGGCCTGCGCGTCGGAGGAGATGATCGAGATCGCGCCGAGGTCGTGCAGGATGTCCTCGGCCCCGATGGTGGTCGGCCTGATCCGGGACTCCGCGAAGGCGAGGTCCTCGGGCACGGCGGCGTTCAGGTGGTGGCAGACCATCAGCATGTCGAGGTGTTCCTCGGCGGTGTTGACGGTGTAGGGCCGGGTCGGGTTGGTCGAGCTGGGCAGCACGTGCGCCTCGGAGACCACCGTCATGATGTCCGGCGCGTGCCCGCCTCCCGCGCCCTCCGTGTGGTACGCGTGGATCGTGCGCCCCTTGATCGCGGCGAGCGTGTCGGCCACGAAGCCGGCCTCGTTGAGGGTGTCCGTGTGGATGGCGATCTGCGCGCCGGTCCGGTCCGCGACGGTGAGCGCGGCGTCGATGACGGCGGGCGTGGAGCCCCAGTCCTCGTGCAGCTTGAGACCGAGCGCGCCGCCGCGCAGCTGCGACAGCATCGCCTCCTCGGAGACGGTGTTGCCCTTGCCGAGCAGCCCGAGGTTGAGCGGGTACCCCTCCATCGCCTCCAGCATCCGGGCGAGGTGCCAGGGGCCGGGGGTGACGGTGGTGGCCTTGGACCCCTCGGCCGGACCGGTGCCGCCGCCGACGAGCGTGGTGATGCCCGACGCCAGCGCCTCGTCGGCGATCTGCGGGCAGATCAGGTGCACGTGGGCGTCGATGGCGCCGGCCGTCAGGATGCGTCCGTTGCCGGCGATGACCTCGGTCTCCGGGCCGATCACCAGATCGGGGTGCACCCCGTCCATGGTGTCGGGGTTGCCGGCCTTGCCGATGCCGGTGATGCGGCCGTCGCGGATGCCCACGTCGGCCTTGACGATCCCCCAGTGGTCGACGATCACCGCGCCCGTGACGACCGTGTCCGGGGTGCCGTCGGCGCGTGTGGCGCGGGACTGTCCCATGGACTCGCGGATGACCTTGCCGCCGCCGAACACGGCCTCGTCACCGGCGCGTCCGGGGCCGCCGGAACGGTCCTCCTCGATCTCGATCAGGAGGTCGGTGTCGGCGAGCCGGATGCGGTCGCCGGTGGTGGGCCCGAACAGGTCGGCGTACGCGGGACGCGAGATCTCAGGCATCGAGGGCTCCTCCGGTCTCGCCGCGCAGGCCGGGCACGATCCGGGCGCCGGCGATCGGGACGAGTTCGACCTCGACGGGGATGCCGGGCTCGAAGCGCACGGCGGTGCCGGCGGCCACGTTGAGCCGCTTGCCGTGGGCGGCACCGCGGTCGAAATCCAGACCGGGGTTGGCCTCGGCGAAGTGGTAGTGGGAGCCGACCTGGACGGGCCGGTCGGCTGCGTTGAGGACGGTGAGCCGGGTGACGGCAAGGCCCTCGTTGAAGGCGACGGGTCCGTCGGCGAACAGGATCTCTCCGGGAATCATGACTGCCGCTCCCCCGTCAGACGATCGGGTCGTGGACGGTGACGAGCTTGGTGCCGTCGGGGAAGGTGGCCTCGACCTGCACGTCGTGGATCATCTCGGGAATGCCCTCCATGACGTCCTCACGGGTGAGGACCCGGCGTCCGGAGGCCATGAGTTCGGCCACCGTGCGGCCGTCCCTGGCTCCTTCGAGGATGTGCGAGGTGATCAGGGCGACGGACTCGGGGTGGTTCAGCTTCACCCCCCTGGCCCGGCGCTTCTCGGCCACGTCGGCGGCCACATGGATGAGCAGCCTCTCCTGCTCGTGCGGCGTCAGTTGCACGGCTTCCCACCTCACAGTCCTCGCTCCGGACCGTGCGGGGTCCGGCTGCCGCAGCCACCATGACGGATCCGGACGCAGTACGCGACTGACGTGACTGCGGTACGCGGCCGGACGCGCGAGTGCGCCCCGGCCCCGGAAACCCCTGGTGACGTGGTGGTGCACGCTAGTTGCGCGGCGTTTCAGGGACGTTAACCGGCACGCGCGGATCCTGGAGTTCCGGCGCGCCCGGCGCGCCCGGCGCGCCCGCCGTCCGGGCGTCGGGGCCTGCCGTCCGACGGGCCCCGCCGGGTCAGCGCGGGGCCCCCATGCCCATCAGGGCGCGCAGACCGTCCTGCAGCACCTCCACCGGCGCCGCGCCGAAGAGGGCCTGCTGCGCGCCGAACCCCTGCGCCGCGGCGATCAGGGTCCTGGCGACGTGCTCGGCGGGGACGTCCGCCCGCATCAGTCCGGCCTCCTGGTAGCCCTCGACGATCTTCACCCACACCTCCCGCACCCTGCCGAAGCCCTCACGCAGCACCGCCGCCAGGTCGCCGTCGCGCAGGGTCTCCGTCCAGACCTGGACCGTCAGCCGCGGGAAGGAGGCGTCGCCGTCCCAGGTCAGTCCGCGCCCGGGCACCCCTCCGAGTCCCGGCACCCCGGTCATGACCAGCCCCAGCAGCACGTCCGGCATCGGCGGCGGAGTGTGCCGGACGGCGTCCTCGAAGGCCGTGCGGATCTCGCCGAGCACCTCGGTGACGATGGCCGCGATCAGTTCTTCCTTGCCGCTGAAGTAGCGGTAGACGGCCCCCCGCCGAGAGGTTCACCTCCTTCAGCGCGTCCTGCATCGACGTGGCACGGAACCAAGACGAACGATCCTTCTTTTTGGGATCCGCGCCACACGCCACGCCACGCCACGTCGCCTGCCCCGTCCCGCCCCGCATCGAGGGAAGAAGCATGTCCGCCACTTCCGCCACACCCTCCACGACCACACCGGAGCCGTCACCGGGGCCGGCACAGCAGCAGCCGTCGCGGCGGTCCTCATCCCGCCCGCACCGCCGCCACGCGGCAGCGGTCGTCCTGCTGGTCCCGGTCCTGGCGGCCCTCGCCCTGTGGGCCTTCGCCCGGCCCGCCGCCCGTACCGGTCCGCACGACCTGCCGCCCGGCGTGGCCGGTCCGGCGACCGCGGCCGCCCAGGTCCAGCGGCAATCGAGGCGCGCGAGGGGGCCTTCGAGATCCACCGCTACGCGGACGAGGCCGCCGCCCGGGAGGCGGTCGAGGACCGGACCGTATACGGAGCGGTCGTGGTCACCGAGCGGGGGTCCAAGCTGCTCACCGCCTCGGCCGCGAGCCCGCTCGTGGCGCAGTCGCTCCAGCGGGCCGTGGCCCGACAGGACGGCGGCGCCCCGATGGAGAGCGTCGACGTCGTCCCCGCCGCCGCGGACGACCCGCGCGGCGCGGTCCTGACGTCGAGCGTGCTGCCCATGACGCTCGCCGGCATCGCGGCGGGGGCCGTGGTGACGCTGCTGGGGCTGCGCGGCGGCCGGGCGGTGGTCACGCTGATCACCGCCGCCGCGGCCGTCGGCGCGGTGGGCGCCCTCGTCGCGGGCAGCCGGCTCGGGGCCTTCGCGGGCGGTCGGTGGTCCGAGGCGGGCGCGCCGGCCCTGTCGACGCTCGCTGTGAGCGCCGCCGTCGCCGGCCTGGCGGCCCTGATCGGCACACCGGGCATCGGGCATCGGGCTCGGCGCGTTCACCATGATGATGCCCGGCAACCCGTTCTCGGGGGCGAGTTCCGCCCCCGAGATGCTGCCCGCGCCGGTCGGCGTGATCGGCCAGTGGCTGCCGCCGGGAGCGGGCGCCTCGCTCCTGCGCTCGGTGTCCTTCTTCGACGGAGCCGCCGCGTCGGGCCCCGCCCTCACCCCGGCCTGGTGGTCGGCCCTGGGCCTCGGCGCGATCCTGCTGGGCGGCGCCCTCGAGCACCGCGCGACGGGCCCCGCCCCGGCCGGGCGGGAGCCCGCGCTCACCGCCTGACCCCGGCCCCGGTCCTGACCCCGGCCCCGCTAAGACGGACCGTGCGCCCCCGCAGCAGCGGACGGGGGTGCACGGTCTTTTCCCGCACCCACCCCCCCCTGTACCCGTCCCCCGTACGAGGCAGCGTGTCCCGTACGAGGCAGCGTGTCCCGTACGAGGCAGCGCGCATCCGAGCGCCCCGTCAGCACCCCGCCCGGGGGCGCCGTGGAGCCGCCTAGGACGCCCCGGAGACCGAGCCGATCACCCGCTCGTCCCCCACCGCGTCGAGTTTCTCGAGCCGCTCCAGATCGGCCGCGGACACCAGGGCGACGAGAGGCTTCCCGTGCCGCGTCACCACGACGCGCTCGGCGCCGTACACCACGCGGTTGATCAGGTCGGCGAGTTCAGCCCTGGCTTGCGTCACCGGAATCTCGTAGGCCATGTTCCCCATCATAACGTCACGTACGTCCTGTACATTTTTTACAGAACCTCTTTCGGGGAAGGCGTGGCCATGACCGAGGTGAACCGCTGATGCTCCCACCCGAGTTGCCCCCGCTGCCGGCGCTGACCCGGGCCGAGGCCGAGCTGATCGACCGCTACCTGGAAGTGGTCGACCTGCTCGGCCGGATCAACCCGGCACACCCCGGCGACACCTACCGCGGACTGCGCGCGGCACAGGCGCTGGTGGGCAGGGCCACGGCCCTGCGCGACGCCCTGGTCCTGATGCACCAACGGGGTGAACACGAGGTCCACGCCCCGACCCTGGCGCAGGCGCTGCGCGTCCTGGACGGGGAACGCCGGGCGGCCCGGGTCGCCCTGCCGCCCGGTTCCGGCACCTGACGTACGCCCGACACCCCGTGTCGCACAGGCAGGTGACGGGGCGTCCGGAGCGACACCGAAACGGGCCGTACGGAGTACCCCCGGACGGCGTACCCGCGACTGCCTTGCACGACCCCCCGAACTTGCGCAACATGCGTACCTCCAGACCGGAATGAACCCTTCCGGTGCTGGTGCGGGGGTCCTCCGGGCCCTCGACACCGACCTCCGGAAAGGGCTGTCCACCCGAACGGGTGAGTGGTGAGTAAGCCCACAAAACGCCGATTCCGCTCGGCTTTCGGGACATCAGTGCGTCAAGATCCCTCCGACGACAAGCCCCCGCCAGAAGCGGCGGGGCGGTCCGGGCGGACGCCGAGTCCTGCCGCTGCCCGGATGACCGGTCGACAGAAGTGCATCGGCAGGAGTGGAGGACCCAGGCACGACGGACCGCCGGAGAGATCCGAGTGGCCCTTGGGGTGAAGCCGCGACAGCGGCCGGGCAACTTCGCCAGCCCGAATCCGACAGGTCATCCTTCACAGGCGGCTGACGAAGGGTTGCGCATGACTGCGCTCAATCGTGTCCCGTCGCTGTTCAGCAGGGCCGGCACCGCCTCGGCCCTCACGATCGCCGCCGTCGGCGGCGGCATAGTGGCCCCGGGCTTCGCGTCCGACGCGCAAGCGGCCACGCACGCGACGAAGGCACTCCAGGTAGCGGCCTCCAAGAAGGGCTCCCCGTACAAGTACGGCGCCGCGGGGCCCAAGCGCTTCGACTGCTCGGGCCTGACGCTCTACTCGTTCAAGAAGGCGGGCAAGAGCCTGCCGCGCACCGCCGCGGCCCAGTACAACAAGACGAACCACGTCTCCTCCTCGCACCGCAAGCAGGGGGACCTGGTCTTCTTCCACTCGGGCCGGAACGTCTACCACGTCGGCATCTACGCCGGGAAGGGACGGATCTGGCACTCCCCGAAGACCGGGGACGTGGTGAAGCTCCAGAAGATCTGGACGAAGAGCGTCTGGTACGGCCGGGTCAGGTGATCGAACCCGCGAGGCGGCCGCGGGTGTCCCGCGGCCGCCTCGCGAGGGACCCCGGATGTGTGTCCCGAGTGTGTGTTCGGCGGACGACTGGTTACTCGTTCACCCATGGCCGCCGAACGGCACCACCACGAGGAGCGCAACGAGACCAGGCTCGAGCGCGCCGACCGGAACTTCAGTGAGCTCCTCCAGGAGCTGCGGGTCACCCAGACCGGCGTCCAGATCCTCTTCGCCTTCCTGCTGACCCTCGCCTTCACCCCCCGCTTCCCGTCGCTCGACACGGTGCAGCGCGCCACGTACGTGGTCACCCTGCTGCTCGCCCTCCTGGCGGCGGCGCTCTTCACGACCCCCGCCGCACTGCACCGACGGCTGTTCCGGCGGGGTGCCAAGCCCCAGGTCGTGAACGCCTCGTCCCGGGTCGCACAGGTCGGTCTGGCCGTGCTCGCGCTGGCTCTGTCGGGTTCCATGCTGCTCGTGGTGGACGTGGCGGTGGACCGGGCGGAGGGCATCGCGGCGGGGGTGACCAGTCTGGTCGTGTGCACCGGGCTGTGGGAGGTCCTGCCGTACCTGGTGAAGCGGGCGGCCGACAAGAACGCGAAGAACAACGCGGCCGGGGCGGGCGGCGTGAGCAGCGGGGACAGCGGGGACAGCGCGGACGGCGGCCCGGCCGGCAGCACCGGCGGCTAGACCTCAGTCGGCCCGTACCGGCGCCACCGCCGCCGTCCACGGCAGCGTGATCGACACGGTCTTCCCGCCCTCCCCGGTGGGCCGGACGGTGAGCTTGCCGCCCCACTCGGCGGTCAGCCAGCGGATGATCACCATGCCGCGGCCGTTGTCCTGCTGGACGGCGGCGGGCAGACGCTTCGGAAACCGGGGGTGGCTGTCGGTCACCCCGATGCGCAGTTGCTCGTCACGGTCCAGCTCGATGTCCACCGTGAAGGTGGGTGACAGCCCGAAGGTGTGCTGCACCGCGTTCGTGGCGAGTTCGGAGACCATGAGCCGGACCGTGTCGGCGGCCTCCGAGTCGGCCGGCAGCCCCCACTCGGCCAGGACGTCCGTGACGTACGTACGGGCGGCGGAGACCGAAGCGGGATCGCTCGGCAGAGTGACGGAGGCTTCCTGGTGGTCTGCCATGCGACGTCATCCTTTCCCACGGGACCGGAGGCCGTCCGAAGTGCACGGCTTCGCCTGCGATCCCGGACTGGTGCTTGCGCCAGAGTGCCACTACCTCGGCGTTCATGGTGCCGATCCACCAAGATATGCATATATCTGTCGCTCGAAGCAGTGAACTCTGCGACGCTCGACCGTATTTGGGTGGACGACTGCCCCGTCCTCTACCGTCGGCCTGACGCCGGACACCATAGCGCCGGCGCGGCGGTCGGAAGGAGACGGCCATGCAGCACGGCCCCGCGGTGCGCCGGCGGAAGCTCGGCGCCGAACTGCGTGCCCTGCGTGCCCTCGCGGGCCTCACGAGCGGGCAGGCGGCCCGCCTCGTCGGCTGGCACCAGTCGAAGGTGAGCCGGATCGAGACCGGCCGCAGCGGGGTCAGACCCGCCGACGTACGGCTGCTCCTGGACGCGTACGGTGTCCGGGATCCGGAACTGCACGAGCTGCTCGTCCTGCTGGCGGGCTCGGACGACGACGGCCGCCAGCGCTGGTGGCACGCCTACC